>JBKPLD010000023.1:0-26349 GCA_046731415.1 Verrucomicrobiota bacterium
CGTGGTAGGGCAGGCCGTAGGGGCCGGAGCCTTGGAGAAAAACGCCGAACTCGAAATCAAGCTCAACGCCAAAGAGTACCGTGCCGGAGACGAAATCGCGGTGAGCGTGACCGCGCCATATAGCGGTTACGGTCTCATCACTATCGAACGGGAAAAAGTTTATGCTTACAGCTGGTTTCAAACCAACACTCCCACCAGCATCCAGCACATCCGCCTGCCACAGGAGTTCGAGGGTAGCGGTTACACTAACGTCGCTTTTGTGCGAGCGCTCGATTCCAAGGAAATTTTCGTCAGCCCGCTCAGTTACGGCGTTGTCCCCTTCACCGCCAATATCGAAAAGCGCAGACTCAAGATCGATCTGCAAGCCGCAACCAACGCGAAACCGGGCGAAGCATTGCACATCGGCTACAAAACAGACCATCCGAGCAAAATTGTCATTTTCGCAGTCGATCAAGGAATTCTACAGGTCACTGATTATAAGACGCCAAATCCGCTGACTTATCTGTTTCGAAAATGCGCGCTCGGCGTAGAAACGGCGCAGATTGTCGATCTCATCATTCCGGAATTTTCCGTACTGCGTTCCCTATCCGCTTTTGGCGGGGACGGCGAAGGGGTGCAAAGATTGAATCCGTTCAAGCGCGTTACTGAGAAACCAGTGGTGTTTTGGTCCGGCATTGTCGATGCCGACACGACTGCTCGTGAGGTTGTCTATGATGTGCCCGACTTTTTCGACGGCACGCTAAAGATAATGGCGGTCGGTGTGTCGAATGAAACGGCCGGATCAGCCGACCGGGACGCACTTATTCGCGGGCCCTTTGTCATAACGCCGAGCGCGCCGGTGCTCGCTGCGCCGAGCGACGAGTTTGAAGCTGGCATAACAATTGCCAACAATGTGGAAGGTTCGGGCGCAGATGCGGAAATCGAACTTCGCGTCGAGACTTCCCTGCACCTGTCGATTCTGGGCGCTTCCACTCAAAAATTGCGAATCGCCGAAGGGCGCGAGCAAAGCGTAAAGCTGCGCTTCCACGTCAACGACACACTCGGTTCCGCCGAAATCAAATTTGCTGCCAGCCGAAATGGGACTGAGACGCGCCGGCGCGCCACGCTGAGTGTTCGGCCTCCGGTTCCCTTTGTGACCGATGTTCGCAGCGGGAATTTCAAAAAAGGACACCAGGATGTTCCGATTACGCGGGAGGTTTATTCCGAGTTTGCCAAACGCGAAGCCGCGGTTGCCGCCGGGCCGTTGGGTCTCGCCCATGGTTTGTACGTCTTCTTAAAAGATTTTCCCCATGGCTGCAGCGAACAGATTACCAGCGGTGCATTCTGCCGGCTCTTACTGTCGGACGAGTCCGATTTCGGGCTCAGCCGCGCTGAGGTCACCGCGCAACTCGAAAAGGTTTTTGGGATTTTACGGCGCAGGCAAAACGATCAAGGCGCGTTCGGTTATTGGGCGCCCGAAACTGACGAGAAAATCAGTTTCAATTCTGTTTACGTAATGGATTTTCTGAGCGCGGCGAAAACGGCCGGCTTTGTCCCGCCCGCGGACATGTTCGCGAATGGCTTGCGTTATTTGCAAAAGATGGTCGCGCGGGAACCCTCGAGCCTGTCCGAGGCGCGAACCATTGCCTACGGGATTTACGTGCTCACGCGCGAAGGCGTCGTCACCACCAATTACATTCTCAATCTGCGCGATTACCTGGACCAGCATCAGACTGATATATGGCAGAATGATGTTACCGGCGTTTATCTTGCGGGCGGGCTTAAACTTCTGCACAAGGACAAAGAGGCGGAAGATTTGATTGCCGCCTACAGGATCGGCAAGGAATCGGGCCGGGAATACGACGACTTTTGCCAGCCACTCGGAGCCAACGCGCAATATGTCTCCATACTTACCCGCGCATTCCCGGAGCGACTGAAAAAAATCTCAGCCACGGAATTCGAGCAAATTGTCCAACCGATTGGACACGGCGAATTCAACACGCTCTCGGCCGCCTATGCTGTTTCGGCCCTGAAATCGTACTCGCACATGATCGCCCAAAAACTACCCCAGCTCAGCATTGCCGAAATCTACAGAGATAAGCGCGAAGTCGCCCTAACAAGTGGCGCGAAATTGCTGCAGCGAGCGAGTTTTTCCAAGGACGCGATTGCGCTTCGCTTTAAAACCGCCGGACCGCTTAGCGGTCCCGGCGCATTTTCCCAGGTGGTCGAAGCCGGGTACGATCGACATGTGCCGGTACAACCGCTCGTTGCCGGATTGGAAGTTTATCGCGAGCTGCTGGACAAAGACGATAAGCCGGTGACACAGACAAAACTGGGCGAACCGATTCACGTCCGCTTGCACGCGCGAGCTGTGAGCGATGAACCCGTTACTAATGTTGCCATTGTCGATCTGCTGCCTGGCGGATTTGAAGTTGTCGGATCCTCCTTGCAACCCGGTGCCTCAACTGTATCCGGCGTGGATTATGTCGATGTGCGCGAAGATCGCGCTGTCTTCTACGCAACTGTGTCCGGCAACGCGCTCGAAATCAATTATCAGATCAAATCTTCCAATCGCGGGGAATTTACGGTGCCGCCCATTTTCGCCGAGTCGATGTACGAGCGAAACATCAAAGGCCGCGGCGTAGGGGGCGGGATCACCGTGACCGAATAAGGAGTCGAATTATCTAAAAATGAAAACGCGTGTCATCCCGAGCAAAGCGAGGGATCTCACACAGGCTGATAGAACACACCGAATCGGAAGTGTACTCAACACTGCCTGTGCGAGGTCCTTCGCTTCGGTCACGATGACCGCGTACATGACTGGGCGTGACAAGAAAAGGTTGCTCGCGTGTTTGCTTCTTTGCGCGTGCGCTGCTGTCAGCTGGCTCGCATTACCAAAACCGCACTTGTTCGATGGCATTTCATTCTCACAATGCGTGCGTGATCGAAACGGCAAGCTGCTACGCATAACGCTTACTTCCGATCAAAAGTACCGAATTTGGACGCCGCTAAGAGAGATGTCGCCCCCTTTGATCGACGCCACGTTGCGATACGAAGACAAATATTACGAGCGACATCCGGGCGTAAATCCGATCGCACTCGCGCGCTCCATCGTCGATCTGGTTCGCTTTCATCGCATGAAAACGGGAGCCTCGACCATCACGATGCAACTGGCTCGATTGCGTTTTCATCTTCGCACCCGCACACTGAGCGGAAAGTTCGTCCAAATTGTTCGTGCCCTCGAACTGGAACGGCATTACTCGAAGACCGAAATTCTTGAGGCCTACCTGAATCTCGCACCGTACGGTCGAAACATTGAAGGCGCGGGAGCGGCCAGTGAAATTTACTTCGGCAAGACTCCCGTGCGCCTGACGACGCCGGAATCAATTTCACTGAGCATCATTCCGCAAAGTCCGACCCGGCGCGCATTGTTTGTCGATCAGGATAATCACTCGCTCGATTCCGCCCAGAATAATTGGTATGACCGCGCGAAAATCGATCAGCAATTCTCCGCGCGTCTGTTTAGCGCGCGCGCTCAAAAGGAACGGCGATTTCTCGCGCCGCATTTCGTTCAGCAGGTGCTGGGCATGATAGGGTCAGTGCGGTGCGCTGATCGGATGTCGCGAGGCGGTGTCCCTACCGAAATCGTCACGACGCTCGATTTGGCGAAGCAGCAACTAATCGAGCGGCGAATTGCGGATTACGTGCGTATGAATCGCGGTCGCGGAATTCAGAATGCGGCCGCTCTGCTGGTGGATACGCGCAACATGGATGTATTGGCGCAGGTTGGCTCGGCGGATTTCTTCAGCGCCGAAATACAAGGCCAGGTGGATGGAACGCGTTCGCCGCGCTCACCCGGTTCCACTCTAAAGCCGTTCGTCTATGCTCTCGCTCTGGAGCAGGGGTTGATACATCCCTTGTCGATCCTCTCGGACGCGCCCCACAGTTTCGGCGATTACAATCCGGAAAACTTCGATCGCGAATTCGCCGGGCCGATCCGCGCCAGCGACGCTCTCGCGCGCAGCCGCAATGTTCCAGCGGTGCAACTCGCATCCGAATTGCATCATCCCACGCTGTATGAATTTCTCCGCGGCACCGGGATTAAACTATCGCGCTCAGAACCACTTTATGGTTTGGCGCTTCCACTGGGCGGGGCCGAAGTCACAATGGAAGACCTGGTACGACTTTATGCTGCGCTCGCTAATGACGGACAGCTGCGTCCCCTTCGGCGCACGTCAGGCGATCCAATCATGACGCGAGGCCGTTCTATTGTCATGCCGGAAGCGGCATTCCTGACCCTGGAGATGCTCAACTTGCCACGACCCGAAGTTGGGCGCGCTTATTCGGATCAGGCGGCGCCTGTTTTTTGGAAAACGGGAACCTCCCACGGTTTTCACGACGCCTGGTCTGTCGCTGTTTTCAATCATTACGTGCTCGCAGTTTGGGTTGGAAATTTTGACGGGCACGCCAACGGGACTTTTGTGGGCCGAATTGCTGCGGCGCCGCTTTTGTTTCAGATCATCGACAGCTTGCGCACGCGTTGGCCGGAACCGAATCAACGGCATCTCCCCTCGCCAGGAGCAAATTTGAAACGGGTCTCCTTTTGCGCAGTGTCCGGCGATTTACCCGGGCCGCATTGCACTCACCAGGTGGAGGGCTGGTTTATTCCTGGAATTTCGCCGATCAAAACTTGCGATGTGCATCAGGAAGTTCTCGTCGATGCCGAGAGCGGACTTCGCGTGGCGCGCGATGACGGCACGCGCCAGCTCCAGCACGAAGTCTACGAGTTCTGGCCGACGGAGTTGTTGTCGATTTTCCGCCGCGCCGGAGTGCCAAGAAAATTACCGCCGCCCTTTTTGCCTGGCACGGCCGCCGAATTTGTTGCGCGCAGTGGAAATGCTCCACGAATCACTTCGCCATCGAGTGAGCAAGAAATTTTGCTAACCTCGGGAAACATCATCCCCTTGCAGGCCAAGGCGGATGCGGATGTGCGCGACATCTATTGGTTTGCGGGCAAAACTTTTATCGGCAAGGCCGCTCCGCAAGAAGTCATTTCGTGGAAGGCATCAGCAGGGCGATACGAATTGATCGCCCTGGACGACCATGGTCGCTCCGCCTCATCGGCGATCAGGGTCCAATAATTTCAATCGGGACTTGAACCCATGTTAGTGAGACCGCAGCGTTACGTTTCACCATGTCTCGTCAATATACGCTGCAACGCGCGCCAGCATCGACATCGATCCACGTCGATTATGCTGCCGAGCTGAATCAACAACAGCTTGCAGCGGTAACTGCCCCGCCCGGTCCGCTCCTCGTGATCGCCGGCGCCGGTTCGGGAAAGACGCGCACTCTCACCTATCGCGTGGCTTATCTTCTCGAAAACGGAATCGACCCTCGAAACATCTTGCTTCTTACATTCACGAACAAAGCTGCCCGCGAAATGCTGAGCCGTGTCACGAATTTGCTGCCGGTCGATGCCGGCGGACTTTGGGGCGGGACATTCCATTCGATTGGAAACCGGATTCTGCGCCGGCACGGCACCGCGCTGGGCTATTCGAGCGGTTTCACTATCATGGACCGCGAAGATCAAAAAGATTTGATCGACGCCGTTGTTGCCAGCGCGGGAATCGATCCAAAAGAGATTCGATTTCCCAAAGGCGATGTGCTTGCGGAAATTTTCAGTTTCGTCGTTAACACAGAGGATCCGCTAGAGGAATTGCTTGCGGAAAGGTTTCCGTATTTCCTGCCCCTGCTCGAGAAGATTCAGGAAGTTCGAGAGGGCTACGAAAAAAAGAAAAAGGCAACCAACTCGATGGATTTTGACGACTTGCTGCAAAAAACCTTGTCTTTGTTTCAGCAGCACGAACGGATCGCAGAGATTTACCGCCGGCAGTTCCAGTTCATCCTCGTCGATGAATACCAGGACACGAACAAAATCCAGGCCGATCTCGTTGATCTGCTCGCCCGCGATCATCACAACGTAATGGTGGTGGGCGATGACGCGCAGTCGATCTACTCATGGCGCGGCGCAAATTTCCAAAATATTCTCGAATTTCCAAAGCGCTATCCGGATGCGCAGGTGTTCAAGATCGAAATGAATTATCGCAGCGTGCCGGAAATTCTGGAGGTAGCAAACGCAGCGATCTCCGCAAACGTTAACCAATTCCGCAAACATTTAAGCGCAACGCGCGAATCAAAAGAGCTGAAACCGGCTTTGGTGGCCTTGAACGACAGCGGAGAGCAAGCGCAGTTTGTGGCGCAACGGATTCTGGAACTGCGAGATGAAGGTGTCGATCTCAACGACATCGCTGTGCTCTACCGCGCGCATTACCATGCAGTTGAGCTTCAACTGGAGCTTTCCCGACGTGGAATCCCCTATCAAATCACCAGCGGCATCCGATTTTTCGAGCAGGCGCACATCAAGGACGTGACGTCATTCATCCGTTTTGTGGCCAATCCCCGCGACGAAGTCGCATTCAAACGGATGGTGAAATTGCTTCCCGGCATTGGCAATCGCACCGCAGAAAATCTTTGGCAAAGCTGGGCGGCTGATGCTGTAACCGCGGGCGATTTGTCCGCAGTAGCCTCGGCGATGGCGAATGACCGCGGTTCTGAAAAAGAATCGGGGGCGGCCGGCGGCGGCGCCCCCGGCTACAGCTTCGGCGATCGCCTGCGGGCATTGACCGTTCCCACAAAATCAAAGAAATCGTGGGAACAACTTGCACATACTCTGGACGAAATCGCTCCTGCCGGCGAACCCAATATGCCATCGGAGATGATCACCTCTGTAGTCGAAGCGATTTACGATGACTATGCCAAGGCAAATTTCACAAACTATGAACTTCGCCGCGAAGATTTGAACCAGCTGGCAATCTTTGCCCGTCAGTTTAAAGACGTGCATGAATTTCTTTCGCAATTGGCGCTGATCAGCAACGTCGATGCAGAAGCCGCGGCGACCCAGGCAAGCGACAAAGAATCGGTCAACCTTTCTTCCGTGCATCAGGCGAAGGGTCTTGAATTTCACACGGTGTTCGTCATCTGGTTAACGGACGGAATGTTTCCTAGTAATCGCTCACTCGATACACGCGACTCACTTGAGGAAGAAAGGCGGCTATTTTATGTGGCCGTCACGCGCGCGCGCGACGAGCTCTATCTTGCCTATCCGCAAATGCGGCTAAGCGGAGGGTTTGGCGATGTCTTCCAGCGGCCCTCGCGTTTTCTCCAGGAAATCCCAAACGAGTTGGTGGAAGATTGGCAAGTGACGAGAAAATGACGAAGCTCAAATGACGAATGACGAATGATCGAATGACGATGACACGCCGCAGATTTCGTAGTCATTCGGACTTCGTCATTGTTTCGTCATTCGTCATTCGTCATTCGTCATTCCTTTGATGAATCTCTCGCCCGAAGGAAAGATCGCCGGAGTCCTCGTCCCACTCTTTGCCCTGCGCGGAGAAGGCGATCTGGGAATCGGCGATATCGGCGCGCTCCGGGAGTTTATTGATTGGGTCGCGGAGATTGGATTCAAACTTGTCCAGCTGCTGCCCATCAACGAGATCGGGGCCGACAACAGCCCTTACAACGCGATCAGCGCCCTGGCGATCGAGCCGACAACACTGCACCTGGCGCCAAACTTGCCGCCGGATCTAACACGCGACGACTTTGATGCTTTGATTGCCGACGTCGATCTTCGCAGTCTTTGCCTTGGCGAGGTCAAGTACCGCCAGGTTAAAAAGTTAAAGCGCCGCATCCTCGAGAAAGCGTTTGCGAATTTCTCTGCTCACGCCGGCAAAGAACGGCAACTGGAATTCGCAACATTTTGCGAAGAAGAAGCATCCTGGCTGCGCGATTACGCATTTTTTCGAGTCTTAATGGAGGAGAACGACGATTCGGCTGCATGGAATCGATGGCCGGCCCAACATCAATCAATCGAAAGAGCGCGAACATGGTTACACGGTCTGCCGCAGGATCGACAAGCAGAGTTGTCGAGGCGTCAAAATTTCTTCTGTTACGTGCAGTGGATTGCGCATCAGCAATGGCGCGCAATCAAATCATACGCTGGAGAACGCGGCGTGGCCCTGATGGGCGATATTCCGTTCGGGGTCAGTTATTACAGCGCTGATGTTTTCGCGCGGCCGGATGAATTCGTGCTCGAGTGGTGCGGTGGCGCGCCTCCCGAGCCTTACTTCAAAGACGACGCTTTCACACAAAAATGGGGTCAGAACTGGGGTATTCCTCTCTATCGCTGGGACAGAATGCGCGAAAACAATTTCCAGTGGTGGCGGGAGCGCGTCCGTGCTGTCCGGCGCATTTTTCATCTCTTTCGCATTGATCACGTGCTCGGATTTTATCGCATCTACGCCTTCCCGTGGCGACCACGGAAAAACAAACAATTCTTTCCGCTCGATTGGAATCAAATGCTCGAACAAACTAGCGGCCGCGCACCGCATTTTGTTCCACGTGACGATGAAACCCCGGAAAACTGCGAGGCGAACAAACGCGACGGCGAAGAATATCTGCGCGTGATCTTGGACGAAGCTGGCGCCACGCGGGTCATTGGCGAAGACCTCGGTCTGGTGCCGAACTACGTGCGGCCGAACCTGCGCGCTCTCGGGATCGCGGGATTCAAAATCCCACAGTGGGAAGTCCGCGGCGACCAAGTCACGCCCGGAAACGAATACGAGCGACTTTCCGTTGCCACTTATGCAACGCATGATCACCAACCCCTCCGCGCCTTGTGGGAAGAAGCTTTCGAACATCCGACAGAGACGTCGGAACAGTCCCGATTCGATTTGGCGAAGATCGCTGTCTTCGCAGGCTTTGATCCGAGAATCGACCAGATGGATTTTGAAAAAGATTTTTACCCGGCAATCATGGAAGCACTTTTCAGAAGCGAGGCATGGCTTGCCATCGTCATGATCACCGATCTGCTGGCGCGCAAATACCGCTTCAACGTCCCCGGGACAAAGGCCAATTTGAATTGGACACGGCGAATGCAGCGCTCGATTGCACAACTGCGATCCAGCCGCAAAGAGCAAATGCGAATGCGGTTAATCCATGATCTCCTGCAGGAAACAGGACGCATCTGATGACTCTGGCGTGTGCACGCGAAGCGCGTGCTCCCCACACTCCGCCTACGCGCTCTTCTCAATGGGCGCGCCTACCTTGTTTCCCCATTCGGTCCAGGAACCATCGTAGTTGCGGACATTGTCGAGGCCTAACAAGTAAGTTAGCACAAACCAAGTGTGGCTGGAGCGCTCACCGATTCGGCAATAGACGACTGTGTCTTTGTCACGGCTAAGTCCGCACTGCTCGAAATAGATCCTGGCCAGCTCCGAAGCCGGCTTGAACGTGGAGTCATCGTTCGTAGCCGTTTTCCACGGCATGCTCTTTGCCCCGGGAATATGGCCACCGCGCAACACGCCTTCCTGCGGGTACTCCGGCATGTGCGTGATCTCGCCCCGGTATTCACCTGGTGAGCGCACGTCGATCAGCGGTTTGCCTTCCTTGCTTTGCGCCAGGGCCTCTTTGAAGAAGGCGCGGATCTCCTTGTCCAATCTTCTCTTGGTGAGCGGATAGCTTGTCTTTGCATACTTGGGAACGTCACGCGTCATGGGGCGTCCCTCGGCTTTCCATTTGTCGCGACCGCCATTCAGAATTTTCACTTTGTCGTGCCCGAACAACCGAAACGCCCAGAGAGCATAGCAGGCCCACCAGTTGGCTTTATCACCGTAAAAAATACAGGTGGTGTCCGGTGTGATGCCGTTACGGCTGCAAAGCTCCGCAAATTTCTCAGGAGAAATGTAATCGCGAACCACAGGGTCCTGCAGATCGGCGCGCCAATCGATGTGCACTGCGCCAGGAATGTGGCCGGTATCGTAAAGGAGCACATCTTCATTCGACTCGATGATCCGGATTCCTTCATCTTTAAGATGTTTCTCTAACCAATCGGTCTCCACAAGCGCTTCAGGATGCGCGTACTCAGTAGGTTGTGTAGCCATAGGAAAGGAAACTTCAGGCGACGCCCACAACTGAGCAAGGGATTTTACAATTTGATCGCCGACGGAGCCTCACAGCCGGCTGAAAGCCAGTCCAAGTCGGCAGCAATTTCGGTGGGAGTGTCAGTCTTAACGCTTCTTCGCTTGCAATAGCTTGATCGCGTCACGTAACTCTGCAGCGCGCTCGTAAAGCTCCTTTGCAATCGCAGTCTGCATTTCGCGCTGCATGACCTCCAACTTCGAAAGCGGGCGCTTTGCTTTCACTTCCTCGAGCCATTCGTCCAGAAATGCGATCTCGGAACTCTTCGACACCAGTTCCGGAAAGTTTGACTGTTGCAAGAAATCGACGATTGCGTCACGGCCGCGCTCGATTTCGGCTATCGCCTCAGCAAATTTGCCCTGGCCAAGAAAAATAGACGCCTTGGCACGCGTGTTCATCATAAGGACGTAAGGGCGGAACTGTTGGAGGCTCCAGGAAAAATCTTCACGCTCCGTATGCTCTGAGACAAAGGTGAAAAGGTCCAGATTGCGCTGCGTGTCGCGTACCACACCGTCGAAGTCATTGATCTGAAACAAGCTGAGATAACGATGATAATATTGGATGCCTTCCTGTTGAAGCTCTGCGCATTGTTCGGGCGTCAGTTCGTAGGTTTCCCCCTTAGCTCCGGCGCGGGCTGCCCGTTTCTGATGATATTCCAAGAGCGACTCACAATTGTGCGGGCGGCGTCCATCCGGTCGCCCGGCCATTTCCATTTGCAACACCCCGAGGTCGACCCGGAGCTGCAATTTCTCGCGGCCATCGAGCCCAGCGATCTTACGCACTTTTATATTGCCGTTCTCGTGCGGCCAATCCTTCAGGATGGTATTGAGGTCCAGACTCATGGTAAGCAAACATCGGACACTTAAGGTTCTCTTGTCAATAAAACGTAGGGACGGCGACTGCGGTCGCCGCGGCGATACTTTGCGGTGCGATGTCGGCGATCCGATTTTGCAGCGGAGACACCTGCCGTTACAATGTGGAAAATGGAAGAGGCGATCGACTCGTTTATCCGTTTCCTCGCAGTCGAACGCGGTCTTTCTGAAAATTATCAACTTTCCACCCAAAGATCGCTGAGTGAATTCGCGCGGTGGTGTGCGGTCAGGAAAAGAATCGAAGATCCGCGTGCGGTGACATTGCCGGCAATCAGCGAATATCTTGCTGATCGCAAGCGCGCCGGCCTTTCTGCTTCTTCGATCAAACTCGTCGTGGTCGCTTTGAAGATTTTTTTCCGCTTCCTGGTTGCTCAAGGCAAGGTCCAGCGCGATCCAGCTGAAGCGCTGGCACTTCCCCGAATCGAGCGATATCTGCCGGAAACGCTGAATGAATTGCAAATCGAACAGTTCCTGGAAAAGATCGACACGAAAGCCACTCATGGCTTGCGCGATAGAGCAATGATCGAGCTGCTTTATGCAAGTGGTCTGCGTATTTCAGAGCTGGCGAACGCGCGTCTCGAGAATTTCAACTTCGAAGAGCGAGTTGTGCGCGTAACGGGCAAGGGAAACAAGACCCGCCTTGTTCCGGTCGGCCGTAAAGCGTGCGAAGCGCTGGCAGTATACCTGTCCACCGAGCGACCAAAGCTCGTGAAGCGCCGCAGCAGCAGCGAAATTTTTCTGTCCGAACGCGGCACGAAGCTAACAACAGCACGCATCTGGCAGATCGTAAAGGAACATGCGCGCCGCGCCGGACTCGAACAGAACATCTACCCTCACCTTCTGCGACATAGCTTCGCGACGCATTTACTGGGAAACGGTGCCGATCTTCGCATTATCCAGGAAATGCTCGGCCACGCCGATATTTCGACCACGCAAGTCTATACTCACGTCGATCAACAGCGATTAAAGGCTGTGCATCGGCAATTTCATCCTCGAGCTTAGCATTAAAAATTTTTTGGATGTTTGTTGAGCACCAATGGTGCTGTCTCATGTCAGATCACTTTGCGTTTGATCCAGCATTGAGCATCGAGTATCGAGCATCCGCGCTTGAGAGGCGCTGGCCATGAAACGAATTCTGTTGCTGATCATCGCGGTCGCCATTGCCGCATATGCCGGTTGGTACTACTGGAATTTTTCGCAACAGGTTTCTAGTGCTCCGGTGGCCGGGATTCTGCCGCGAGAAACAATTTTTTTAGCGCACATGCCCGACTTTAGCCGGACACGCGATGAGTGGCGCCAATCGGACATCTATCGGCTATACAGCGAGCCGGCGGTGCAGGATTTTTTGCGCAAGCCGTTGGACAGCATGCCCACTCCGAAAGCGTTCGTTACGCTGCAGGAGATCGAACAGCTCGACCCAAAGAATGTGTTCTTCGCCTTGACGTCCATCAGCGATAGCGCTCCAAGCGTTGTAGGCGGCTTTCGTTTTCGCGGAACGCAAGAGGACGCCGAGCGGGTCATCGGCAAATGGCGCTCGATGCTTTTGGAACAACGGCCTGCCACGAAGACTGAAAAGCTTCAGCATCAAGGCCATGAAATCGACGTGCTAAAAGCAACTCCATTTACTCTGGCAACAACGTATGATCGCCCATGGTTTTTCGCGGCGACAAACGTGAAGGAATTAAAGGCACTGCTCGATCGCGTCGACCATCCCGCGAAGAATTCAGGGGAAACGCTCGATAAGGACGAAGCATATCATACGGCCACTTCGCATCGGCCATCGAATGATGCAGTGTTTTTCTATCTCCAGCCCAAGGCATTTTCCGAGCGACTTGCGGCGCTGCGTGCTGCTGTTCAATCGAGTCCAACTCCTGGCGAGACCACGATGCTCGAAAGAATGCGGTGCATTGCCGGTTCAACGCGATTCGAGAATGGAAAAATACGCGACGTGCTTTTCCTTGGAATGCCAAAGCTCGAAAATAACACTACACTCAACCGCGCCTCGCTAACGCTTGGAACAAAGGAAACGTTTTTTTATCTGGCGATGCTGCTCAATCTGGGAGAAAGGATGGAAACACTAAACCAAGTTGCCACGCTGGGCGGCGCGGTGCAGAAAGTTTTCCAGGATCTCGCCACCAGCGGGATCGCAGCTGAGGATTGGAAAGCGGCGTTTGGCGTCGAGCTGGGAGCGCTGGCAGATTGGCCATCCAGCGCCCATTGGCCATCTCTACTTCTGACTCTGCCAGTGTCGGACATGGCCAGGGCCAGCAAGATCATCGAGGCCTTTACACGCGCCGAAGAAGGGGCAACCTGGACGCAAACAGAAAAAGATGGCGTCCGCTATTTTTCGAAGCAATCGGCAACCCCACTCGTCGCAATCACTCCAACAATCGCGTTATCTAAGCGGATTCTTATCGCCGGGTTCAACCCTGTATCAGTAGAAGAGGCAGTCAAACGCAGCACAGGCAGCTCGTCGGAGCTCGTTGATTCGCAAACTTACAAGGGAGCCGAGCGATTATTGCCAGCGCCGACGAATTTTTTCTCATATGTCGATACAGCGCTGCTGTACTCACGGCTTGATGCTTCGTTTCGTCCGATGTTGCTGATGGCCGCGGCTTTCGTGCCGGCAATAGCCCGTTCCGTCGATCTTGGAAAACTTCCTTCACCGGAAGTAATTACAAGGCACCTGAGTCCGATTGTATCTTCGCAAAGATATGACCGCGACGGTTATGTTGCCGAGTCACTCGGGCCAATCACGTTAGATCAAGCGGCCATCGGGCTGGCCATCCTGAGCAGCGTCGGCCCAAGGGCACGACAGCAAGGCACCCCAAGCCTTGGCGGTTGGGCACCTTCGTCGACCGCCACGCCGCAGCCAACAATGAACAGCCCATCGCCCACGCCCTAAGAGTGCGCCGGTGGTGGCAGCTGCGCCATTTCGGCGCTCTTTCGGGGTTTCAGATACGGGAAAACAAAGAAAAGTGCTGCGATTTGGCGAAAACGTGTTATCCTTCTCGCCTTATGGCTATTCTAAAGAAAAATGCATTCTCCCGTCGCGTTCCTGATCTGGTAACTGAGGAGCTGGTGGCTGTCCTCTCACGGCGTTCGTCGTTCGAGTTTAAACAGTTGTTCGACATCGTGCACGAGAATCTTCGGGCCCGGAACGCAGCCAGCGGTGGCGAGGAAATGCTACGCCTGCGAGCTTATGAGAAATTACAAAATCTCGTGGCGCGCGGCGCGGTCAAGAAGAACGGCAAGAAATACAAGGGCTTGCCTTCGGCTTTGGCCAGTGCAATCGCCCAGCAGAATGGCCATCTCGCTGGTGTAAAATAACCGACCCTGCTAGTTCCAGGGAATCCTAGATGCTACGCGAATATTTGCCGGTTCTCCTGCAAATCATCGTAGCCATCCTTTTCGCCGTCTCCGCATTGCTTGTCAGTGTACTGGTAGGCAAAAGCGGAAAACGTACACGTGCCAAGGATACCGCGTACGAATGCGGCATGATTCCCCAGGGCGAACGGCAGCAGCGCTTCAGCGTAAAGTTTTATGTGGTAGCGATGCTTTTTATCCTGTTCGATATCGAGATCGTGTTCATGTATCCTTGGGCAGTGGTGTACCGCGACGCAATCAAGCAGAGCAGCATCATTTTCTGGAGCATGCTTAGCTTCATCACGATCCTGATGGTGGGCTACGCTTACGCAGTCAAAAAAGGCGCCCTGGATTTTAAAAGATAATCCTGCTTCAATGCCGCTGAGGCTTTCTGGGCAATACTCGTTGGCATGACGGCAAGTCCGCGCACGTTCGCCTCCGAAAAGATAGCGCGAATCAAGTGATTCTTTAGGCTTGTAGACGACGATACGGTTACTAAAAGCTGATACGAGATTGAGGCGAATCATCTCGTTATTGCCAAAGCAGGATTGGATCGTGATCGGCTGGGTGATGGCCATCAAGGTTCTGCTTTTCGTTGTTGCCGCGAAAAGTTATTCAATTGTTTGGGATAGCCATCTGAATGGTGCACGGCGTTGGTTCGAGATATGGGATCAGTGGGATTTCGGGTATTACCGAGAGATCGCCAAATCTGGTTACAATTCTGGCGACGGTTCTTTGGCATTCTATCCACTATTCCCGTGGTTGCTCCGCTTGGTCGCTTACGTCTCCAAAGATTACCTTTTTGCTGGACTTATAGTCTCGGGCGTTGCTTCCATGGTCGCGGCGGTGCTGTTGCGACGGCTTGTTCGGCTTGATTACAGCGCCACTGTTGCCCTGCGAAGCGTATGGTTTCTGCTCATTTTTCCTACCGCATATTTTCTTCATGCCGGCTATAGTGAAAGCCTTTTCCTGGCCATGGGGTTGGGTTCGATCCTGGCAGCGCGTGTCGATCGCTGGTGGTTGGCCGGAGTGCTGGGAGCATTCTGCTGGATGACCCGCGGAGTTGGTGCCGTTCTCGTCCCCACCCTCGCGATCGAAGCAATACAACAGTATTGGCTCAGGCGTTCCTGGAATTGGCGCTGGCTTTGGATTGCGATCGTGCCTACTGGGTTTGCGGTGTATCTATTAATTAACTGGCGCGTCGCTGGGCACCCGTTTGCATTCGTACAAACACGGAAATTGTCGTTCGAACAATCATTTGCCTTGCCTTCGGTGGGAATTCGCCAGGCCATATGGGCTCTCTATCCCGGTGCACGGGAAGCCGAAATGGTTGGCTCACAAGAACTATTTTTCGTAGCACTTGGATTTGTTTGTACAATCGTTAGCTGGATCAAGTTACGACCCGCTTATGCAACCTGGATGACAGGAAACATAATTCTGTTCACTTGTGTCAACTTCCTGCAAAGCATTCCACGGTACACGCTGACGATGTTTCCCATTTTCATCCTGTTCGCGCTACTGGCTAGAAACCGCTTTTGGGCCGGCGTACTCACAATCTGGTCATTATTGTTTTTCGCTTTGTTTGCCGTGCTATTTGTCCGTGGACAATGGGCATTCTGAAATCCGAATGACATACGCAAATGCGAAATTGCGGCCGGTCTTCTTGAATAACGATCCCGGTCCCTGCGAGTTGCCAAAGGATGGATCCACGATGGCAGGAACTCCTGCAACTACATCCGGTTTGGCGAAGAAAGACCCTGACCGAGCTCCTCAGTTTCTGCCGCTTCTCCTGTTGCTGAGTGCGCTTCTTTGCGTGTTTACCATGACGGGCGGGCAGCAGGTTTTTGTTAAGGAAGTGCTAGGTGGCGCTTACGATTCCCAGGCGGAACATTTTCTGCGAGGCAACGTAGACGTCGATGTAGACGCCATCGGCCATGAAGCAATGATTGTCGACGGTAAAGTGCGCATGTATTTTGGGCCGTTCCCGGGGTTTCTTCGCATTCCGTTAAATTCAATTTATTCGGCAGGGCATGGGAAATGGTCCCGGATTTCCGGATATTGCGCCGGTGTCATTGCCCTGTTTGCCTTTGCCGGCCTGATGCGCACGGGATTGGGCTCGTCGCCACTTTCCTCGCGATGTCGCACCTGGTTAGGAAATGCGTGTATTGTCGGCTTCGCGCTCGGATCACCGTTGCTATTGTTGCTTGGAAATCTTTCTATCTACGGTGAAGCGATTATCTGGGGCTTCGCCTGGTCGCTCGCCGCGCTGTACTTCGCCCTTCGTTCGCGACAGACCGAGGGCGTTGCCTTGACGCGTTCATTACTCGGATTCTCTTTGTGCGCCGCGAGCGCTTTACTTTCCAGAGCCACTTTCGGCATTCCGTTTATCCTGATCGCACCGCTTCTTGCCCTGCGGCTAAGACGCGAAACCCGAATAGTTAATTTGATGGCTCTTCTTCTCCCGCTTGCTGCCGCGTTCGCCTTTTACGTTTGGCTAAGCTACGCAAGGTTCGGGAACGTCACCGGAGTAAACTACGATTATTACATCAACCCTGTTCACAGCGAATTCGCGCATAAATACGGTGTGTTGGCTCCGGCCCGCATCCCCCGTAGTTTTGCCGACTACTTCAATCTGCGTTTTCCAAAACTTCAACGCGAGCCGCCTTTTCTCCAAGCAGATCGCCATTCGTACGAGTATCCTTTTCTCTTTTCCAACTCGTTTAGCGAGGTATATCTCTCTCTCCTCTGGTCTTCCAGCTGGCTCGTCTTTGCTGCTATCATGGGAATCACACACCTCGTTCGACGCAAGGGAGCAGACCTCTTTGAACGAGTGGTTGCTGTAGCTCTTCTGGCGCAATTTCTCTGCATTCTTTCCTATTTCACACTCGCTCAGCGTTACGCCACCGATCTTTATCCTTTCCTGATCTTCTGCCTTGTTATCTTTCTCGGTTCAGGCAGCGTTGCCTTAAGACGGTCGCGTTATGTAATTGTTGGATTGGTCGCTCTTTCAGTCGTCGTGAACTCGCTGGCAACCATCTCGTGGTTGGTTAACGCTGACCAAAACGTGCCCGCCGAAACAAAAGCCGCTTGGGAGAAGCTGCTAGGTCACCATTCTTAGGATAGATCGAGGTGAGAATATTGTGGTAGGCGATGGATTGCAGAAACCTGGCAATCGTCGTGAATTTTGGATTGCCGTAGGCGTATCGTTATTTGCGGCGATCGCATTCTATTTCTCGACGAGGGCGACTCTGCACGATTTGGATTACACAAGTCAAATTGCATCGGCTCTGCTCCATGGTCACGTCGGGCTTCGTGAAAAGCCGCCTGACTGGCTTAACGAGATGATCCCCTGGGAAGGCAGATATTACTCGGCTTTTCCCCTGGGAGCAGTACTTAGCATGCTTCCCATAGCGCTTCTGCAAAACACCGGCCTGGTTGAGAGCTTTCCCGGACATCTTCTGGCAGCGATGATTGCTGGCGTGTGCGTTTATTTCTTCTTTCAGCTCGCAACAGCATTCGAAGTTCGTGACAGCTCTTCGCCGGATCGTCCATTCGCCGTTTCACCGTTCCGTCGGAGTTTGTTGGCTCTGTTTCCGATTTTCGGCACGTGGACATGGTGTAATCTCGGATTTGCCGGAGCCTGGCAAATCGCTCTCGGTCTCGCTTTACTGGGACAAACCGCAGCACTCTATTTCACGTTGGTTCGGCCATTGCCCTTTGTTGCCGGGGCTTTCTTCGCCCTGGCCTTTGGGAATCGCACTGAGTTGCTCATTACATCCCCTCTTTATCTTTATCTTTTCTGGCGACCTCCAAGTGGAAGGGTAGTGAGCTGGAAGAGTTTGCAACGAGGAGTCCGAGCAAACAGCCGTATGCTCGTCTGTTTTCTGAGCCTCCCGGTAACTCTCGGCCTCCTGACCGCCGCCTACAACTTCGCGCGTTTCCATTCAATTCTCGACTTTGGTTACATGCACATTCCAGAAGTGCGCGACGAACCATGGTATCGGCACGGGCTGTTTTCAATTCAGGCTATCCCTTGGAACATCTATACCATGCTGTTTCAAGGCTTCGAGAGCATTGACTACTTTCCCTACGTTCAACCAAACGGTTTTGGTTGTTCAATCTTCCTTGCCAGCCCCTTCCTGTTTCTTCTGTTTCGCCAAGGCGGCCGATACAAGATAGTGGCCTGGGTAGCGATAGCTCTCCTAACACTCGTGCTTTGGCTGCATGGAAATCCAGGGAGCTGGCAATTCTCCTATCGTTATGCCATGATCTTGCTTCCATGGATGTTCCTGCTACTGACAGGAAATGGACCTGCGAAAATATCCGTGCCTGAAAGCTCTCTTTTCGCTTTGTCAGTAGCAATCAACGCGCTGGCCGTCTGGCAATTTCTTTGGACGGACCAAATCCAGCCGTAGAAAAGGCTGGTGATCGGTGATTCGTGATTAGCGATTGGAAGGGCGCGACCTGAGCCTGCTCGCCGTGGCGAGACCGCGCCGGAGACCCTCAAAAAGAAAGGGTCTCTTGACACCTTTGACGCGCTTGGAGTAAAAGGTTTCGCTCACCGAAACTCCACTATGAAAGACAAATGTAGTTTCCGATTCATCATGCCTAAGGCGGCCGTTGTCCTTTGTTCCATCCTGGTCTGCTCGGCGGCCGTTTCCATTCAGGCGAATACCATCACGGTAACTAACACAAATGACAGCGGGCCCGGCTCATTGCGCCAATCGCTCGCCGATGCGAACGATGGGGACACGATTAGCTTTTCAGTCGCCGGCACCATTGGACTGATTACGGGCGAATTGTTAGTAAGTAGGAGCGTCGCTATTTCCGGTCCCGGCGCCAGTAGCCTTGCCATCGATGGCAATGCCACAAGCCGCGTGTTTTACATCGGTTCCGGCAACACCGTCGCCATTTCCGGGTTGACCATTAAAAATGGCCTTGGCGGGGGTGTGGCAAACGATCACTCGGTCTTGACGGTGAGTAACTGTATAGTCAGCGGTAATTTCTTGGGAGGCTATGGCGGCGGTGTTTACAATGATGGTTCAGCGGGCAGCGCGACGCTGACGATCATGAACAGCACCGTCAGTGGCAATTATGCCTATTACGCTGGCGGCGGTATCTACAACGATGCCTTCGATGGCGGCAGCGCGACGCTGAGATTGTGAATAGCACGATTGAAGGCAACCTCGCGGCTTACGACGACATTCCCTTCGGTGGAGGCGAGGGGGCGGCATCTACAACAGCGGAGGAATGACTATCACTAATAGTAGGGTAAGCGATAACTCCGCTGGTTTCTCTGGTCCCAACTTCCCGACCGGTTTTGGCGGAGGCATCTCTAACTATGGGGCGCTGACGATTATCAACAGCACGATCAACAGTAATCAGGTCTGGCTCGCCGGCGGGGGCATCGCAAACGGCGGGACGCTGACAACACAAGCAGCACAATCAGCAACAACGTGGCGATCGGCGAACATGATGGCGAGCCATTGGGCTACGGCGGAGGAATCGATGGTGGGACCGTTATATTCACTAACAGTACTCTTAGCGGCAATTATGCGAACCTCTCAGGCGGAATCAGTTTGGTGGGAGGTGTTATTACGAACAGCACGATTAGTGGTAACAACGGTAGCATTTCTTTCGGCGGCAGCGGGGTGCTCGAGGTTGGGAATACTATCCTGAATGCCAGCGCAGGAAGCGCCAACATTATTAATTACGGGGGGCGGGGGTACGATTATCTCGCGCGGTTACAACGTCGGTAGCGACAACGGCGGCGGGTATTTGAATGGTTCAGGAAACCAGATCAACACTGATCCGCTGCTTGGCCCGTTGCAGGACAACGGGGGACCAACATTGACTCATGCCTTGTTACCAGGTAGTCCAGCTATTAACACAGGTGATCCAAATTTCACTCCACCGCCTTCTACCGACCAGCGAGGCAGTCCTTTTGTCCGAGCATTCAATAGTCGCATCGATATTGGGTCATTTGAAGTGCAACCGCCGCCGCGGCCAACACCAGCTCCAAGATCTCGCCCATCGCCGCGGCCTCGCCCGACTCCGCGCTGAAGAAACATCTTATTTCCGGATTGGTAATTGGTAGGGCGCAACCGCTGGGCGCGCCGAAGAAAGTAGGTCAGACGCAAAAATCTCTCGACGTCTATAACGCGCTTTGAGTAAAAGGTTCCCTTTTACCGATACTCCACGAATGAAAAACGAATGCAGTCTCCGACCCACCGCATTCAAGCTGTGCGGCGTCCTTTGTTCCATCCTGGTTCACGCGGCGGTCATTTCTGTTCACGCAAATACCATCACGGTCACGAACACCAATGACAGCGGCCCTGGTTCACTACGGCAGGCGCTCGGCGATGCGACTGACCGCGACACGATTGACTTCGCAGTGACTGGCACGATCGGCCTGACCAGTGGCGAGTTGTTAGTGGTCAGAAACATTACGATCTCAGGACCAGGCGCTGAAAACCTCGCGGTTAATGGCAATGCGAAGAATACCGTATTTCACATCGCTCCCGGTGAAATTGTCGCTATCTCTGGCCTGACGATCACCAACGGCTACAATACGGAATCTGGCGGTGGTATTCACAACGACCACGCGATGCTGACACTCGATGATTGCACGATCACTGGCAACTCGGCGGCGGCCAATAGAGGTGGCGGCATCTACAATGACGCGGCGGATGCCGGTCCTGCAACGCTGTTGATAAACAACTGTCTAATTACGAATAACTCCGGTGGAGGAGTCGACAACGACGGAGAAGGCGGCAGCGATGCGACGTTGGAGATTACCGATAGTATCCTGAGCAACAATTACTCTGGCTCTGCTATTCACAGCCACGGTTTTCGTGAACTAACTGGAGGAAACGGTACGGCAACAGTTCAAATAACTAATAGTTCCATCACAGATAATCAGGGCGATGCGATCTATAACAATACTGGAGTGTGCTGTTCCGTAACCCTGTCACTTAATAACAGCACCGTCAGCGCAAATCGAATAGCGGTATATAACTCTATTCTAGCCAACACAATCGTGAGTAATAGCACCATCAGCGGTAACTTACAGGGCGGTCTTTACACCGATTTTGGACTCCCACCAGGCGGATCAAGCATCTTTAATAGCACCATGAGCGATAACAACGTGGAGATTTGGAACACCGGCTCTAATGGCTTATATGTTCAAAACACCATCTTCAAGGTCAGCCCCGGAGGACACAGCATCGTTCTCGGTAACGGCTCCATTGTGTCAGACGGCTATAATCTCAGCAGTGACGACGGCGGTGGTTATTTGACCGGTCCAGGCGATCAGACTAACACCGATCCGATGCTTGGTCCTTTGCAGGACAATGGCGGCCCTACCTTCACACAGGAGCTATTGCCCGGTAGTCCTGCCATTAATGCTGGCGATCCTAATTTCGTTCCCCCACCTGACTATGATCAGCGCGGGCCCGGTTATGCTCGTGTAAGAAATGACCGTATCGACATCGGTTCGTTTGAGGTGCAGGCACCAAATCCAAGACCCACTGCCACGCCGCGACCACGCCCGAGCCCGCGATCTCGTCCGACACCGCGCTGAAGAACACGGTGATTCGTGATCGGTCGATGAGCACTTGATCGTTCCGCTTGACAAGAAAGCGGTACACCGTGGTAAAAGAGGCGCTCGTCAAATCGACCGCTCCTCTATGAACTCTCGAATGCCTGTTTACTCACTTCTCCTCGTCGGATGGTGTGTCGCCATCCTGAGCACAATTCCTCACGCGAACGCCATGCCCGCCTTCGCTACGCGAAGCGTTGCAAGCGCGGCGCAGGTAAACGTCACACAGTTCCATAACCATGACTCCCGGGACGGTCTTTACGTTGACTCTGCTTTTACGCAGAGCGCTGCGGCTAACCTGACGCGCGACCTGAACTTTGACGGTACAATCGTGGGCAATGTGTATGCCCAGCCGCTTTACCTTGATAGTGGTCCCGGCGGAAGAGCAACTATCATTGCCGTGACCGAGTCGAACAACGTGTACGCTCTCGATGCTCTGGACGGCAGCATTATCTGGCAGCGCAACGTAGGCGACCCAGTCGATGCCGGCGATCTGGTCTGCACCAAGTTTAACCCCATGGGAATTATCGGCACACCCATTGTCGACCTTGCGTCAGGCGCGCTTTTTTTTGACGCAATGATCACACCCGATGGCGGTCAGACCATAAAGCATTTTATCTTCTCGCTGGATGTGGACACTGGCGACATCAATCCTGGCTGGCCCGTGGATGTGGAGGCGGCAGCTTCATACAATGGAGTCAACTTTACCCCGGAGATCCAACAGCAGCGACCGGCGCTCGCCATTGTGGGTAACATTCTTTATGTTGCGTATGGGAGCATGGCCGATTGCAGTCTCTATCATGGCTGGCTCGTGGGCATACCGATAGATAATCCAGTTAATGTCACGGCCTGGGCGGCCGCCACCAACGCTGGTCTTCACGGTGGCGCCATATGGGGAGTTGCCGGCATTGCCAGCGATGGTAAAAACCCGTTCGTGACTACCGGGAACACTTGGAACACGGGCGGTAACTGGGATGGCGGCGAAGCAGTGATCCGCTTCCAACCGGGACCTATCTTTAGCGATGATCCCGCTGATTATTGGGCGCCGGCAAACTGGTTTAGTCTCGATATCTCCGACTTGGACTTGGGCGCCTCTGGTCCGTTGCTGGTGGATGTGCCCGGGGCTACCCCCTCTCATCTCATCGTTGCGTTAGGCAAGGATGGCAATGCCTATTTGCTTGATCGCGACCTTCTCGGTGGTGTCAATAGTCCGCCTGTGGCTTCAGAACAAGTTGCCGATTCGGAAATCAGGCAGGCGGCGGCTACCTATACGACTAACCAAACCACTTATGTCGCTTTTCGCGCGAGCGGCACAACGCTTGCAGCATTTCGCATTACCGCAGCCAATCCGCCTGGCATTGTTAGTTCTTGGAGTGTGAACCGAGGCACCGGCGGTTGCGGGTCGCCATTTGTCACTTCTACAGATGGAACGAGTAACATGATTGTCTGGGTAGTCGGTACCCAAGACCCACATCACCCCGGCGGAGGCGATCAGCGGTTACATGGTTATGACGGACAGACCGGTGCCGTCATTTACAACGGAGGCGGCCCAAACGAACTGATGGCAGGCACACATACCTATAATACCACTGGAATTGCCGCGCGGGGACGCATTTATGTCGCCGGGGACAATAAAGTCTATGCATTCGAACTATCAGGACCGGCGCCGACACCAACAGTGACACCAACTACAACTCCGACACCGACAATAACGCCGACTCCAACAGCGAGACCTACTCCATCCCCCAGACCTCGCCCCAATCCACCGCCTCGCCCGACTCCGCGGTGAAAAAGAACCGTGACTAGTGAACGGATTCTTGCTCGGCAAAAGGCAGTCATCGTCCGTTTGTGCATCCCATGAAGCCAGGAAGCGGTTAAGTCCTCTGCTGCGTTTGACGGAAGGAATCGCTCGATTAGGATTTGCGCCTGTTCCGCTGTCAGCCATGAACTCTCAGCAACTCGCTCTTTTCCGCACATGTTAGGTCTCATTTATCTGGCACTCGCAATTTGTCTGGGGGACGCTTTGTGCCGGCAATTTTACAACTTCGTATCTGTGCCCCACCGAGTCGCAGCAGCGGTGCTAGTGGGACTGGTGGTTAGCTCATGGTTCACGTATTTGGCTGGACTGGCGTTCATGCATGCGGCCCTGCCACTCGTATGGGGTAATCTGTTGTTCTTTGTCGCGACGATTGCGGCGTTGTTCTGGTTTGCTCGAAAAAATAAATCCAGGGCATTCGCTCAGGGAACAGGAGACAGCTGCTACCTCCCTCGGGCTAAGGGATCTGATTGGGCTGATTGGGTACTGATTGCCGGATACGTGGTTCTCGTCTCATGGATGATGTTCGCGTCGTTTAATTCCAAGGGAGGCAGACTGCAGATCTCCAACCCCGAATACAGCGACTTTGGCCCGAACACTGCCATCATGCAGAGCTTCGCGGTGGGTCATAACTTTCCGACGGAGTATCCGCACTTTTCAGGCGATCGAATTCGCTACCATTTCCTCTTCTACTTTCAGGCCGGAAATCTGGAATTTCTTGGTCTCGATCCAACATGGAGTCTCAATGCATTAAGCATCATCACACTAGTGGCCATGCTTATTCTCGTGATGGCCCTCGGTGAGGCATTATTTGATTCGGGCACGGTTGGACGCCTGGGCTCTTTCCTCTTTTTCTTTTTCGGGTCGCTCTCATATATCCCCTTCCTTCACAAACAAACTTCAGTCCGCGGAGCTATCCAATCGATCCTGCATTTGCGGGAATTCCTGCCTACCATCTTTCCATATCGCGGTGAAGCCTGGGGCACCTGGTCGCAGGTGACCTTCCTTAATCAGAGACATTTCGCGAGCGCAATTGGGATATTGTTGTTGGTTCTGACTTTTTTGACCATTCGGTATCGCGCCTTCTATGCTAAACGAGCTGCCGCCCCATCGGCAGCTAAGGCGCTAACCACCGAGCCAGTTGCGGCGCCAGAAGGCGCGCCGGAGACAGTTCCCGATAATGCGACGTTCGCTGAGGCCCTTCCCGCACCGACGAGCGCGGTGCCTGCAGCGCCGCCAGGCGCGGCGCCTGTAGGGCCAGTTCTGGAACGTCAACAGCCACCTGTCGGTTCCGCGCAAACCATTAGCAGTATGCTCCCAGGCTTTGTTTTCTCAGGTGTCCTACTCGGACTTATTCCAATGTGGAATAGCGCGGTCTTTATCGCGGCATTTGCCATATTGTCAGTCCTATTCCTCCTATGTCCTCTGCGGCTACAAATGCTCGGGCTGGCTCTCCCCACGGGTTTCATTGCACTGCCGCAAATGTTGTATTTAAGCACCGGAAGTGGCAGGGCTCAGATGCCCAAGCTGCTTCACTGGGGCTATACGCTTGATCATCCCACGGCCTTGAACGTTGTGAAGTACCTCGGCTTCACCTTTGGCTTTAAGTGGTTGTTAATCGCACTGGCATTAATCTTGGCCCGCAGCCTCCAGAGGAAACTCTTTCTGGCCGTTTCGAGCCTTATCGCAGTAGCCTTTTGCTTTCAGTTCACCATCGAAACTTTGGCGAATCAGAAGTTTTTGCATATCTGGGTGATTATCGCCAATTTGTTTGTCGCTTATGCAGTCTGGCGTCTGTGGCGCTTCTCACTGGGCGGAACTACGCTACCAGGCAAACTTGCTTCGATTATCCTTACTCTGGCAATCATACCCGGTGGTATAATTGAGTTATTCCCGATTCATAACACGGGATGGAGTGAAGTCACTTTTCGGAACGATCCTCTTATCGACTGGCTCAATAAGGAGACGAAGCCGCGAGAGATCTTTCTAACCGACCGTTTCGTCACTCATCCGATACTCATGGCCGGACGGCGCGTGTTTTACGGCTGGCCTTATTATTCGTGGGGAGCCGGTTATGATTCGACGAAACGGGATAGGGCTTATTTAGACCTGTTCCAGACCAAAGATCCGAGGAAAGTGTTTCGCCTTTTAAAAGACAACAACATTTCCTATGTCGCATTCGATAACGCCGTTCGGCATAGCGAGTTTGTCAAAAGTCCCAACGAGCAAGTGTTTGCCAAGTATTTTCCAAAGGTTTTTCAGGACAAGGAGCACAAGTATAATTCGCTGACGATTTACAAGGTTCCCGAGACGGCCCCTGCTGCATTTAGTTCCCTCCCGGAAGTTGGTAATAGTATGTTTGAAGGTGGCAAGGGGACGCAAAAAGGCCAGTTTGATTTGCCGCGTGGAATGGCCATCGATGCCGCTGGAAATGTGCTCATTGCTGACACCAATAACGGGCGCATCCAAAAGTTTTCGTCAGCTGGAGTGTTTCTCGGCGTCATTGGAACAAAAGGAGAAGGCTTGGGTGAGTTCCGAGAACCATGTGGCATCGCTGTCGACTCCAGCGGCAACATCTACGTGGCTGACACAGGCAATCAACGTGTTCAGAAGCTAATGCCCGATGGGACTTTCGTTGCCGAGTGGAAAGGGCCCGAGCCAGGATTTTACGGTCCGCG
>JBKPLD010000024.1:0-6005 GCA_046731415.1 Verrucomicrobiota bacterium
TTCAACGATTCTCGGTGAAGGACGAAGCTCGCGTCTGTATCGGCGCGTTCGCGAAGAGGCTGGTCTGGCGTTTCGCATATCTGCGTTTTCCTACACGCCCGGCGATCCCGGTTTGTTTGGCATCGATGCCATGGTTGATCCGAAGAAACGCGAAGCCGCCGAGCAGCTGGCCCTGCGCATTGTTGACGAGGTGAAACACACGGGCGTTACCGCGGATGAACTGGCCAAGGCGAAAAAGATCACGCTAAGTCATCATCTGGGCGCGCTTACGACGATGCGAGGCCAGGCCTCAGATACGGGCTCGAACTGGTTGCTTACGCGCAATCTGAATTTCAGCCGCGATTATCTCGACGCTGTCCAAAAAGTTTCGGTCAACGATATCAAGCGGGTCGCCGCAACTTATTTGACCGAGCAGAACCTGACAGTGATCTCGCTAAATCCAAAAGGTTCGCTCGCCTCTAAGACCGAGGGTCCCAAGGTCGCGGCTGCCGGTGACATCCAGAAATTTGAACTATCGAACGGATTGCGCCTCCTGGTGCGTGAAGATCCGCGGCTGCCACTCGTGGCGATGGGCGCCGTCTTTCGCGGTGGCCTTCTCGCTGAAAACCCGCAGGACAACGGCGTTACGCATCTGATGGCGAAAGTGCTGTTAAAAGGAACCAAGACGCGCACCGCTGAGCAAATGGCCAATGAGATCGAAGCGGTTGGCGGTTCCATTTCCAGCGATTCCGGCAATAACAGTTTTGGTATCTCGGTCGATGTGATGAAGCCCGACCTGAGACTCGGCGTAGACTTGCTTTCCGACGTGTTACTCAACGCTACGATGCCGGAGAAAGCCATCGCGCGCGAAAAAGAAATTCAGATTGCTGCGATCCAGCAGGAGGAAGAGCAACTGACGTCGGTCGCCCGCAACATTTTGCGACAGGCGCTTTTTCCGCATCATCCTTATGCGTTGCGCGGCAATGGTTCTGTCGAATCCGTTAAGGGTCTAACGCAAAAAGAGTTGCTCGACTTTCGCGATCGCTACGTGGTCGCGAAAAACGGGGTAATTTACGTGTTTGGTGACGTGAAATCGGCCGAGGTGAAGCAGCTTGTTGAGCAAGCGCTAGGCAAGATGAAACCCGGCGCGCTTGCCCTGACCGATGCGAAGCCATCGACCCCCCTGGGCGAACCGGAAACCGTCGAAAGCCACAAAGACAAGGCGCAAGGGGTGATCATGGTTGGGTTTCGCGGCGCGAGTCTGTCGAGTCCGGACCGTTACGCCTTGGAATTGATCGATGAAGCCAGCAGCGACCTCGGTTCGCGTTTCTTTGTTCGCATTCGCGAGCAAATGGGTCTGGCCTATTACGTAGGCGCAAGCCAGATGCAGGGACTGGTTCCAGGGCTTTTTGCATTTTATCTCGGTACCGATCCACAGAAAATCGAGCCGGTAAAGACCGCGTTCCTCGATGAGATTCACAAGCTCGCAAACGAAGGACTCACGCCTGAAGAACTGACGCGAGCGAAAAAGAAACTGATTGGGCAACAAGAAATCGCCAATCAAAGCAACGATGCTTTCGGTTATCATTGTGCGCTCGACGAGTTATACGGACTCGGCTTTAATTACTACAAGCAACTTGAGCATGATGTGAGTGCAATAACGCTCGAGGATATTAAACAGGTAGCGACGAAATATTTCCGCGATCAACCGTATGTTTTGGCGACAGTGCAACCTCCAGAAGGTTCTGCAGCTGCGAAACAGAAATGAGCCATGGCTGAAGTCCAGAAAACGACATTGAGCGGCGAGCTTACCCAGCGGTTCATTGAGTTCGTCGTAATGCACGCACAGAACGCCGCCCTGTTTCTGGGCCAAATTCCAAATCCAAAAACCGGCCAGGGCGAAGTGAACCTCGATCTGGCGAGGATGTTCATCGATCAACTGGCGATGATTCAGGAAAAAACGCGAGGTAACCTGACCAGCGAAGAAGCAAAAGTATTGAGCAACACGCTTTCCAATTTGCAAATGGCGTATGTGGAAATCGCGAAAGAACCCGGTACAGCGCAGGCTGGGCCTGCTGCCCGGGGCGAGGGCGCACCGGAAACCGGCGCGCGACCGGGAGCCCCAGAGGCTGCAGCGCCAAAATCGGCGGAACCGTCCGCAGGCAAGCCCGAGCCATCCGAGCCTGTCGCATCGACCGAGCCCGAAACCGAGTCGCGGAAAAAATTCACCAAAAGCTACGGGCCGTAAATCGCTGATTCACTTGCGATGTCATCCCGAGTCGCGCAGACGGCGACGGATCTCTTTAACGGGGACTCAAGCCACGCAAGTAAAACGGCGTAATCAATCAGCTTGTGCGGAGACCCTTCAACTCCGTTCAGCATATTCGTTGGGCGCGGCGGACATGCAGCGCCGGATGCGCGACCCTAGCGTTGGCTTGTGCGCTCAGCGGGAGTGGCACGCGGGCGTGCCTTTGACCTTGCGGTTTTGCGGACGGTGATCGTGCCCTGGCCGGGAGCGGGCGTTGGTGATGCTTCGGCGTATTTTTTTGTCGTGGGCCAGATCAAACGCCAGGGCTGGGTTTTTATTGTCTCGCTGAATTGCTTGATGTTCTCCCCAGCGGGTCCGAGATCGTTCGTCGCAACTTTAAGTTTTTCCGACGAGTTCCGGAGGTTTCGCAGAGTGACTTCGATATTGTCGTTATCGGTCAGACTGGTACTGATTTTTTCGATGTTGGCCAGGGAATTCGAAAGCGCGCTGTCAGGCGCGGTTAGATCGGAAAGATGCTGGCCGAAGGTCTTGAATTGGGCGAGCGCAAGCGTCAACTCAGAGTTTTCGTCGGTGAGACGATTAATGTTTTGAGCGGTCTGCTGAAGGTCTTTCATCGTATTGGTGGCTTCAGCTGCGACCGGTTTGATGACTTCCAGCATCTTTGCCGCGGCTTCGCCCAGGTCCGGCGTGCGTTCCCCGGCGAATATCTCGCCGTCTTTCGCGCGTCCGGATTTCTCGGTGCCCTGGGTGATGTCGATGGCCATGTCGCCGAGCAAGCCGAGCTGAATCATTCGCGTTTTGGCGTCGCGATAGACCTTGGCGCTTTTATCCACTTGGACGTCGATTCGTACTTCGAATCTCTGTTTAGCCGGCGTCGGCGAGGGGCTGGAACTGGCATTGCCTTCTGGTGGCTTGATCGCCGCGGCTGCTTGCTCGGCTTGCTTCTCTTCTTCAGGCGAGACCGGTGAATATAATTTCTGGACTTGTCCGATCTTGCGACCCGCCAGCATGACCGGCGCGCCCTGTTTAATTCCGACCGCGTTATCGAAGTAAATTTTGTACGTCACCAGTGGTCGGAACAGTCCGGGTGCGCCGAGCAAAACCAGTAGGAAAGCGACTATCGCGATCGTACCGATCACGAGCAGGCCGGTCATGATTTCATTTCTTTGTAATTGCATCGAGGCTGCCTTCCAGGATTGGACCTTCCGTGCTCCCGCTTACGAACTGCGCGACCACAGGATTTGTGGAATGTTTGAATTCTTTAGCTTCGGCTTCTTGAATGATTTTCCCCTGATACAACATAGCCATTCGTGTGGCGATGCGAAAGGCGCTGTCCATTTCGTGTGTGGCGGTAATGGAGGTGACCTTCGATTTCTCGCTCAGGCTGATAATTAATTCGTCGATCACCGAGGCAATGATGGGGTCGAGTCCGGCCGACGGCTCGTCCAACAGGATCAATTCGGGCTCGAGCACGAGCGCGCGCGCCAGCGCCACGCGTTTTCGCATGCCACCGCTCAATTCTTCCGGCAACAAGTCTTTGGAATCCTCCATTCCCACAAGCTCCAGTTTTTCGTCCACGATCTTATCAATCTCACTGCGAGATTTATCGGTGAGCTCTTCAAGCGGCAGCGCGACGTTGTCGCGCACATTGCGCGAGCTCAGCAGCGCCGAATACTGGTAAACCATGCCAATGTGCTGTCGTACCCGTTGAAGTTTTCGGCGGGACAGCCGCGTGATTTCAAATTGCTTAAAAAAAATGGATCCGGACTCAGGACGGAGCGTGCCGAGAATCAGTCGTAAAATGGTGCTCTTTCCACTACCGCTTTGGCCCATGATTACCAGACGTTCCTGCGGCTGGACTTTGAGCGAAACGCCGTCGAGCACTTTCTTTTCCTCGTAATGCATGCGCACGTCGCGCAGTTCGACCATGTCGGGCGGCGTGTTCATGTCGGGTAAAAAGTAGTGTAAACAACGTTGTAGAGAGTATCGCAGCCGATCACGGTCGTAATCGCAGTGACGACGCTGGCGGTTGTTGACTCTCCAACCCCGGCCGCGCCGCCTTTAACTGTCAGTCCCCGGTAGCAAGCGATCGCGGCGATGAGAAGACCGAACAGAAAGCTTTTCAAAATGCCAGTGATAATGTCGCGAATGAGCAGCGAATCTTTCACCAGATCGAGAAAATAGGGAAAGGCAATACTGAAATAGGCTTTGCAGACCAGGCTGCTTGCGAATACGGCCGAAATGTTCGAAACAGTGGACAAACATGGCATCAACAGAACTAACGCCAGCATTCGCGGGGCAACCAGGAAACGTAACGGCCCGATTCCCATTGCCTCGATTGCCTCGACTTCTTCGGAAACCTGCATCGTTCCCAATTCCGCCGTAAACGCTGCGCCAATGCGCGCTGCGAGCATGATGCCAGTGAGCAGGGGACCCAATTCGCGCGTAAAAGCAATTGCCACCAGACCAGGGATCAACCGTTCCGTTCCGAATCGTTGCAACTGATAGCCGGTCAACAGCGCCATGGTTAGGCCGAGGAAAAATGAAACCAATCCCACGAGAGGCACCGAATCGACACCGGCGCGCTCGGTGTGGCGAAAAAAGCTGGCAGCATGAAACGGGACGCGTCCGCGCTGGATTCGCTCGAACGTTTCTTCGAACGTGTTCACGATGAACAAGAACACGCCTCCCACTTCGCGAAGAAACAAGCGGGTGAGATGTCCGATTCCCTCGGCAATTACGACTGGAGGCGGTTCAGCGTTCGCCATGGAGGAGAAGGTGCCTCACTTCGCCATTGGGAAAAGCGCAAAGTTGGCTGCGGAAGTCAGGCTGGCAGCCTGCCGGCTGAGTCAGCCCCAGAGGCTGACTTCCGCTTCGGGGTCTACATTTGAAACCCTTCGACACACATCCGAGCAAGCCATTACATTCGTGCGATGAAACTTCCCGGAGCTCTCGCAGCTAATTGCTTCTTTGGTTTCATGCTCTTTAGTGCAGCGGCGTCTGTGCTGGGCCTGAAACCAGTGGCAGCGGAAAAGAGTCCTGAGAATCAGCCAAACATGGATACGAAAAGAATTGGACTAGCGATACATGGCGGCGCCGGGACTATCGAGCGAAGCAGGATGACACCCGAGAGCGAGCGCGAATACCGCGCCGGACTGGAACGCGCGCTGGCAGCTGGTTACGAAGTTCTCAAGCGCGGTGGCTCAAGCCTCGACGCAACGGAGGCGGCCGTGCGGGTGCTCGAAGATGATCCACATTTTAACGCAGGCAAAGGCTCAGTATTCACAAGCGCCGGAACGAACGAGATGGACGCGGCGATTATGGACGGGAAAACGCTCGCTGCCGGCGCGGTCGCTTCAGTGAAACACATCAAAAATCCGATCAGCCTTGCCCGATTAGTGATGGAAAAATCCGGCCATGTCATGATGGATTGCGAAGGCGCAGAAGCATTCGCGAAGGAAAATGGGATGGAATTGGTGGACCAAAAGTATTTTTTCACGCAAAAGCGCTGGGACGCTTTGGAGAAGATCAAGTCTGCTGAGAAAAAACGCACAACCGGCGTCGGGGAAAAGTTTCTGATTACCGACCAAGATCGGCACGGCACGGTGGGAGCAGTCGCATTGGACCAAAGCGGAAATCTCGCTGCAGCGACTTCAACCGGCGGCACAACTAACAAGCGGCCGGGGCGCGTCGGTGATACGCCAGTCATCGGTGCCGGCACTTACGCAAACAATACCACGTGCGCCGTTTCCGCGAC
>JBKPLD010000025.1:0-13831 GCA_046731415.1 Verrucomicrobiota bacterium
GCCAGACTGGCCGTGACGGAAATCAGGAGGGTATCCCAAATTCAATGTTGGAAGCAATGGCCAGCGGCCTCCCGGTGTTTGCTACCGCGCATGGAGGCATTCCAGAAGCAATCGAGAATGACGTCTCTGGCGTGCTCGTTCCTGAACGTGACCATGAAAAATTGGCGGCCGTGCTTCTCGATGCAGCGAAAGATCCCGGGTTCCTTTCGCGAATAGCGCGCAACGGCGCCGAGATTGTTCGAGAAAATTTCGATCTGCGCGTGCAAGCGCGGCGGCTCGAAAACATATATTTGAGGATGATAGATAGAGGCGATTGATGCGGCTGGACTTATCACGCCCAGCGAAATAGAGGTGCTATTATGAATTCCTTCCAAATTTCATTCATTGCGATGGTTCTCTTGTTGGTCGGCGGCTCTGTGGCGCAGGCCCAAACCCCCGAACAAAAATCGTCTACGCCATTGAAAGCTGTGGCTGTCGTTTACCCGACCGCGGGCAATAAAGTGGGCGGCACCGTTGTCTTTACCGAGACAGCGGATGGGGTAAAGGTCCGGGCGGAAATTACCGGCCTGACTCCTGGCACTCATGGTTTTCATATCCATGAGTTCGGCGATTGCAGTGCAGCGGACGCGAGTTCGGCTGGCGCACATTTTAATCCAATGCACAAACCGCATGCAGGACCGGATGCGCCAGAGCGGCATGTAGGCGACATGGGAAATGTGCAAGCAGACGCCTCGGGCAACGCGACCCTGGAATACGTGGACCATCAAATCTCGCTCACGAACGACGAACATTCGGCTGTCGGGCGCTCCGTAGTGGTGCACGCGAAGGCGGACGATCTCAAATCCCAACCAGCCGGCGACTCCGGCGCGCGCGTTGCGTGTGGCGTCATCGGCCGAGCAAAAACCCAGTGAACGCAACTTTGGCCCGGGCATTGTGTCGGAACGGACATTCAAAGACGTCACCCGTATTCCCGGCTAAATCTCTTTTGCTCGACAGCACGGATGTCATTTGATCAAATTGGAAAAACCAACGCTGTCCACGCCTATGCCAAGAATACCCAAAACTGAATTGTCGCCCGATAACGGCTGCGTCATCGACATGAAATGGAAACTTGGTCCGCTGAGCTATCACGCTTCTGCGGCTGGAAAAGAACCTGTGCCACTAGTGACACAGTCGATTCGCCTGCCGGAAATCGTGCTTTACGATCACGTTGGATTCAAAGGCGCTTACGCCCGCACCAACTTGAGTTTCCATTACGTCGGCGATTTTTGGAATGATCGCATTAGTTGCCTGATCGTGGTGAACGGCGTTTGGAGATTTTACCGCGACGACTACTACAAGGGACCTTACTGGGATCTCGGCCCGGGGTTTTACGAAAGTTTCTTTGCCGCAAAAGGCCCGGACGACGTCGTCAGCTCCTTTCAGTGCATCGCGCTGACGTAGGTCACGCACGCGAGAGCACGCTCTATCCAGCACCGTCGGTTGCAAGCTCAAACACTTCTTCTGCGCAGCCCCAGGAGAGCGTGAATCCCGAGCCGCCGTGTCCGTAGTTGTGAACGACGGTTCGGCCGTCGTCGAGTTGAGCGCCCTCGAGGCGAACGCCTGATTTGCGAAACGGACGCAGTCCGACACGCTCGCCGGTCACACTCGGTTTCTCGATCTTCAATGCGCGGCTGCACTCAGCGACGATTCGCGCGGTTGTTGCGGAATCAACGGCAAGGTCGTCACTGTGCTGATTTGTTCCGCCAAGAACACAATCGTTTCTGCGCGGAATTGCGTACATCAGCGGCGCGTCGTCACAAACAACCGCGTAAGTAAGATCCTTGATCCTCGGCACAATCGCGACCTGGCCACGGTGGGGTTGAAGGTCAGCGTCTCGCACGAGTTCGCGGGCGCCGATCCCAGCGCAGTTGATCACGAGATCGAATCCTGAATCGACATTTTCAAGTTTTGCCAAATGCGTGTTCGCGCCGATTGATCCACCAGCTGCTCGAAACCGATTCGCCAGATAATCGAGATAGATCGTTGTGTCCGTCAACGGAACGTTCAGCGAGAAGCCGTTCCTGAAATGTTGTAGCTGCCTCGCTGTGTCGAGGCGCTCTGCCTGCGGTCCACGCGCACCGCGACACAGCGCCGTGGCTACAGAAGAAAGTCTGTGCGCACCGAGTTGAATAGCCCAATCTGGAATTTGAATTTCTTCAGCGCGCGAAAGCTGGCGGAGCTCGATCATGGAAACGCCGCTCTCGGGATTGCGAGCAAGATCGATAAGCGTCCGGCGAGTCTCCAGCGCCCACGGAATTACTTTGTCCGCAGGCCCCACATCGTAGGGGAACCAGAGCGCGGCAGCAGCCCCGGAGGTTGTCTGTCTTCCGGTTTCTTCGGCAAAGATCGCTGTTCCGTATCCGCGCTCGGCGAAAACGACGCCACACGTAAGGCCTGAGACGCCGGCACCGATGATCGCCACACGTTGCTTCATCGGAATGATCTACGTGCAATGAACGGCTGCGTCATATAAAATGCCGCGCGATGGTTTCGTTGAATCGAGATGGGCTAACTGAAAAGGTGCTTGCTGGCGAACGAATTTCTGCCGATGAGGCGCTCGAATTATATCGCTGGCCACTGGAAGAGCTGGGAGCTCTTGCAAATGTGAGGCGCGATCTGGCAAAGGCGAAAAGCTACGCGGGACGCGGACACGAGATCGTGACCTACATTGTCGATCGAAACATCAATTACACGAACGTTTGCAACGTTTACTGCAAGTTCTGCGCCTTTTATCGAACGGAAAAAGATGAAGATCATTACGTCCTTTCGTTCGAGCAGATCGATCAGAAACTCGACGAACTTTCTTCGGTTGGTGGTGTTCAAATTCTAATGCAAGGCGGGCATCATCCGAAATTGCCGTTTCAATGGTATATCGATCTGCTGCGTCACATTCGGGAAAAATATCCGCACATCAACATTCACGGATTCAGTCCCCCGGAATTTCAGCACTTCGCGGCGACCTTCCAGATGCCGCTGCGCGAAGTGATCTCGGAATTCAGAAAGGCCGGACTCGGGTCAATTCCAGGCGGCGGCGGAGAAATCCTGGTAGATCGGGTGCGGAAGAAAATTTCACCATTGAAAATTAACAGCGATGAATGGTTGCAAGTGATGCAAGTGGCGCACGAGCTCGGATTGAAGTCGAGCGCGACGATGATGTTTGGACATGTGGAAACCATTGAAGAACGGGTCGAACATTTGCGACGTATTCGCGATCAGCAGGATCGCAGCGCCGGATTCACCGCGTTCATCTGCTGGACGTTCCAACCGCAGCATACTGTCTTGAAGGTCAAGCAGCCCACTGGTGTAGCGGAATATTTGCGGACGCAGGCCCTAGCCAGGATTTTTTTGGACAACGTCGAGAACGTGCAAAGCTCCTGGGTCACGCAGGGACCGGAGATTGGCCAGATCGCTCTCAAGTACGGCGCGAATGATTTCGGATCGGTGATGATGGAGGAGAACGTCGTCAGCAGCGCCGGAACAACATTTCGATTAGATGCCGGGCAAATTGAATCGCTCATTCGCGATGCAGGCTACGAACCGCGTCGGCGAAATAACTGGTATGAACTTTTAAATTGAAGGAGCGGCCGCCGGCGATCAAACTGGCTGCCTAAATCTCGCCTTGACGACAGACCCCTTCTTTCCGATATAGCCGCCTGTCCTGCGTGGGCTCGCTTGCGCGGGGCCGCGCTTCTTAACCTATGAGATATTTTTCTGGATGGATGCGCCCCCCGCCATTTGCAATTTGGGTCGCTTCGATTTGCGCACTACTTGGTGCGACAGTCGCGCGGGCTCAGGCACCGCAGGCGCCGGCACAGGGGCCTCCCATAGTCCGCTCAATTGAGGTCGAATACACGGGCCCTGGCACTGTCAGCAAGGAACGAATTCTCGCGCAAATCCGGACCAGCGTAGGACAGCCCTATTCCAACGAAGTGGTCGAGCAGGATATTGCCGCTCTCTACAAGACAGGCTCGATTCAAAACGTTCGTATTTTTGCTCAGCCGCAAGGCGATGGATTGAAGGTGATCGTTGCCGTGCAGACGCGTTCGATCCTGCGCGAGATCGTGATCGACGGCGCCGAACGCGTGAAACCGCAAAGACTGCGCAAAGAAATCAAATTAAAACTGAACCAACCGGTTAACGAACAGCAACTGGAAGAAGCGCGGCAGAAAATCATCGAAGTCTATCAGGGCCGTGGGTTCACCGACGTCAACGTCCAATTTCGAGTGGATCCGATTGACGAGAAACGCGGGACAGCGCGGGTCGTTTACACCGTCACCGAAGGAACAAGAGGCGCAGTGCGTCGGATTGATTTCGAAGGGAACACGCATTTTAGCGCGCGTGTGCTGCGCAAACAGATGAAGACGCGTGGCAAGACCCCCATTTATTTCGTGGATAAATCTGGCCGGCTTGATGAAGTGCAGTTGCAACAGGATCTCGACAAAATCCGCGAGTTTTACCAGGACCACGGTTACATAGACGTGGAAGTCAAAGACGTGCGGAGGGAGCGCATGGAGAAAGGCCCCATGATTCTCACCATCGTGGTTGCTGAAGGCCCGCAGTATCACGTGCACAAGCTGACCATTACAGGTTATCAAAATACGACCGAGGAAAAGATTCGCGCCCTTCTGAAAATGAAAGAAGGCAGCGTCTATTCGCCCAAGCAGTTGCGCGATGACGCCAAGGCGGTGGCCGATGCTTACGGCAGCGGCGGCTACGTCGATCTCGTGGTCCAGCCCGAAGGCACGCCGGCCGGTTCTGCTTTGATCGACGTACACTATGGTATTGAGGAAGGCGTTCGCTCGTTCGTAAATAGAGTCAACATCGAAGGGAACACTCGCACCAAAGACAAAGTCATCCGTCGCGAAGTCCTTGTTGCTCCGGGAGACGTCTTTAACACCGTACGGGTAGACATCACCAAGAAACGCCTCGAGAACCTGGGATATTTCGCAAAAGTCGAGACTTATCCGGAAGACACTGACATTCCCGGGCGCAAGGATCTCACCATACTGGTGCAGGAAAAACGTACCGGCTCACTGAGCTTCGGCGGCGGATACAGCACAATCGATCAAGTGGTCGGATTCGCGGAGCTCACGCAGGGCAATTTCGATCTCTTCAATTGGCCTTCGTTTACAGGAGGGGGCCAAAAATTCAGGCTACGCATTCAGTATGGCACGGAACGGAAAGACTTCGTTCTCTCCATAACGGAACCGTACTTCCTTGATCGGCGATTATCGTTGAATGGCCAGGCATTTTTTACCGAGGCAAACTATCTGAGTGCCGAGTACAACCAGCGTAACTACGGAATTGCCTTCGAATTGCGCAAGCCAATCAATGCATATACATCTGCAACGTTGGGATACCAGCTGCAGGACATCGATATTTACGATGTGGCCGTCAGCGCATCTGAGTTCATCCAGTCGCAAAAAGGCTCGTTCACAGAGAGCAAGATTTTTGGCGGCGTCGTATGGGACTCACGCGACAATCCCTTGCTCACGCGTCGAGGACGACGTTTCAGCTTTTCGCCCTATATCGCAGGAGGATTTCTCGGCGGCGACACCCAGATCTACGGGCTCGACTTCGAAGGGTCGCAATATTTTCATCTTCCATGGGACACGATCCTCCTGATTAACGGCGAAGTGGCTACGGTCAGCCAGTGGGGAAGTGGGAGCGATGTACCAATCTTCGAGCGGCTTTACCTTGGGGGCTCGAATAATCTGCGCGGATTTCCCTATCGCGAAGTCGGCCCGCAAGATGAGAATGGTGAACCGATCGGTGGAAAGACGATGTGGCGCACGACGATTGAATGGACTTTCCCGATCATTGAAAAAGCGCGCGGAGCGGTTTTTTACGATACCGGCTTTGTTAACAGCGACCAGTGGTCCTTCGGCTTCAACCATATCGCCTCGGATATTGGTATTGGCCTTCGCCTTGATCTGCCGATCGGCCCGTTGCGCCTCGATTATGGATATCCGCTACAGCGTGATGGATACCACGGTGGCGGTCGTTTCAACTTCAACGTGGGTTATCAATTTTGAACGAATATATGTGGTTGCAGTCTAACGCGATTCCGAGCACTGTATCCTCCATTTTATGAAAAAGTCTCTGTCTACAATGCTTGCCATGACGCTGGCGTTTCCGATCGCGGCCTTTGCACAAGGCTCGCTGAAAATCGGAACGGTTGATATGCAGCGCGCGTTTAAGGAATACAACAAGACCAAGGAGGCCGAAGCAAAAATCAATGATGCCAAAAATTCCGCCAAGAAAGAGTACGACGATCGAGCGGAAGCATACAAAAAGGCGCTGGACGAAATCAATAATCTGAACAAGCAGCTGGAATCGCCAGCTCTGAGCGCAGATAAGAAAACGCAGACGGCAAAGGAACGGGACGACAAGATCGCCAATATCAAAAACATGGAGCGTGAGATCAGCGATTTTCGTCAAACTCGCGAACGACAATTGCAGGAACAATTGATGCGCGTGCGAGAAGGAATCGTGAAGGAGATCACCGACGTCGTGATGGAGAAGGTCAAAGCCAACAACCTGGACCTCGTGTTCGACAAATCAGGAATGAGCATTAACGGCGTCCCAGTCCTGATGTATTCACACGACAATATTGATTTTACCAACGACATCATCACCGTGCTCAACAAGCCAGGACGCGCTGCAAGCTCAAGCGCAAAAGCGAATCCGTCCGCCAGTCCGCCAAGAGCTGCGAAGCCTTAACATTTAAATTCGACAATTCGAAATACACGCGAGCTAAACTCGCGTGTATTTTTTTCGTACGAATGAAAAGCAGCGACCCAAATGAAAGGGAAACGATTGCTGAGCGCTTGAGGCCCGCGAAAATATCGGCTCTAATCCGCCCTCGAATTTTGCCAGCAACTTTTGCGTTTCTGGCATTCTGCTCCAGCTGCCTCGCGGAGAATTGGGAGGCGACACTGAGCAAGGATCCGCCTGGAAATTTTCCTGAATTGCGTCCTTTGCGCGCCTCCTATCGCTTCGGTTGGTCTGGCCTTACGGCAGCTACCGGAGACGTTCATTTTACAAAGCCATCGGAAGACAAATTTCAACTCAACGGGACCGGCCGAACAATTGGCCTGGTTCGGGCATTGTGGAAGTTGGATGTGGATTATCAGGCAGTCGCCAGCGCCGGGACATTGCGGCCAGTCGAAACCGAGCAAGTCGAAAGTTATCGGTCAAAGAATGTTGGCACCCATCTCACTTTCACCAATAACGGAGTGACGCGTGTGAGAACAGAGGACAAAGGCGCAGCGGAAGCAAAGACTCGCCAGTTTAACTTTCCCAACCTCTTCGATCTATTTTCGGCGATGCTTTACGTGCGCAGTCAGCCGCTAAAAGATGGCAGCGTTTATCACGTCGTGGCCTATCCGGCGACTAGTGCTTACCTTGCTACTATCAGAGTAATTGGCCGGGAAAAAATCTCGGTGCACGCCGGGAATTACAGCGCAATCAAACTCGACTTGCAGCTCAAACGGCTTGGAAAGCGACGCCAGTTGGAACCACACCGGAAGTTTCGTCGCGCCACGATCTGGGTGTCGGATGATGCCGACCGACTGCTGCTTCGTATTGAAGCGCAGATCTTCGTCGGCACGGTTTTTGCCGAACTGCAATCGGTGCGCTTCGACAATGCTAAATAACGCAAGCCGCTCGTCCGATGTGGTAGAATGCAGGCTCGCGCTACGTCACTCAGGAACCCATTCACCGCGAACAGGCGGGCCGGGAGGGGGACGCCAACGTCTGCGCGAGGGATCGTAAAATGGTTCGCGTGGCTGCGGTAACAAGCGAAGCGCGGCGAGGGTTTGCAAATCAAGCCGGCCTGTTACCGGAAGTCTGGCGCGCGCTTGATATGCTCGCAGCGAAAACTCCATTGCCGGTCCAAAGACTCCATTAACCTCGTCGTGGTAAAGGCCGCGTCGCGCCAGCGCGATTTGAGCGGAAACGATCACATTGCGTTGCACCTCGGGCGGGGCAGCTTCAAACGGCGTCCCCGCAAGTGCTCCCGCCGCGGAGGGAGCTGGGACGACGGGGTTGGTGGGATACACTTGGTCCTGTGGCGGCATATTCGTAAAAGGTTGCACGGGTGGCGGCGTTACGTTCGCTCCCTCGATCGAAGATTGTTCGCGAGGTTTGGACAACGCCGGGCTAGGCGAGACACGTTTTGCCGTTGATTGCCCGGCAGAAGAACGGTTAATTCCCAGCGACTCAATTGTCTCAGTATTGAGCTGGCCGTTGACCTGCAGTCCACTGCGAATTTGATACCGGCGAATGGCTGCAGTTAAATCCGAACTCATCTGCCCTGTGATTTCACCGTAGTAAAAGCCCTGGTCTTTCAACGCTTGCTGCACGCTTTCAATCCTCTGGTCCGCGCGTGCCAGCATAAGCGACCCAATGAAGATCAGCGCAGTGATCTTGGCCTTCATTGTGATGTTATTTGACGCCCTCGTTTTGCGCCTATTCAGCGCTGTCCCTGGTCTGTTACCGCCAACCCCGAAAGCTTTCGGGGCTGACTGGCCGCGTCGCGATAATGCAAAATGCCGTCTGCAACGGCTGCGGCGATCTGGTCACGGTAATCTTCGCTCACAAGTTTGGAAATATCTTCCTTGTTGGTCAGAAATCCTCCTTCGATCAGGACCGCAGGAGAAGTCACATTTGCTATCACAAAAAATTGTCCTGGTTGTGTACCCCGATCGGTGGCCCGCGTACGAGCCACCAGCGCTTCTTGAATAAATCCTGCGAGCCTTTGACTTTCAGGATTCGGAGACTCGGAAAGTGGTCGCCATAAAAAAGGCAACCATGAAGCTAGAGACGAGCCGGGGGTGATTTGATGCGAAGCGTAGTAGGTCTCCACTCCAGTGGTGACCGGCTTATTGTCTTCGTTGAAATGGATGCTGACGAAAATGCAATTTCCGCTGCGATTAGCAAACGCCGCGCGGTCCGCCAGCGATATGTAAGTATCTCCGAGGCGGGTCATCAATGCTGCGATTCCTTCGGAGTCGAGTAAACGATCGATTCGTCGTGCTACATCTAGAGTCAGATCCTTTTCGAGTAACCCTCCGCACATTGCACCGGAATCTTGTCCCCCATGGCCGGGATCAAGAATGACTACTGCGAACGGACCTGGCGCAGCCGGAGGCTGCGCTGCCCTGGGCTCCGCAGCGTTCGACCTAGCGCTTTCCGTCTGGCGGAATTGCATCCAGACGAAAGACGAAAGCATCACCAACAAGCCAGAGAGAGCCAGGATATTCCGAAGCGGTTTCACTTATGACCTCCGGACGATGATTTTTTCCCATTCTCTTAGTCGCGGATCAAGGGACGTAGTTCATTGTCTGGTAAGGAACGATAGCGAATTGCCTTGCTGCCGTCACGCTCAAGCAATGCCGCCTCGATTCCAGCACGAGCGAGCTGTTCCTGTAGATGTGGCCTGAAGGCAGCGCGGTCTGGTGGTTCCTTTGCATCGCTTTGTAAAGTCATATGTCCGATGCTCCATGCGTCGAGCGCGGAGTTGAGCGCGGTCTGAAGGTTGGAATCCGGCGCGTGGTGAGACGCGAGAAAGGTTTCCATCAGCTCTCTTGATTGCTGCGTCCCGCTGAGTGCCGCGAAGTCCTGCCGCGCCTGCGCGTACGTTGCACCGTTCGTTGCGATCTCACCGTCGTATTCTATTCGTAAAAGCAAATCCTCCTCTGGTCGTTCTCCGACTTCCGCAAAGACCATCCGTGCCAGGTAGGGTGGTCCATAAATCTGTTCGAACGCGGTTTTCATTACCGGACTGAGCGAGTAATGCACGAGCCGTCGCAACGAAACATCCGCCGCAGAACGGGTGAAGCCTTCGGTGCTGGCCGATTCGATCACGGCCATTCGCAATCGTTCGATGTCGCCGGGATGACCAATCGCACCCATCGCAATCCGGTCGTAGATCTCAAAAATCTTCTGACGCGTCTGGCCGAGAGTAACAAACAAAATACCGTCGCGATAACCCAGGGCGGCGATCGGACTGCCCGGAGCGAGCTGCGCTTCGATGTACTCGCGGCGGTTGGCGATCGCTTCGACCCAACGATACGGTTCTTCAATCATGCAACCGTTTCCTTGAAAACCGCAGCAATTTTGCTCTCCGGCAACGTTGTGATTCCTTCGCGCGATACAATCTTGATCAGGGGATAAATTTTCCCGCTGCGATCTACGCCGCCTGTCGAGGTGTCGGATTCCGCAGCGGTATCCAATGCGCGCAACGCAATCGATACCGCTTCGTCTTCGCCTAATTCCTGCAGCCGCTTCGCTCCCCAATTGTTTTCGTAATAAAGTATGCCCCGCACGGCCGGCGATCCGGACCCCGTTGCTGCGTAATCCGCCACTTCAAATTGCGCACCCATTGCATCGTAAAAATAAAGGCGCGCTTCCGGCTTGGGATGAGAATCGTACGTCGCGAAAATCGGCACGACCACTCCAACGCCCTGCATGACGAACCCAAAATTATCGCGCAACAGCTTCGACAGAGCGCGCACTTTGCCGTCGACGCTCATTTCCTGCAGTTGCGTTCGGCGAAAGTATTGAAATGAATGGCCGAGCACGCGCGCCATTTCCCATGCTGTCGCTGGCACACCAGCAATGGCCATGATCGAGTGCCGGTCGATTTCCAAAACTTTGTCAGCGCGATCATACACAACCGTATTCCCAGCAGTTGCGCGGCGGTCGCCTGCGACCAACACGCCCCCTGAAAATTTGAAAGCGAGAATTGTAGTCGCCTCCGTTTGTTGCCACGTTTTTTGAGACGTACCTCCCGTCTGTGGCGCAGGATCTGCAGCCGCCGGAGCCAGCAAGCCTTTGCGACGCAGCAATGCAGGGAAATCGTCGGCTGCGCCAGAAAAATTCTGGTCAAACGCCACCGAGGAGCGTTCCATTATTCGCCGGTGCGCTGGCGATAGCGCTTGGATTGATTGGGATCCACCTTGCGCATTTTTTTTAAGAGATCCTTCGTGTCCGGCCGTGAAATGTCGGGTGAACGTGGACCGCCGCCATCGCCTTGTTTTGGACCCCACGGAGCCGGTTCTACTGGTTTCTGAATGCGCTCAGGCATAAAAAAATCTAAGAGCAAATATTGGAAAGGCAAGCTGCCTGCTTCGCGATGTTAAAAAAGTTGAACCGTTTTAAAAAGTGCAACGACTCTCAATTCGCATTTGATGACGCTTGCCAGACAAATCTGCTAATGGCAAAGTTTTGCCCCGATGAAGCTCGCATTGATTTTTTGTGCGACGTCCCTTTTCGGGTTGCTTTGTCCCGTTTCGGCTCAAACCTCCGAGTCGAAGCCTCGTAAATCAGATGATGCTACTCAACTTGAAGCGCTGGCAAAAAAGATAGAAGAACAGAATGCGAAGATTGATGCGCTTTCTCAGGAGATTCTCAAGCTGGAACAGCAAATCGCCCACATGCGACCGGGTGTAATGATTGGCGAAAGCACACCCTCCACAGCCACTCCTGTCGCTGCAGCTGCCTCTTCACCACATCCGCCTGGCACAAATACGCATACCGTCGCACGCGGTGAGACGCTCACTTCCATCGCCAAAATGTACAAAGTGACTGTGGAAGAACTGCAAAACGCCAATCATATCGAAGATGGCCGGAAGCTGCAGGCCGGGCAGACCATCAGTATCCCGGTTGCGTCGCCGGCGGCTTCCGGTTCGCCATCGCCAACAGAATAGCGCTTGTGAATCAAAGCTGGTTTCTGCGCAAACACGAAGATGGAAGCACCTTTGGCCCGGTGCGTTTTGATCAAATCGAGCGCTGGGCAGCGGCGGCGCAAATTGCGCCACACGATATGCTTTCTAACGACAGGCAGACCTGGGTGAAAGCGCCCATGCTGCCCCAGCTCGGGATGGACTGGTTGGTGGAGCTTACGAAAGAACATTATTACGGCCCGACAACCCTGGGCGCGCTCGAAGAATTTGTTCGGCTGGGCGAAATCGATGGCGAAACGCTCGTTATCAACACCCGCAACGGCACTCGTTGCAAGATTCAGGAAATGCCGCAGTTGTGGCAAACGGGCGAGGCAGACGCCGCGAATGCCCAGACCGAGATTCAACTTGGGGATCCGGTTGGGCCAGCCGTGGCGGGAATGTCGATTGCTCTCCAGGAGCAGATTCGTGATCTCGAACAAAGCTTGGCAGAAGAGCGCCGCGCCCTGATCGAAGCTGAACGACGATACGCTGAGCTAAAAGAAAAATACGAGGCGGCCGTTCAGCGTGGCGGAACGTAGGTAGCTCGGAGCAATGAGACTTTCGAACCGCTGATGCTGCAGCATGCGCTTTTTCAGCGCACCAGACATCGTTGCGAAAATTCTCGCACATAATCCGCTGAGGACCGCCGACTCTACAGCCTGTTCAACAGACTGGCAATTGTTCCTCTGCGTCGGGAGTCTGTGAAGCCGCAGTTTCTGCCGGCGCGTCTGTTTTTTCTCGCGGCGGAGAAGTTTCAAGCAAACTTTGCTGGCATAGCCGCGCATATTTTCCACCGAGCGCCAGCAATTGCTCATGGGTGCCGCGCTCGATGATTCGGCCATGATCAAGTACCAGAATTTGGTCCGCATGCACAATCGTGGAGAGCCGATGCGCGATGACAATCGATGTGCGGTTCGCCATCAGGCGCTCCAGCGCTTCCTGGATCAGGCGCTCCGTTGCGGTATCCACGCTTGCAGTTGCTTCATCGAGAATCAAAATCGGTGGATCTTTTAACAGCGCTCGGGCTATGGAGAGTCGTTGCTTTTCGCCCACGCTCAATTTCACTCCGCGCTCGCCCACGACGCTTTCCAAGCCCTCCGGCAAGCGTTCGATAAATTGTCGCGCGTTCGCCGCGTCGATAGCGCGCCATAATTCAGCGTCAACTGCATGTGGTTTTCCCATGAGCAGGTTTTCGCGGATTGATCCGTTGAACAGGAAACTTTCCTGGGTGACGACACCAATCGATTCACGCAGCGTTGCCAGGTCGTATTGGCGAATCGGTTTTTCGTCGACGTAAATTTCGCCGTCGGTGAATTCATAAAAACGCGTCAGCAGATTTACCAAAGTCGATTTGCCCGCGCCGGTTGCGCCAACAAGGGCGATGGTCCCGCTTGGCGGAGCATGAAAAGAAACGTGCTGCAAGGCCGGCAATCTATCCGCATAACTGAAGCTTACGTCCTCGTAGCGAATATCTCCGAGGATTGGAACGCCTTGAGATGCGCGGCGTTTTTTGTAGGAGAAGCTGTCAGCTTCCCCTACAGAGTCCGGGCTCCTCGATCGCCTGCCGCGGTCGGCGCCCGCGCCTAGAAATCCCGGCTCCACTGGTTCGTCGAGAATTTGGAACACGCGCTCGCCCGCAGCCCGTCCAGCTTGCACGAGTTGATTAAGTTGATGCAGCTTTCCGATGGGCTCATAGAGGAATCCGGTGAGCATGAGAAAAGCGATGAGATCGCCGAGTTGCATCGTACCGGCCAGAACCGCCTTGGTTCCGACCGCGATCAAGAAGACGACGCCTAACGAGCCAATCAGGTACATGGACGGGTGGTACATCGCCCAAACCCGCATGACGATAAGCGTCGTGCGCCGCAATTCATTGCTCGCTTTGTTGAATCGCCGATGTTGTTCGCGCTCGCGGCCAAAACTTTTGATTTGCCGGATCCCGGCAAGATTATCGTGCAATAGGGCGTTCATGCCTGAGGAGGCGTGCCGCTGCAATCGATAACGCCGATGCGCGGTGAGCGTGTACCAAAGCGCGCCACCGGCCAGAAATGGAGCGGGCA
>JBKPLD010000026.1:0-11424 GCA_046731415.1 Verrucomicrobiota bacterium
GATTACTTCTCCGTCCTTGGCATTCCACTGCGCGAAGGACGCTTCCTCACCTCGGCGGACTCGCATCGTTCTGAACGCGTCTGTGTAGTGGACGAAGATTTGGTCTGGCGTTACTGGCCTACCGGCGGCGCGCTCGGCCAAAGGATCGCGCTCGGCGACGAAAAAGACGACGCGCAGTTGTTTACAGTTGTCGGCGTGGTCGGCGCAGTGAAGCAAGCCGCGCTCACCGAACCGCAGGGACAAGGCGCGGTTTACTTGCCTTACGCTTATCGCGATAACGAAAGTATTTTCATCGTCACCCGCACGAGCCAGCGCCCGGAAGCATTTGCGGAGACGCTGCGAAAGCTGGTGCACGCAGCGCATCCCGCACTCGCGATCGATAACATCCGTTCGATGGACACGCGCATTGCGGACAGCTTGATCACGCGACGTTCGCCCGCATTGCTCGCCGGAATTTTTGCTGCCGTAGCGTTACTGTTGGCAGCGATCGGAACCTACGGCGTTCTCAGTTACGCTGTTGCGCAACGCCGCCGGGAGATTGGAATTCGCATGGCACTGGGCGCGCAAAGACACCAGATCGGGGCACAATTCCTCTCGTTAGGCCTGCGCCTTCTCGCCGCCGGAACCATCCTCGGTTTAATTGGCGCGTGGCTCGCAGGAAGAGCGATGCAGAGCGTTCTCTTCGACGTGCCGACGTTGCATATCACAACTCTTCTCGCCACTGCGCTCCTCATCGCTGCGGCAACACTCGGTGCCTGCCTCATCCCCGCGCGCCGCGCCACTCGAGTGAACCCAATGGAGGCATTACGCACCGAGTGAAGATGCAAATCAGAAATCAGAAATCAGTAATCAGAAATCATAAATCAGCAATCCTATGAATGATCTCCGATTTGCCGTACGGCAACTGTTCAAGGATCCAGGATTTACCATCATTGCCGTATTTGTACTTGCGCTGGCTATTGGCGCTAACACGGCTGTGCTCAGCCTGGTCAACGCATTATTGATTCGGCCGCTTCCCTACAAAGCGCCGGACGATCTGGTCCTCGTGTGGGAGCGCTTTCCCACCCAGGGGCTTGAGCGAATCCCGGTGTCGGCGCCGGAATATCTCGACTACGAGCAACAGACAAAGAGCTTCGAAAAAATGGCCGCTTTCAATTACGCCGCTTATAACCTGACTACGGCAGAGGTTCCCGAACGCGTTGCCGGCGCAGTTGTGTCGCCGAGCGTATTCCCAACGCTGGGAGTCGAGCCAATCAGAGGCCGGGTTTTCATCAACGATGAAGGCGCGGAAGGCCGAGACGATGTCGTTGTCATCAGCGCGCGATTGTGGAAGCGGCGTTTCAATTCCGATCCTACAATCGTTGGCAACAGGATCACGCTCAACGACCGGCCGCATACCGTGGTCGGGATCATGCCGGAGCAATTCGATTTTCCGCTGCCGCTGTTCAACGTGCAGGGGGCCCGTTTCGCCAGCCGCGCCGACATTTGGAAGCCCATTGCCTTTACGAAAGATGAATTGGAAGCGCGTTATTCCCGGAGCTATGGCATGATTGCGCGGTTGAAGTCTGGAGTTTCGGTCGCGCGTGCGCAGGCCGAAATCGACACGATCACGGCAAATTTCCAGCGAACGCATCCCAATAATTATCCGCGAAAGACGACAGCGTTCGGCGCAAGACTTTACCCGTTACACGAGCAGGTTGTTGGCGCGATGCGCACCGGCCTTTGGATTCTCGTCGCCGCGGTGACGCTCGTTTTGCTGATCGCTTGCGCGAATCTCACCACGATGTTACTCGCGCGCGCCGGATCACGAGAGCGCGAGATGGCAATCCGCGTCGCACTGGGAGCGAGCCTAAAGCGTATGCTGCGACAATTGCTTACCGAGAGCGTGGTGTTGTCAATCCTTGGGGGAACCGCGGGAGTATTGCTCGCGATCTGGGCGCTCGACATCTTGCGCGTGATTGGCGGGCAAACCGTACCGCGACTTCGCGAAGTCAATCTCGACCTGAGTGTGCTCGCGATGACCTTCGGTGTTTCGGCGCTTACCGGAATCCTCTTCGGCCTTGTGCCTGCGCTGGTCGGTGCGAAACCCGAGTTGACTGAAGCGTTGAACGAAGGTGGACGCGGCTCAACGGCTGGTGCTCATCGCAATCGTCTACGCAACAGTCTCATCGTCGCCGAAACTGTTCTCGCTCTTGTTTTGCTCATCGGCGCCGGGCTGTTGGTGAAAAGTTTTGTCCGCCTGCAAAATGTTTCTCCTGGATTTAACCCGCATAATGTTCTGACGGCGGAGATTTCGTTACCGGTCGTGAAATATCCGCGGGGTCAGCCGGTTGCTAATTTTTACGAAGAAGCGTTGCGACGGATAAAAAATATTCCGGGGGTCCAACACGTCGCGTTTACCGTGATGCTGCCGTTGAGCGGCTCGAACACGGACAGCTCTTTCATTATCGAGGGGCAGGATCCGAAGGCGACCGGCGCCTACCCGGACGAGGAGATTCGTGACATTACTCCGGATTATTTTCGCGTGCTGCAGACCCCTCTGCTCAAGGGGAGATTCTTCACCGAGACTGACACGGCTGCTTCCCCGCCGGTGGTGATCGTGAACCAGGCGTTCGCGAGAAAATATTTCGGCAATGGAGAAGCGCTCGGCAAACGCATTTCGCGGGACGACACAAATCCGACGTGGACGACAATCGTCGGAGTTGTTGCGGACATCAAACACCGCAGTCTGGATGCGGGAGCGCAACCGGAGTATTACCTCCCTCACGCGCAAGGGCCAGACCGCGGGATGGTGCTGGCAGTGCGCAGTGCGCAAGACGCGCGCACGCTGGCCCGAGCCATTCGGGAGGAATTGCGCAACATTGACCCGGACATTCCGCTCGCGAATGTGCGCACGCTGGACGCCGTGGTCGCCGATTCAATTGCGCCGCGCCGGCTTTCGGTTGTCCTGCTCTGCGCATTTTCGGGGATTGCGTTGCTGCTAGCGTCCGTAGGCATGTACGGCGTGATTTCGTTCCTTGTCGTGCAGCGCACGCATGAGATTGGCGTGCGCATGGCGCTCGGCGCGCAGCGTTCTGATGTTTTGAGAATGGTGATCGGACACGCTGCGAAGTTGCTCCTTGTGGGCGCCGCCATCGGTTTGCCCATCGCGTTCTTCAGCAGCTCGGCACTGCGGACAGTACTTTATCAGGTAAGTCCGTTCGACATATCAATCTTTCTTATCGTGACGGCGATCCTCGGTGGTGTCGGACTTCTCGCCAGTTATCTCCCCGCACTTCGTGCCGCGCGTTCTGATCCAGTAATCTCGTTAGGCCATAATGCGTAAGCCATGATCCCGCTAGAAAATTTCGAACACTGTATCCGTTAGCGAATCCATCCAAACTCCTGTGAGAAGAATAAACAAATTGCTAATTTCTGAGTGCTGATTGCTGATTCTTTAGGAATGAATACTCAAGAACTCAAAGACAGAACGAAGCAATTGGCACTTTGGAAGATAGACTGCCAGCCTGTCTCGACCGGCAGGCAGCTTGCCTGCCGAACAGGTGAACGCGGTGCAGTTAACCTAACGAATTGTCGCTTTGTACTCGCCAAGCTGGCAGCTTGGCTGCCGAGTCAGGCAAGATGCCTAACTTCCTACTTCTCAGCGGCGCGCTCCAAACACGATGCGCTGGCAGGTAGAAAAACAGCAGTCAGCGATCAGAAATCAGAAATCAAATCCCCGTGATCAAACTTAAAAATCTCGAACGCAGTTATCCTCTGGCCAAGGAGAAATTCTTTTACGTCTTGCGCGACATCAACCTGGAGGTCGAGGAAGGCGACTTCGTTTCTGTAATGGGCCCATCCGGCGCGGGTAAATCGACCCTTTTACATATTCTGGGGATGCACGATCACGGCTGGCGCGGTGAATATTTTTTGGGCGAGACAGCGGTGCATCATTTAAAGCCAAAGGAACGCGCTACGCTGCGGAACGAGCAGATCGGATTTGTGTTTCAGCAATATCATTTGCTCGATGACCTGACAGTTTACGAAAACCTCGATATTCCACTGTCGTATCGCCATTACAAAAAGAGCGAACGCGCCGCGATGGTCGCCGATATGCTCGACCGTTTCCAAATCGTGGGCAAAAAAGATTTGTACCCGAGCCAGCTTTCCGGCGGACAACAGCAACTTGTGGGTGTCGCGCGCGCGATTATCGCCGAACCCAAGCTGTTGCTGGCCGATGAGCCGACGGGAAATCTGCATTCTGGCCAGGGCGAAGAGATCATGGAGCTCTTCTGCAAGCTGAACAAACAAGGTATGACCATCGTGCAGGTCACGCACTCGGAGAAAAACGCATCGTACGGCAAACGCGTCATTCAACTTCGCGACGGTTGGATCGTTAACAAATAAGCAGGCAAACCATTATGATTCTAGATTCCTTTCGCCAGGATGTCCGAGTTGGACTCCGTGTTTTGTTTAAAGACAAAACTTTTTGTTTTCTAGCCGTGCTTGTTCTCGCCCTCGGCATCGGCGGCGCGACCACTCAATTTACGGTTGTCAACGCAGTCGCATTGCGCGGGTTTTCGTTTCCGCACCCTGAGCAGTTAGTGACCGTTGGGCTGATCGATCCGAAAGCGAGCGATCAAAATAACAATTTCGGAAACGGCCAGATTCCGACGGCGCAGGATTACGAAGATTTGAAAGCGGCCCAGAAGTCATGCTCGTTGATGGCCGGCTATCTCAGCGGATCGACAATAAACGTAACCTATAAGAACAATCCTCAGCGTTACAACGGTGGCTATGTCACAGAGGATTTTTTCAAGATCACTGGTGTATCGCCGATTATTGGACGCGATTTCACCGCTGCTGACAACAAGCCGGGTGCGGAAAGGGTCATCATTCTCGGTTACGAAATTTGGAAACGTGACTTCAACGGCGATCCCGGCATCGTCGGACAGAACGTTCGAGTAAACGGAAAGGCCGGAACCATCATTGGTGTTATGCCCCCGAATTTTAAGTTTCCAGGCTTCGAGGAACTCTGGACGCCCCTTTACAATCAATTTCCCCCAATACCGCGCGGCCAGCTCGTGATCGGCGCAAACAACGCCGCGCCTGCGGTGATGGGTCGGCTCAAGCCGGGAGTCAGCCTCGATCAGGCAAATGCGGAATTTATCACTCTTGCCCGCCAATTTGCGCGGGACAATCCAAAGACGAACCAGAATTTCACATCGGCAACTGTGCAGCCCCTCGCGCATTCGCTCATTGGCGTTCAATTTCGGCAGACCGTTTGGGCAATGTTGGCTGCGGTCATTCTTGTTTTGCTGATCGCGTGCGTGAACGTGATGAACATGCAGTTCGGCCGGGCCGCATTGCGAGCAAGAGAATTGGCGATTCGCGGCGCACTCGGAGCGACACGTTGGAGACTCGTTAGGCAAATGCTGACCGAAACGCTGGTGGTGGCGGTTTTCGGGGGAGTCGCCGGAGTTGTCTTGGCTTATTGGGGCATCGACTTGCTGACTCGCGCCACGGATGCGCTGCCGTCCGGTTTCGCATTGCCCTACTGGGTCCGATTTACGATAGATGCCCGGGTGCTCGCGTTCACCGTTGGAATAACCCTGATCGCAACGATCGCTTCTGGCCTCGTCCCGGCGATAGTAAGCGCTCACAGCGACGCAGCCGGGATGCTAAAAGAAGGCGGCCGCGGCAATAGCAGTCGGTTGGTCAACGTCATCACGCGCCTTCTTGTTGTCGGGCAGATCGCGCTGACGGCAGCGCTGTTAATTGCGGCGACCCTTGAGATCAGATCGATTAGGAACCAACTCAAGCTCGACTACGGTTACGACGAGAATGCCGTTTACAGCGCCAGGATGGCCTTGATCGAGGGCGCCTATACTGAAGATGGCCGCCGCGATTTTTTCAAACGCGCCGTTCGGGAATTGCGTGCCAACCCGCAGTTCGATTCGGCGGCTCTAACTGATCGCTTTCGGATGACGTTCGCCAGCCGCGGTCAATACGAAGTGGACGGTCAAAGTTATCTGACCGACCGCGATCGCCCGCGCGGAAACTTTGAATCCGTCTCGGATAATTATTTTTCGACACTTGGATTAAGGATTTTGGAAGGGCGCGATTTTACGATCGATGACGCTGACGCGAAGCAACCAATTGCGATCGTGAACGCCAGTTTTGCGCGAAAACATTGGGGCAATCAAAGCGCGCTCGGACATCAGGTCCGAATTTTCAACCCGGGTGAGCCGCAACCGTGGCGAACGATCATTGGCGTCGTTCCCGACACTTTGATGGAGGGACCGTTTGACCAGCAGACGGACAGTGCCGGTTTTTACATGCCACTGCTTGGCGCATCGCCGCCCACACAATTTTGTACGATCCTCGTTCGACCGCGCGCAGGGCAGCGCGCGGAAGCGCTCGGTCCTGCGCTGACAAAAGCGGTTACTCAGCTTGATTCGGATGTGCCCATCTATTTTCCCGGCACACCCGCTCGATTGCACGATGAAAGTCTTTCCGGCAATCGAATCATCGTTAGCCTGTTCGCGATTTTCGGTGGCGTCGCATTCGTTCTTTCCGCGGTGGGACTCTACGGTGTGATGAGTTTTTCGGTGAGTCAGCGGACGCAGGAATTTGGAATTCGAATGGCTTTGGGAGCGGACGCGCGACGAATTTTCCAAATGGTCATGGCACAGGGCGCCTGGCAGTTGGTCATCGGCCTTTTGGTTGGCACCGGCGCTGCCGCTTTGTTGCTCGGAGTCCTGGTCGCGGCAGCTTTGCGAAACATTCTCTTCAAAGTCAACCCGCTCGATCCGTCCATTTATTTCGCAGTCGCCGGTCTGCTGACAATTGTTGCCGCAATTTCCTGTTTCGTTCCCGCGCGCCGCGCCACCCGCGTCAATCCTGTGGAGGCGCTGCGTTACGAGTAATTGCCTGCTAAAACATGAGAGATCTTAAGTCACCGTGCAGCACATTCAAAAATTAACCCACTATCACACCATGTTTACTCTTCTTCGAACTTCATTCTTATTGTTCATTCTCGCTCTCACCGCTTCGGCTGCATCCGAAGAAAATATCAATCAACAAATTGATGCGACACCTGGCGGTAGATTGGTCGTCGACGTCGACTTCGGAACGATTGACGTGACCACTGGGGCCGATAACAAGATTGCCCTGGAAGCACACCGCAAGATCGACTTCGGCGACGAGATAAGGGAGAAGGAGTACTTTTCTGCGGCTCCAATTACCGTTACCAAGGATGGCAATGTCATCACGGTGCGGGCACGTAGTTCGAAGATGAACTGGTGGAATTTTGCGCACTCCGAAACGCACGGTCAATACACGATCCACGTGCCGAAAAAATTTGAAACCGATCTTCACACTGATGGCGGCGATATTGCCGCTGCCGAAGTTACGGGAAATATGACTGTGAAGACCAGTGGCGGTAAACTGGCGTTCAAGCATTTAGAGGGAATCCTCAGCGCAAACATGAGCGGTGGGTCGATTGAGGCCGAAGATTGTCGCGGTCCGATCAAGATCGAAACGAGCGGCGGCGACATAACTGTATGGGAAGGAATGGGTACTTTAAATGCCAAAACCTCCGGCGGACGAATCGAGGTTCGCAATTTTTCCGGCGACACCGAAGTCAGAACCAGCGGTGGCAATCTCAATTTGCAGAGGATCACAGGGAAAATCATCGGCAGGACGTCCGGTGGATCTATCAGCGCCTCAATTCCTGATGATGTCGTCGGTGATGTGAACCTGCAAACAAGGGCGGGAAACATTGACGTGTCTCTGTCGGCAAGCGCGCCTGTTGACATCGACGCGAGCACCAGGGTGGGCGAAATCTTCAGCCATTTGCCGGTTGAGAGCACCGACGGCGATAGCGAGCATTTGCGCGGTAAACTAAACGGCGGCGGAAAATCAGTGAAGCTAGAGACTTCCGCCGGAAATATCACGATCAAACCTTCATCCTCAGAGATCGTCAGCCAGTAACCAGTGGAGCATCGCCAAAAGAAATATGTTGGGCGACTTCAAATACGCGTTACGCATGCTGGCCAAGTCGCCGGGGTTTACGGCGATTGCCGCACTTACGCTTGCGCTCGGTATTGGCGCGAACAGCGCCATCTTCAGCGTGATCGACGCCGTCCTTCTCCGTTCGCTTCCCTTTCCAAAGCCAAATCAGGTTGTCGCAGTTTGGTCGCGCGTTGCGAACAACAACTTGGGAAAAGACACCGAGTCGGTTCCCGATTATATCGATCTTCGCGACCAATCGCAGACTTTGGTCGCGCTCGCCGCTTTTACTCGGACCGGTGCCGTGCTCAATAGAACGGAGGATTCGCGCCAGATGGAGGGCGTCGCCATCACCTCGGACATATTTCGGGTGCTCGGCGTTCCGCCCGCGCGCGGTCGTGTCTACATGCGTGAAGACGATAAGGTCGATGCGCGAGTTGTGGTGTTGACCGATTACGCCTGGAAAACCTATTTCAACAGTGACCCTGAGGTTGTTGGAAAACAGATCAGCTTATCATGGCGTTCGTACACCGTGCTTGGCGTCATGCCGCCCGGCTTTCAATTTCCGGTCGAAGGCGAGCGTGCGGAGTATTTGATTCCGCTTCATCCGCTCGTGCCGGAGTTGATCAACAACCGTGACTCACATTTTATCCGCATGGTCGGCCGAATTAAACCGGGCGTGACGATCCAGCAATGCGACGCGGAAATGAAGACGATTGCCTCGCGCCTCGAGAAGCAATATCCAAAATCGAACACGGGCCGGACTGAGGGCGTGTTCTCGCTGCACGACGACATCGTCGGCGACGTCCGTCCGGCATTGATCACGATTCTTGCGGCGGTTGCGTTTGTTTTGCTCATCGCTTGCGCAAATGTCGCCAATCTTTTGCTCGCCCACGCCAGTGTCCGCCGCCGCGAGATTGCGATTCGTACCGCGCTCGGCGCGAGTCGCGCACGGATCGTCTGGCAGCTTCTCGGCGAAGGTTTCTTATTGTCGATCTTTGGTGCCGCTGGCGGTTTAGTCATCGCCTGGTGGGGAATCGATCTCCTTCGCTCTTTCGGTCCGCAGGATGTTCCGCGCCTCGGCGAGGTCGCGATCAACGCGCCGGTATTTTCCTTCACATTTGTGGCGGCAATTTTCAGTACGCTGGTGTTCGCATTGGTTCCCGCGCTCCAAGTGACGCGGTCAAATGTGAACGAATCGCTGCAGGAAGGAAACCACGGTACCGTCGGACCCGAGTCGCATCACTTGCGCCGTTTGCTCATCATCGCGCAGGTCGCGCTATCGCTATTGCTTCTGACCGGCGCTGGTTTGTTGATCAAGAGCTTCGCTAATCTCCGCGCGACCAAACCCGGCTTCGATCCGCAGCGTGCGCTGGTGGCTGAGCTGATTTTGCCAAAGGCGAGATATCCAGAAGCGGAAAAACATCGACAATTTTTCGAGCAGATTTTGCCCAAACTCGCCGCGTTGCCCGGAGTGGAAGCAGCCGGAGCGGCGTTTCCGATGCCGTTTTCCAACAATAATTGGGGAGACACATTTTCAATTGTCGGTCAACCTCCGCGTCCCCCTGGACAGGAGTTGGAAGCGTCAGATCTCAGAGTAATGCCGGATTATTTTCGCGCGATGCGAACGCCGCTGCTCCGCGGTCGCGTGTTTGACTCCAGGGACACAAGGGATTCGCCGCCGGTTATAATTGTGAACGAGCTTCTTGCTCAACGTTTCTTTCCCGGCGGTAACGCGATCGGGCAGCAAATCATCTTGCTTCAAGGCGAAAACAATCAGCCTAGTCCGCCCAAAGAGATCATCGGGATTGTTGGAAATTCGCATCACCAATCGCTCGCCATTCAACCGTTGCCTGAATTTTACATTCCTGCGGCTCAGGATCCGCAACGGCGGATGGATATTGTCATTCGCACCGCAGCGAGCGATCCAGTCGGGCTTCAAACGTCGTTGCGAAATATCGTTCACGAGTTCGACAAGGATTTATATGTTCCCACTCTCGAACCATTGGAGAAGCGCATTGGCGCTACCCTGGCGCAGCCACGCTTCAATATGATGCTGCTCGGCACGTTTGCCGGCGTAGCGATGGTGCTGGCGGCGATCGGAATTTACGGGGTCATTGCCTACGGCGTAGCGCAACGGACGAGAGAAATCGGCATTCGCATGGCGCTCGGCGCTCAACGCAGTGATATGTTGCAAATGGTTTTGTGGCAAAGCTTCAGGCTTGTCGGGCTCGGCTTGATCGCAGGTTTGTTAAGCTCGCTGCTCCTTACACGGCTAATGGCGAGTCTGTTATATGGTGTCACCGCAAATGACTTCTCAATTTACGCAATTGTGCTAGTCGTTCTGAGCGGTGCGGCTTTAGTCGCAGCTTGGTTACCAGCGCGCCGGGCAGCCACCGTTGATCCGGCTATCGCGCTGCGTGCCGAATAACAGTTCCGACTTCGGAGTCATCATCCAATCTTGGAGCACTTATTCACCCGGCTAGGGAAGCGTCGTTGCCATTGACTCAAGCTTCTGACGAGCAGGTGTGATTCCGGGAACTATCGTTCTGCCAAGTTTATTTTGCTCTTCTTCTGCAAGTCTGATCCAGGATAAGGCATCTTTTGGATGTCCCAGCCTCTCTTCTACAACCGCCAGGTTGTAATAACCCGAGATCAATGGTTCCTGCCGGGCTTCAGAGTCTGGTAAGTTGGAAGCCTCACCGATCTCCGCCAGGAATTCTTTTTTTGCGGACTGGATATCGCCCTTGTCGACGAACAACACTCCCCGGCTAAAAAAAAGAGCGGGCGTGATGTGTTCACCCTTTCTTGCAAGGGCATGGTCAAAATTTTCTCCTGCTTTGGCCTGCAGATATTCCTTAAACGCATTTTCTACAGGCCCGTCATGTCTATCGCGCTCCAACTCCTGCAGCAACTCTTGAAGCCGGGGATCATCTCTCCAAACGACGGAAGCGTAATGTCTAGCTTGTTCCGAAGGAAGCGGAGCGTTTCTCCGCATGGTTCCGAGGCTTGCTGCCTTCTCCAGATATTCCCATCCAAGCTCGTAATACAAATGGAAGTCATCTGATTTACTTGTGGCCGCGAGAAAAACTGATCGCGGATCCTGCCATTCCGATAAATAACTAAGAGTTCTCGTTACCCAGACGAAACTAACTGCCGCAACCACCGTTGTTGCAGCAGCGATCCTCCATCTGCGCAACTGGTCTGTTGCCTTGATTACCATCCACGCAATGAGAATCACCGCACCTACTGATGGCAAAAAAAGGTAACGGTCAGCGACTGGATAACCAAATGAAAGAACCTGAGTAGGAAGATAACTAAATAAGATCCAGTATATCGAAACAGTCGCGACAGGATCACGTTTGCGTAGGAGCCATGGCAACACAAACAAGCCAAGCAGCGTAACTATGCCGACCAACTGGGCTAAGC
>JBKPLD010000027.1:0-9395 GCA_046731415.1 Verrucomicrobiota bacterium
GGGTTTGAGCGGTCTACCACGCCCCCATCATCCGCTTTTTAACGTCCCGGAATTCGATCGCGCGTCGCAAGACCGATTCTTTCTGTGCATTGAAACACGCGACCCGAATTTTCGCTCGGACCAAACACGGGCGTTTCTCCAAAGCCTCAATCCATTATCAATCGCGGAGGTGCCAGAATGATATCGCGCGAAATCGCATCATTTATCGGGATCGCATTGCTGCTCGCCTCATGTCGCCCGGACATGATGAATCAACCCAAAGCTAAAGCTCTTTCGGAAAGCGATTTTTTCTCGAATGGAGCGAATGCGCGGCAACCTCCCGCGCACACGGTCGCTCGCGGCAAGGCGCGCGTGGATACAGCGTTTTATACCGGGCAAATGAATGGAACTTATGTGACACAGCTGCCTGTAAAACTGACCGGCGAGGTGATGACGCGCGGGCGCGAACGTTTCGACGCCATTTGCGCTGAATGCCACGATCGCACCGGCAGCGGAAACGGCATGGTAGTCCAACGGGGATTTCCCCAGCCACCATCATTTCACGTCGACCGCCTCCGCAACGTCCCGATCGGCCATTTCTTCGATGTGATTACAAACGGCTACGGCGTGATGTATTCCTACGCCACGCGCGTCGATCCCGAGGATCGATGGGCAATTGCTGCCTACATCCGCGCCCTGCAGTTTAGCCACAACGCGAAATTGTCCGAGGTCGATCCTGCCGAACAAGCAACGCTGGAAAAGAAAAAATGAACTCGACCTTTGATCGTTCCGTCGTCCGCGCGAAAAATATTTCGTTAGGCCTCGGCGCCATTGGAATCATTGGATGCCTCATCGGCTGGTTCATCGCGCCGCGCGATTTCTTCGTCGCTTATCTCTTCGGCCACTTTTCCTTCCTGGGTCTTTCGCTTGGATCGCTGGCGTTGCTAATGATCCATCATTTAACCGCCGGCGACTGGGGCTACGCCGTACGACGTTTTCTTGAATCCGCGGCTGGCAACTTGCCGCTGTTGGCTCTGCTATTCGTCCCGATCTTTTTCGGATTGGCACAACTCTATCCGTGGCAAAATCCGTCTGTCGTTGCGGCAGACCAGACACTGCGAGTAACGCAAATCTATTTGAACCCTCCGGGGTTTGCTCTTCGGACAACAATTGTTTTTGCCATCTGGATCATTATTGGCAGGCAATTGCTGAAATGGTCCGCAGAACAAGATGTAATCGCTTCGTTGGAGCCGACGCGTAAAATGAGAACGTTGAGCGGGCCGGGCCTCGTGATTTACCCAGTCACAATGACGTTCGCAGCGGTCGATTGGCTCATGTCGATGGAAGCGGACTGGTATTCGACCATGTTCCCGATTCTTATTTGTATCGGCCAAATTCTGAGTGCGCTTGCGCTTGTGATTATGCTGCTTACTCGGGCTGCGCGTTCATCGCCGCTTGGCGTGCTCGCCAGTGAACAAAACTTTCACAAGCTCGGAAACTTGCTGCTCGCCTTCACGATGATGTGGGCTTACCTGGCCTTCGGGCAATTGCTGGTCATCTGGTCGGGAAATCTCCCGCACGAAATCTCTTGGTATCTGCATCGCATCAGCGACGGCTGGAAATGGATTGCCATCTTCATCGCGCTCTTCCATTTCTTTGTTCCCTTCTTTCTGCTACTAATGCGGCCGGCTAAAAAGCGTCGGCGCATCCTGGCGAGCATTGCAGCGTGCGTATTTGCTACGCACATCATCGCCATTTGGTGGACGATCGCGCCAAGCATTTACACAAGATATTTTTACATCGGCTGGCTTGCTCCCGCCGCGTTCCTGGGCATCGGCGGCATTTACTCATTCGCGTTTCTAAAGAATTTGGAAAAGAGGCGGCTCGTTCCACTGAATGATCCGCGGCTCGCACTGGCTTTGCCAACATGAACGCGAAAGAGCAGACCCGAGATCACGAGCGGACGGATGTGGACGTTCCCTCGCTGATTACCATCGTGTTCCTCTTGTTGCTGTCCTGCCTGATCATCACCCTGGTTGTGTGGGGCATGATGCATTACTTCAAATTGCACGAGCCATCGAAAACCGCAGGCCAGGCGAATCTCCCGGTTACGAGTTCCGCAGAATTTCCCAAGCCGCGCTTGGAGATTAAGGGGGCGGCAGATTTGGCAAAGCTGCGCGCTGCCGAAAACGCTGACCTTGATTCTTACGGTTGGATCGATCGGAAGTCCGGAACGGTGCGCATTCCCATCGATCGCGCCATTCAACTGCTGTTGGAGCGCGGTTTACCCGATGTCGGCAGAGGGCAAACGCCGCTTAGTTTGATGCAGGCCCGACCATCGGAAAGCGCAACGCCACCTCAGTCCATGGAACGACCATGAGAAGGCTTCTGTCATGTCGAGCCCTTCGACTCCGCTCAGGACGGGCTCCGTCGAGACATCTCGTTGCCCTGCCACCGGTGACGTCGCGGGATTCTTCGACTTCGTTCGGAATGATGCTCATTTTGTTTTTAGGCTTTGCAGGCTCAACATGTGCGCTTACTCCCAGCGATCTGAGTCGCGTGACTTTTGAGCAACATCCGGGCGTGAAGATCTCGCCCGATCTCGTTTTTCGCGATCAAAATGATCAGCCGTTTCGATTCGGCGATCACTTCGGCAAGCAGCCGACAATCCTTGTGCTCGGATATTACCGGTGTCCGATGCTTTGCTCCCTGATCAATGACGGCCTGATCCATGCGCTGCAGGAACTGCCTCTGAACGTGGGACAAGATTTTCAAATCATCGATGTAAGTATCGATCCGGCAGAAACCGCCAAAGCCGCAGTGCAGAAAAAATCGGAATACTTGCGGGAGTACGGACGACCAGAAGCGGCGGATGCCTGGCATTTTCTGGTCGGTGACGAACGCTCGATCGCACAACTAGCCGATCAAACGGGGTTTCATTACGTGTACGATCCGCAAACACATCAATACGCGCATCCAAGTGGAGTTATTGTTCTGACGCCCAAAGGGAAAATTTCCCGCTACGTGTTTGGGGCAAGATTGGATGCGAGAGAACTGCGCAACGCGCTTGCTGCGGCAAAAGAAGAAAAATCATCTTCGATCGTCTCGCAGATATTTCTGCTTTGTTACCACTACAATCCCATCACGGGGAGGTACGGCGGATTGATCCTGGCGATCTTGCGGGTCACGAGTCTGGGATTTATCGCCACGATTGCGTGGTGGGTTTTTTTGATGGGACGCCGATCAGCCGGGAGACAGGCGCAAATCAACTAAAACATGGATCAATTCCGTCTGTTCCCCCCGCAAGCCTCAACCACTTCGCATGAAGTGGATGCGCTGTTTTTTGCCCTGACACTCATCTCGCTGTTTTTCATATTCGTCATTTTTCTTCCGATAATTTACTTCTCGGTAAAATATCGCCGTGGATCGTCCGCCGATCGCTCGAGTCCAGCCTCGAGCACCTTTTGGATAGAGAGCGGCTGGACTATTGGACCAATATTTCTTTCGCTCGGACTCTTTGCCTGGGGCGCTGTCGGATATTTTCGAATCGAGCGAAGGCCTGCCAACGCAATCGAGCTACAGGTGGTCGGCAAACAATGGATGTGGAAACTTCAACACCCCGAAGGCAAGCGAGAGATCAACGAGCTGCACCTGCCGGTTAACAGCACGGTCGCAATGACGATGACGTCACAGGATGTTATCCATAGCTTCTTTGTCCCAGCATTTCGAGTTAAGCAGGATGTTGTGCCAGGGAGATACACCGGTATCTGGTTTAAACCGACGCGCCCGGGTGAGTATCATATTTTTTGTGCGCAATACTGTGGAACGCAGCATTCCCGAATGATCGGGCGCGTAGTAGTAATGGAACCAGCAGCCTACGAACGTTGGTTAAAATCGGGAGAACCAAGCGAATCCGTCGTACAGACCGGGGAACGCCTATTTCATGATCGCGGATGCAGTGGTTGTCATGCGTCTAATTCCCAATTCCACGCGCCGTTACTGCAAGGTCTCTACCGGAATCCTGTTCCGCTTGCTGATGGCACAATGATTAGTGCTGACGACCAATATTTGCGCGACTCAATCTTGCAGCCCAGTAAACAAATCTCTGCCGGTTACGACAACATCATGCCGAGTTTCGCCGGGCATTTGAGCGAGGAAGAGATCATGCAACTCATCGCCTACCTGAAGTACGTCGGTAATCAGCCGCCGCCGTCGCAATGAGTAGCGCTCGAATCTCTCCTCACCTCAGTCCTCTTCCCGAAAGCGGGGCGAGGCGGACGGCATTGCGTGCGATGATGATCACGCGCGCGCGTTCTTCTCTCGCTAGCATAGCCCGGAAGGTCCGCATCTCCCCTTCTCAAAGGGAGATGAGGAAAGTGAGGGATTGGTTCTCATGATAAAAGACGCGACAGAGATCGACATCAAACTCACTGGTGAGTTTGCGCGCGAGAATTATCTGAATGTTCATCACGGCGTCCGTTCGTGGTTGTTAACGAAGGACCATAAACGCATCGGTCTGCTTTATCTATTTACAATCCTCGTCTTTTTCCTGATTGCGAGTCTGGCTGCGGCGCTAATGCGAATCGAACTTGTTACGCCTCAACCGAAGCTGGTCACGTCTGAAACTTATAACAAGCTCTTTACCATCCACGGTGTGTTAATGGTCTGGTTCTTTCTTATCCCATCGATCCCGGCCGTGCTGGGCAATTTTGTTCTGCCAATGATGATCGGCGCGCGCGATGTCGCGTTTCCAAAACTGAATCTGATAAGCTGGTATATTTTCGTCGCTGGCGGCGTGCTTGCGCTTTGGTCGTTGGTCCATGGCGGTGTGGACACTGGCTGGACGTTCTACACGCCTTACAGCACGACCTACGCAAATACGCATGTGATCTCGATGGCAGCCGGCGTCTTCGTGGCCGGGTTTTCCACCATCATCACCGGTATGAATTTTATGGTGACGACTCATAAGATGCGCGCGCCCGGTCTCACTTGGTTTCGATTGCCGCTCTTTGTCTGGTCACTTTACGCAACCAGCCTCATCATGGTGCTCGCCACACCGGTCCTCGCCATCACTCTTGCTCTCATCTCAGTGGAGCGCTTCTGGGGCGTTGGAATTTTCGATCCAAAGTTGGGAGGCGACCCCGTTTTATTCCAACATCTCTTCTGGTTCTATTCGCACCCAGCGGTTTACATCATGATTTTGCCGGGAATGGGCGTGATCAGTGAATTGATTACGTGCTTCGCGCGCAAACCAATCTATGGCTACGCGTGGGTCGGATCGGCGAGTATGGCGATCGCTGTTCTCGGTTTTCTTGTGTGGGGTCACCACATGTTTGTTTCCAGTCAGTCGGTTTATGCCGGCATGGTTTTCTCGATCCTTAGCTTTCTGGTTGCCGTTCCTTCCGGCATAAAAGTTTTCAACTGGACGGCCACACTGCGCAAAGGCTCCATTCATTTCGCAACCCCAATGATTTACGCATTGGGCTTCATCGGTCTTTTTACCATCGGCGGTCTGACCGGGCTGTTTCTCGCTGCGCTCGCGGTGGACGTTCACGTACACGACACGTATTTTGTCATCGCTCATTTTCATTACATCATGGTAGGAGGAATGGTGATGGCGTTCATGGGCGGCCTTCACTACTGGTGGCCAAAAATGTCAGGGCGCTTATATCCGGAATTTGCAGGCAAACTCGCAGCGATGATCACATTCATCGGCTTCAATCTGACCTTTTTTCCGCAGTTTATCCTCGGTTACCTTGGGCAACCGCGCCGCTACCATATTTATCCACCGGAGTTTCAACTCTACCACGTGCTCTCAACTGCGGGAGCTTCCATCCTTGGCGTCGGATATCTGATGCCGCTGATTTATTTCATTTGGGCATGGAGGCGAGGTCGGGTGGCGGGACCAAATCCGTGGCGCGCGACTGGTTTGGAATGGCAAACGCCTTCGCCGCCGCCAGAACACAACTTTGAACAAAGTCCGGTGGTAACAGGACCGCCTTATTCGTATTCAGCTGAAAAGGATGTCGACCTCAACCTCGCCAGCGTCTGATGCGCCGAATCAACCTTCGAAAGGCACAATCGCCACCCCAAAACTTGACAGCTTTAAGCAGTCAAGTTTGTCGCACTCGAGGCTAACAATCGACACGCTGGGATAACTGCAGCATGGAAGCAGCCAATTTGCAGCCTCTCGTCGCCCAGCAATTCGATGATATCGAACAACAGCGCGAGGCGGCCAAGCTCGGCATGTGGATTTTCCTCGCGACCGAGGTGCTGTTTTTCGGCGGACTTTTCCTCGGATACACGATCTACCGCTTCACATACGGCCAGATTTTCGTCGAGACGAGTCGCAAGCTTGATGTCGTTCTCGGCGGAACAAATACGGCGGTATTGTTGATCAGCAGCTTGTTGATGGCGTTAGCTGTCCGCACGGCAAAACTCGGCGAACGGCGGATGCTGACCTGGTTGCTCATCGGGACTGCCCTGCTCGGCTGCGTGTTCATGTCGATCAAGGGCGTCGAGTATCACAAAGACTATGTGGATCATTTGGTTCCCGGAAAACACTTTGAATGGCACGGCACTGATGCGCGTAACGCGGAATTATTTTTTTGGATTTATTTTGCGATGACCGGGCTGCACGCGATCCACGTGTCTGTTGGAATAGGGATCATGCTGGTTTTGGCATTGCTCGCATGGCTTGGAAAATTTTCTAATGGAAATCATAACACGGTGGAGATCGCAGGCCTGTACTGGCATTTCGTCGATATCGTTTGGGTTTTTCTATTTCCGCTTTTGTACTTAGTGGGACACCGGTGATGGAGATAGTAGTCCAACCAAAAGTTTATCTGCGCACATGCATTACTTTGCTGGCGCTGCTCGCCTTAACCTGGGCGATCGCCTACGTCGATCTAGGCCCGTTCAATCTCATCATTGCGCTCGCGGTCGCGATGGCCAAAGCAATCGTGATTGCACTTTTCTTCATGCACATAAAGGGAAGCAGCCGCCTACTGCATCTGGTAGCCGTGGCCGGACTAATCTGGCTGCTGTTTCTGATTTCCCTGACCCTTGGCGATTACTTCACCCGCGGCTGGGTGCCGTTGAATCATTAGATGCCAGGCACAGGAACGATTTCGTTTTCCTGCTTGCTGCGTAATGAAATTTACTGAAAACTTGGCGCCCGTGAAAGGACGTTGCAGGGTTTTGCTCGCAGGCTGCTTGGGGTTGCTCGCCGCAGCCGGCGCGAATGCGAATACCGTCACCGTCACAAATACCAATGATAGCGGCCCCGGGTCACTGCGTCAGGCGATAGCGGATGTTAAGGACGGCGACACCATCAACTTCGCAGACGTTTCTGGCACGATCGAACTCAGCAGCGGAGAACTGCTGGTGAACAAGGACTTGACCATCAATGGCCCGGGCGCTGACAAGTTGTCTGTTGAAAACACGCACTTGAGCCGTGTTTTTGAGATCGCTTCCGATAAAATCGTTGCGATTTCGGGGCTCGCGATCAATCGCGGCGAGGCGATTCTCGGCGGGGGCATTTACAATTCCGGCACGTTGCAGATCATCGGCTGCAGTATCAGCGGCAACGATGCTGACGGGATCCGTGAGAATGGCCTGGGTGGTGGCATCTATAATGCCAGTGGCCGAGAAATCACCATCATTGATAGCATTATCAGCGGCAATTGGGCTGATGAAGGCGCCGGTATTTACAACGCCGGATCAATGCAAATCAGCCGCACGACTATCAGCGATAACTTCGTCGGAAACTCTTTCTCGCAACGAACCAGTCTCGGCGGAGGTATCTGCAACGCCGGAAGACTGGACATCTTCAACAGCACGATCGCAGGCAATACAGCTAGCGGCAGCCTTAATAGCGGCGGCATAGGCGGAGGCGTCTTTAATGATGGAACGCTCGCCATCAGTAACGCCACCATTACTGGCAACCTGGCTGGTAGTCCCGGTGCGTTGCCTGGTGCCGGCGGCGGCATCGCCAACGCCAGTGGGAATGTTGTGATTCAGAACTGCACTATCAATGGCAACATGGTTGACGGCCCAAGTAGGTTTGGTGGCAATATCTTCATCGCTGAAGGTGGCTTGCAGATAGGAAACACCATCCTAAACGCGGGCTCCGGCGACAACATTTTTAGCTCTGCGCGGCAGGGTGCAATCATCTCAAACGGCTACAACCTCAGTAGCGATAACGGTGGCGGCTATCTGACGTCCGATGGTGATCAAGTTAATGTCGATTCCAGGCTCGGCCCGTTGCAGGACAACGGCGGCCCGACCTTTACACACGCGCTCTTGAGGGACAGCCCAGCAATTAACGCAGCAAACCCGAACATCAGTCTCGACAATTCGCAACCGCTGCTGACGTACGATCAACGCGGCCCAGGCTTTGATCGAGTGAAGAACGGACGGTGTGACGTTGGTGCATTTGAGATGCAAATGGCGCCTGCACGACCAACGCCCCCGCCGCCACCACCACGATCGCCAACGCCACCGCCGACACCACCACCTTCGCCGACGCCAACACCTTCGCCGACGCCAACACCACCGCCACCGTCGCCGACGCCAGATCCTCGAAAGGTGGCACTGGCAGAGATTCGGCGGGAGATGCGTTTCACACGCACTGCGCTTCATGAACTGAATGGTACAACATCCATGCCGCCATCAGTTTTCGCGTGGTTGAAACTGCGGCTTCGCGTGCTCAAGGCCCGTCTGGAGTTTCCACTGGACGAAACCCTCGCGCGGATTGATCGGCGGATGCTTAAGGCTGGGCTGATGAGCGAGGATTCAATGCAGGATCTACTGGCACGAGTGAACGCTCGCCTGGACGCACTGCGACGTGGCAGGTAAGACCACGCGTCAACGATGTCCCTCGATCTCGGTCCCTCAGCGGCGCGCTTGATGTGATCGCCATCGTAATGTTCTTGTCCATTCCTGTTGCCCATTATCGTCAGCCCGCCGTGCCGCCGCTGATCAGTGTGACGGCCAGAATTCCACTGTTTTTGCTCGCCTGGTCCGATGCGCTATGACATGTTCAACGACTGAAGCTCGCGTCGACCGCAAAGAACTGCATGTAAGAATATGTTCGCGTTGCTTTCGAAATGGCCACTCGTTAGGCAAATTCGCGAGCGCACGGATGGCACCGGCGTGGAGTCGATGTCGGACAAGACGCGAGCGATGCATGCTCGTATCGATGACGCAAAAGTGGCGCGCTCCGTTTGCCCCTATTGCGGCGTTGGTTGTGGCCAGCTGATTTATCACAAGGAGGGCAAACTGATTTCGATCGAAGGCGATCCTGAGTCGCCGATTAGTCAGGGCAACCTTTGTCCGAAAGGCGCCGCGTCCCATCAATTGCTTACGCATTCACGGCGCGAAACGAAAGTGAAGTATCGGGCGCCGCGCGCGAA
>JBKPLD010000028.1:0-8315 GCA_046731415.1 Verrucomicrobiota bacterium
AGCTTGCCGAGACATTGCTGCCGTACGTGCTCGAGATGGGCTATACGCATATCGAATTGTTGCCAATTGCCGAGCATCCCTTTGAAGGATCCTGGGGCTATCAGGTCACGAATTATTACGCGCCCACCAGTCGGTTCGGCACGCCTGATGAATTTCGTTATTTTGTCGACAAATGTCATCAGGCTGGGATAGGCGTGATCATGGACTGGGTGCCTGCGCACTTTCCCAAGGACGCCCATGCGCTGGCGGAATTTGATGGCACCGATCTTTATGAGCATATGGATCCGCGCCAGGGCGAGCATCAGGATTGGGGCACGCTTATTTTCAATTTTGGCCGCAACGAAGTGCGCAATTTTCTTATCGGCAATGCGCTCTTCTGGCTCGACAAATATCACATCGACGGGCTGCGCGTGGATGCAGTGGCTTCGATGCTTTACCTGGATTATTCGCGGAAGCCTGGTCAATGGATCCCGAATGTTTACGGAGGCCGCGAAAACCTCGACGCAATCTATTTCCTGAAACGATTCAATGAAGTTTGTTACGAGCGTTTCCCCGGAATCATGACTATTGCCGAGGAATCGACTGCGTGGCCGGGCGTATCACGTCCGACTTACCTGGGCGGGCTCGGGTTCGGATTCAAATGGAACATGGGCTGGATGCACGATTTCCTGCAGTACATGAGTCTCGACCCGATTTTCCGGCGTTTTCATCACGGTAACATCACGTTTTCGCTGCTCTACGCATTCCAGGAGAATTTCGTCCTTGTGCTCAGCCACGACGAAGTCGTGTACGGGAAGCGGTCGCTGCTGTCCAAAATGCCGGGTGACGAATGGCAGAGGTTTGCCAATCTCCGAATGTTTCTCGCGTGGATGTACGGGCATCCCGGCAAAAAACTGCTCTTCATGGGCGGCGAATTCGGCCAGGCAAACGAATGGAACCACGATACGAGTCTTGACTGGCAACTTGTTAGTCTTCCTCAGCACGATGGTCTGCGCCGTTTGGTGCAACATTTGAATTACATTTACAAGAGCGAACCGGCGCTTTGGCAGCTCGACGATAGCTACGAAGGATTTGACTGGATTGACTTTCACGATGCCGACAACAGCGTGGTCTCATTCCTCAGAAAATCACTCGATGGCGACGTGGTCGCGTTTATTGTGAACGCAACCCCACTAGTACGCTATGATTACCGTCTGGGTGTCCCCGAGTCTGGTTTCTATCGCGAGCTTATCAATACAGACGCCGAAACGTACGGAGGCAGCAACGTAGGAAATTTAGGTGGCGTCCAGAGCCAGGATGTTCCCTGGATGGGTCGCGAACATTCAATCCTCATTCATCTGCCGCCACTGGCGACGGTTGCGTTCAAGCGCGAGCGGTGAGTGGCCGTTCCTGTTTGGATCATGATCTGGCCCAGGCCTTCAGCGAGCGCTCGTCGATAATAACGGACAATTCGGCGGAACAATCATTCGAATCGCCCTCGATACAGCTTCGTATCGAACGCGCGAAAACTTCACTGGCTCGCCATCCAGGTTGACCGGAATCATCTCTTCGGGATCAACCTCGACCCAGGGAGTTTGCCAATAGGAGATGTACTCGCCATCCGGTGAAAGTTGTTGCAGTTCTCGCGCCGCCGTGAGCAGCGCAGTCGCCGGGATTTGGCGTATCACAAGCACGTCGAGCAAACCGTCGTCAATAAACGCCCGGGGAGCGACCTGGACACCGCCTCCCGTCTGCCGTCCATTGCCGATGATCGCTACTGGACCGCTGTCAGTGATTTCGCGATCTGGGAGGATAACCCTGCCGTGATATTGATGAATGTTAATCGCCAGAATCGCACCCATCACTGTATAAGCCGCAGAGCCGAGCAGGCGTTTGAGTTCCGGCGAAGTGGTGGCCGTGACATGTGCGCCGAAGCCGGCGCTAGCTGCGTTTAGGAACCAGCGCTCATTAGCCTTACCGACGTCGATTGCAACGGCTTCAGCTTTCATACAGAGAGCTAATGCCTTCTCCGGATCACGTGGAATGTCGCAGCCGATAGCGAAGTCATTTGCGGTTCCTAAAGGCACGACTCCCAAAGCGGGCCGTGCCTTAACCGACAAATCCATCAGACCCTGAACGACTTCGTTCAGCGTGCCGTCTCCACCGGCAGCAATCAGCGAATCCACCTGGCCTGCTTCCGATACCAATCGTCGCGCATCTCCTTTCTCCCGGGTTACTCGTACTTCAATGTGATGGCCGATTTCTCGTTGCCTGGCGATCGCCGTTTGCAGCGCTTTGTTACCGTCCACTTTCCCGTTGAGAATAACCTGAATTTTTCTACTCACCTTGCCCACAAAATAGGGATTTGCCCAAAGCTATCCGCGTTGAAGTAAACGCGAAAGCCGAATGCGAATCACGTGCTTTAAAGGAGCTTCGCTTGATTCTGGTTTCCGCCTGAATTATTCAGTAGAGAAATCAAACGATGAAGGTACGTCTGCTATTCAGCTTGCTTCTATCCGCATTGCTTTGCGGTTGTGCTGCGAATACGCCCTATTCCGAGACGGTGATTGATACTACCAAGCAGACACAACAAAGAGGGCTGCCTGAAACACCGGTGTACAACAGACCAATTTTTACCCCGGGATCAAGCGAACAGCCCAGCATGGGAAGTCACTATTGACTCGATGCCATGGAAGCCGTGATCGTTTCCCTACGGCTATTGTATTTCTGAGCTAAATTCGCCGTCGCTGACACGGGTGCGAATTTTCATCTTCGGTCGGACCGTCGAGATCGTCCGGATGATTTTTCCGCGCTCGTTCGTCGTGATGCTGTAGCCTCGCCGCAACGTCGCATCTGGACCCAGGACGCGGAGTATTCCTTCGATGCGGTCGAAACGATGTCTCGCGTTCTCCACCACTCGTGACGGAGAAGCAACCAGTCGCCGCTGCAAGTCTGCGAAACGATTGCGCCGCACCGTAAGCTCGCGTGCAGGGCTGCGCGCTTGCAAAGTACGCACAATATGAAAAAGGCCGCGTTTGTGACTGTCGATCTTGTGTGCCAGACAACGCTGCAACGTCTCGTGCGCGTGATCCAGGCGCTGTTGTGCGTCGCGGACCCGGCCTAGCAACTGATGCGAGAGCGCACGCGTGCAACCGTCAAGCCGGCGTTGAAGATCGACGATATCGGGCACGATCAATTCCGCGGCGGCGCTTGGAGTGGGCGCGCGCAAGTCCGCGACGAAATCGCAGATCGTAAAATCGATTTCGTGACCGACCGCAGATACAATCGGCACTCCGGAATTGAATATTGCGCGAGCGACAATCTCTTCGTTGAACTCCCATAAATCTTCGATGCTCCCACCTCCGCGGGTGATCACAATCAGGTCGAGACGGGCAAACGCCTCGTTAGGCAAAACCAGTTCACGGATGGCGACGGCGATCTCTTGTGCTGCGCCGGTGCCCTGTACACGGACCGGATTGACCAAGATTTGCAACCACGGCGCGCGACGGCGCAGCACGTTCAGCATATCTCGAATCGCTGCGCCAGTGGGGGAGGTCACGATTCCGATTCGTCGCGGAAATTTTGGCAACGGCTTTTTACGTTCAGGTGCAAATAATCCTTCGGCTTCGAGTTTACGCTTGAGCGCTTCGAATTTTGCCTGAAGCAGACCAACGCCGCGGGGCTGAAGAATCTGGACATTGAGCTGATATTGCCCGCGCGTCTCAAAAACAGTGACGGTACCGTAAACCTGCACCTGCGTTCCATCGACAAGAGGTTGTCGTGGCGGTGCGATGGTGTCGCGCCAGATTACGCAAGAGATCTGCGCGCGCTGGTCTTTGAGTGTGAAATATTGATGACCGCTCGGGTGCAGTTTGTAATTGGAAATTTCGCCCTGAACCCAGACCGCGCGGAATTTTGTCTCGAGCGTGCCCCGGATTTGCCGAGTCAATTCACCGACAGTGAAAATCTTCGACGTTTGCGGGAAGAGATCGGTGGTTATCTGCATTGACCCAAACGTTCAACGCTCAACGCTCAACGTCCAACGTTCAGTTGCAGAAAACTGTGGCGGCGGTCCATGACCGCCGAAGATGTAGTTCCGGCGTTCACGGAGCGCCGCTACAGTAGCTCCGCTTGCATGCCGCCCGGCGGTTTGAGTCCGAGCTTGCGGTACGCGTTTGCCGTGGCGACGCGACCCTGAGGTGTACGCTTGATGTAACCCTCCATGATCAGATACGGCTCGTTCACTTCTTCGATTGTGCCCGCTTCTTCGCCAATTGCGACTGCGAGCGAGTTCAAACCGACCGGGCCACCATTGAATTTGTGGATCAGTGTTTCGATGATCCGCTTGTCCCATTGATCGAATCCATCGCGATCGATCTCGAGCATCGCGAGTGCCCGATCGGCCAGTTCAGCGGTGATTTTTCCTTCGGCCTTCACCTGCACATAATCGCGCACCCAGCGCAACAGGTTGTTTGCCGTGCGCGGCGTGCCGCGAGTTCGCGCGGCGATCTCAGCGGCACCCGCTGAATCAATCTCGACGCCAAGTAATCGGGCGCTGCGGATGATGATCTTCTGCATTTCTTCAGCGTGGTAATAATCGAGGCGCGCCGTCATTCCGAAACGCGACCGAAGTGGCGCGCTCACCATTCCGGCGCGTGTTGTAGCGCCGATGAGTGTGAACTTGGGCAGATTCAGACGCAGGCTGCGCGCCTGTGGTCCCTGGTCGATGATGATGTCGAGCCGGTAATCCTCCATTGCAGGATAAAGATATTCTTCAATGGTCGGCTGGAGCCTGTGAATCTCGTCGATGAACAGTACGTCGCCTTTTTCGAGGCTTGTTAAGATACCAGCCAGCTCGCCGGCCTTCTCAATCACAGGGCCACTGGTGTTCTTGATGTTCACATTCATGGCGTTTGCGATGATGTAAGCCAGCGTTGTCTTGCCGAGACCTGGCGGGCCGCTTAGCAGAATGTGTTCGAGCACGTCTCCGCGCTTCTTTGCAGCTTCCACCATCAACTCAAGGCGCTCCCGTACTTTCAGCTGCCCGGTAAACTCGCTGAAGGCCGGCGGCCGCAGCGAAATTTCAAACGCAGCATCTGGTTCTGGCGGTTTCATTCGCGCATGGTGAAGATTCCATAACATTGAAGCGGTGAGTACGCATCAGCCGAATTGAGCGTTGGACAGTGCACGCGAGACACGTGCGTTACCCGGGAGGCGTGTGATCACACGTTTGGTTAGCCAGATTTTTCGTCAGCACCAGCTCTGTGCCGTGGCGTTTGTGTATGTAATCAACTTCGTCAAAGGCGTTGCGAATGAGAAACAATCCGAGGCCGCCAGGTTTGATCATGTCGTGAGAGCGCCCCTTCATTTGGTTGGGCAAGACCTGTTCGCCGTAGTCGCGCACCCGCATTCGCACACATTTGCGCAGCCCTTCCATGTGCAACGAGATGAGCTGATCGTCGCGCAGACGATAAGCGTACCTGATAACATTCGTGCATGCTTCATCCACGCCGAGCACCATTAGCAGCCGTTCTTTTTCCGAGAAAGGATAACCGTTAAGAAAGTTGCGCACGCAGTCGCGCATCAAGGCCAGATTGGCTGTGTGGCTGCTAAACTCGACTGTATGTTTCTTCATTAACCGCTCTGAAATCTGAGCAGATTCCCGGCGTTCATTCAACTCCGAACGTCTTTTGGAGTGCGCGGACGTATCCGCGCTTTGAAAGCGGTGCCGCAGCCGCAGGATCGCCGCACTCCAAAACGTGATGGACACTTGCTCAAACCGCTGTTCAATTTTGCGATATGTGGAGATCGTTTGCCGCGCTTTTGCTTTTCGTCACACCCGGGCTCGCACAAGAGAACGCTACCGCTTACGAGGCGCTGCGCGTGGTCGGCTCTGAATTGGGAAAGGGCGCTCTAAATCACGTGGTGTCGATTACTGGCGTGAAAGGCAACCCGGAGCCGGAGAAATGGAAAATTGTCTTGGAAGACCCTAATGGCCGCGGTGTGCGCGAAGTAGAAGTCGCCGATGGAAAAATCGATTCCGACAATCGCCCGGACCGCTCCGTTGCGGGTTCTACTGAAGGCGCAACAATCGACACCTCTCGCCTGAACCTGGATTCGAGCGGTGCGTATGAAGTGGCGAGCCACACGGCGGAGTTGTCGCACGCCACGTTTGCAACGGTCGATTATACCTTGCGCACAGACGAGCGTGGCGAACCAGTCTGGATCGTCACTCTTCTGAGCCGATCGTCCCGTCCGGTTGGCACGATTCATATCGGAGCGACGCGCGGCACGGTGAAACGAACAGAAGGAATGTTTGCCGGGGCAACAATGGAAGATGTCGAGAACGATTACGACAGCGACGAGGAACGGGGTCCTTTCTACCCTGTTAAAAAACAGATCAAGCATGCTTTCCGTCGGACGCAGGAAGAAGCACGAGGAATGTTTGAGAGGGTGAAGCGCTCCTTTACAGATTTCATCAACCGCGGATAGCAGCAGTTGCGCGCATGTCACCGACACAATCCTGTAGCCGCTTCGCTGAGCGCCTCGCGCCTGACAGGGACTTGGCTACAGCAACATGCGATAGGAGGGACAAACGTGAATGGCAAATCTAATGCGTGGCCGGCTCTGCCTTTTGAGGAGTGGAAAGAGACCGCCAGCACCCTGCACATGTGGACCCAGATTATCGGCAAGATTCGACTGACGCTCAGTCCATGGACGAACCACTCCTGGCACGTCACGCTCTACGTGACTTCTCGCGGCCTAACGACTTCACCGATCCCGCATGGATCTCACACCTTCGAGATCCAGTTTGATTTCATCGATCACCAGTTGCTCATCGACAAGAGCGACGGCGCGCTGCGAACTATCCCATTGAAGCCGCAATCGGTTGCCGAGTTTTATCGAACTGTGATGAAGACATTGGGCGATCTCGAGCTGCCTGTGACTATCAACACCGCGCCTAACGAGATCGAAAATCCGATCCCGTTTGATAAGGACGATGAGCACCGCTCTTACGATCGCGAATTTGCCAACCGGTTCTGGCGCGTGCTCGTGCAGAGCGATCGTGTGTTTAAGCAATTTCGCTCGCGTTTCTGCGGCAAATGTAGTCCGGTCCATTTTTTCTGGGGCAGTTTTGATCTGGCAGTGACGCGTTTCTCCGGACGGCCGGCGCCGCCTCATCCCGGGGGAGTTCCGCATTTACCGGACGAAATCACGCGCGAGGCGTACTCACAGGAAGTAAGCAGCCTGGGTTTTTGGCCTGGCAACGCTGGCATGCCAACGCCAATCTTCTATTCGTATGCCTATCCGGAACCGCCTGGATTCGCGCAGGCGAAAATTCAGTCGGATGCTGCATCCTACCAGGCCAAACTGCGCGAATTCATTCTCCCTTACGATGCAGTGCGCACTGCTGAAAAGCCGGATCAAGTCCTTCTCGATTTTGCGCAGAGCACCTATGACGCTGCCTCGAAACTCGGCAAGTGGGACCGTGACGCGCTCGAGGAAAAGAAACCAGCCTTGCATTCGGCTTCGCAACATTCGTAATTAGGCGAGATGAATCCCGGTTGCGCAGCTGAGCAACATGCCTGGCGTGAGGTGAAAGATGGATGGCGTCCCTTGTATGGCGACGTGGACAAAATTGGGGTCGCGGTCGAGTGGCACGATTTTCGCACCGCGCATTCCTTTAACTGGGGACGCACCTTCCATCCCAATAGCCTGGAATTTTGTTTAAATCTCGATGGCCATGGCGCAGTGGGCACTGAACGTCGCGCGCGAAGCGACTATGTGCCGGGCAACTGCGGTTATTACGCGATCGCCGATGAACCATTACCAGCGTCGCGGCGCGCTCACGATCATCACCAATTCGTGACGCTGGAATTCTCGCGGGAACATTTGCAAAGACAATTTATGCGGAACGAAACCGATCTTGAACCGGCGATTCGCCAGATCGTGTTTGGAGACAAAGAAGAAAATGTAGTCGCACCCCCGCGGCCGATGACCATGCAACAGCGCAGTGTCGTCGCCAGCTTGGCGGAGCCTCCAGTGGCCAAGGCAGCCCAGATCCTCTGGTACCAAGGCAAGGCGCTCGAGCTCATGGCCCATTTTCTTTTCGCGCCAAAGGACCCCGAATTTTTTTGTATGCGACACAAACGCGTCGCACGCGAACGCGTTGAGCGCATGAAAGAACTGCTCGCTCGCGATCTCACAAACCCGCCTACATTGGAAATGATCGGACAGGAAGTGGGCTGTAGTCCGTTTTACTTAAGCAGAATTTTTTCGCGCGAAGCGGGCCTGACCATTCCGCAATATTTGCGCAATCTGCGGATGGAACGCGC
>JBKPLD010000029.1:0-5545 GCA_046731415.1 Verrucomicrobiota bacterium
GGATTGCCAGGATTGACGATGAAGAAGGCCTTGATCTTCGGGTCGAGGAGCTTTTGAATCTCTTCATCCGGATACTGAAACCGCTCCTCTTGCTTCGCATGTATCTCGACGTAGTGGAGGTCGTAGTCCTCCAGATGCGCCATTTCGAGGTAGGGCGTGAAGATCGGAACGCCTAGCGCTATCGTGTCCCCAGGGTTAAGAATCCGATTGCTCTTTAGCGACTTGAAGATGTAGCACATGGCGGCGGTGCCCCCTTCGACCGCATAGATCTTAAACGTGCCCTTCGGTCGCGGATTTCCGCACATGGCCCACTGCAGGTACTCGTGTACGATCTGCTCGTTGTGCACCAACATGCGGTCTGGCACCGGGTAGTGATCGCCGATGATGGAATCCACCAACTCGTGTACGAACTTGTCGGCGTCGAAGCTGAACTTCTTCACCGCCCACGGCACCATTGCTTGCAGAAACGACGCACCCGGCATGTCTTCGTGTTTCGCGAGCCAGGCTTCAAGTCGGCCGGCTATTCCCGCTGCGCTCGGCATTCCGCCCACGCCAGGTGGCAGATCGAGCACGCGTTTACTCTCAGTAACTGCGAACTGCCCGAGGAGAAAGAACGCTTCGCGCGGCTCAGTTGCGACCCAGTTTGGGTTGCCACGACCGGCGTTTAGGTACGACAAGGAATTTTCCAGCGCCGTTTTCGATGCCACTTTTTGGACGAAATCTTTGATCTCAAACGGTCCGAGTTTCTCGAACTCTTTCAGCCTCGCAGTATCTGATAATAGGCGGCCGCCACGATGAGGTTGTCCGTTAGCTTTCGCAGCCCTCCGAGAGGGTTTGCTTTTTGTTGTCATAGTTTTCTTTGCTGTTGAATCATGTTGAGAAAATGTGTTCTCACGACAGCAACATGATGATGATCATGCCCCAGATCGTGAGCAGCGTGTTGCCGACGGCATAGGTAACGGTGTAGCCGAGCGCTGGGATCTGGCTCTTGGCTTGGTCGCAGACCAGGCCAAGCGATGCCGTCGTCGTTCGCGCCCCGGAAATGATTCCGAGGTTGAGCGCGTCGTGGAAGCGGAACACGTACTTGGCGGTGAACATGCCAAGAATCAGAGGGACCGTGGTGGCGAGCGCGCCCCACAGGAAGAGACCGACGCCCTGCGATTTCAGACCGTTGACGAAGCCCGGACCGGCGGAGATGCCGACGATGGCGATGAAGATGTTGAGGCCGACTGAGTTCATGAACCAGACGGTAGGCGTCGGAATGCGTCCAAAGGACGGGCGCACCGAGCGCAGCCACCCGCCGATGATCCCGGCGATCAGCGCTCCGCCGGCGGTCGATAGGGTGAGCGGCACGCCAGCCACCTTGAAGACCAGCGCGCCGATTAGCGCGCCAACCACGACCGCCGCGCCGACGAACGCCATGTCGGTGACATCGGTCGGACGGTCGGCGACACCCAGCATCTTGGTGGCGGCGGCAATATCCTCCGTGCGGCCGACAAGGGTGAGCAAGTCGCCGCGATTGACCTCGGTACTCGGCAGAATGGGGATATCGGTGGCGGTAGCGCCGCGCGTAATCTTGCGCAGGAACACGCCGCGCGCCGCCGGGCGCGTCGCCAACTCCTCGAGCGTCTTGCCGTCGACCTCCTTGTTCGTTACCAGGACGTCGACGCCTTCCACCGGCACGGCGAGCAGTTCGCGATCCTCGACTTCGACCGCCGCTGCGCCGAGCATGTTCACCAGCACTTCGCGCTCGCCCGCGACCGCCACCACGTCGCCTTCCTTCAGGACGATGTCCGCGGTCGCATCCATGATCTCGCCCCCGCGCCGAATGCGCAGGATGAAAAGGCGCGCATCGGGCACCAGCGACTCAGCCCCAGCGACTCGAAGCCCAACGGCTCTGCCACCCGGCTGCACCTTGTAGGCGCGCAGCGCCCAGCGTGTCCAGGCCGTGCCCGGACCGCCCAGCTGCTTCTTGCCGCCCCCATGCTTCTCCTCGTAGTCCTTGCAGGCGGCAACGAGATTGATGCCTAGCAGCTTCGGGCCGATGATGGCGATCACGATCGCCGAGCCCATTGTGCCGAACATGTAGGTCACGGCATAAGCGATCGGCATCGAGTCGAGGAGGGCTTTGGCTTGATCGGGAGGCAGCCCCAGCCGGTTGATGGCGTCGGTCGAGAGGCCCATCGCGGCAGAGATCGTCTGCGAGCCCGAGTAGAGTCCAGCCGCATAGCCGAGGTCGTAACCGGCGAACTTTGCGACCATCACGCAGGCGACGATGCTGAATACGCACTGCACCACCGAGAAGATCGCCTGCGGCAGGCCGCTGCTGGCAATCCCGCGCACGAACTGCGGCCCGACGGCGAAGCCGACGGCGAACAGAAACATGAGAAACGCAAACGCCTTGAGCGGCTGGTTGACCGTGATCCCGATTTGCCCGATCACGACGGCGGCAATCAAGGTGGCGGTCACCGATCCGAGGCCGATTCCCTTGTAGGTGAACTTGCCGAAGTAGTAACCGAGGGCGAGCGCGAGAAAAATCGCGATCTCCGGGTACGTCCGCAGCGTCGTAAAGAACCAATCAATCATAGTCTTTTCCTTTTTTTGCCGGGTAAGCCGGCTTTATTTCAGGTTTGATAAGTCTTAATGTATTATGAGTTATTCAGCGCACCTTTGGCTACTTCGTTCTTTTACCGGTCTTGTTCGCGCCAAGCTTCTCCGGCTTGATCAATTTCAGACCCAGGGCCGCCTGATAGCCGTGAATTTCTTTCACATCGAGCTTGCGCATGAACTCGATGGTTTCCGGCGTGATAACCTGGCCAGGCACCATGATGGGAAAGCCCGGAGGATAAGGGATAACAAAGTTCGATGAGACGGCCTGGCCTCGCCTTACCAGGTCATCGATCTCCTTGCTGTGCAGCTTCACGTGCGTGCAATTCTCTTCGTCATAGGCGAGAAAGAAGGGTGTGCGCATGTCGCCTTCGTTAGTCTTACTGCGCGGATTTTCGCGGAAGGCGTCGTGGAAGCGGCTGAAGTTTGGAAGATTGGGCACATCTGTAACCAGACTTTTCACCCGACTATCGAACGCGGCCTTCTCGTCAGGATCCATCGACAACTTGCGGTCCAATTGGCGCGACATGTCCGCGAGAACCTTGATGAGGTAGGCGATGTCGCTGCGTGTGTTATTGATGTTGGTCTGGAGCAGGACGCTGTTCCGCGAAGTCTTGTTAAGCTGAATGTCGAACGTGCTTGCGAGCAACCCTTTGAACGCAGTGCCGTCGAAGCCAGCAGAACCACAGAGCAGAGTGATACGAGTAGGATCCAAAACGAACTCGTCAGTAGCCCAGGCATCATAGATGGTTTTCCAGCTCACGCCATCGGCATGGAAGTCCTCGAATCCGCTCGCCCGATACTGGGCGGGCACCATCTGGGCATTGGTCGCAATGCTGAAGTATTTCGAGATGAGCGGATGCCTGTTCACTTCGCGGCGTAGGATGAGGGAGAGTTCGATGGCGCGGCCGACAAGCTCATAGCATTCCAACTCCGCCTGACGACGTGCGACATCGAGAGAAGCGATTAGCTGGAGGTTTGGAGAAGTGCTGGTATGAGCGAAGAACGCCTCTTTGAAAGGCCCCTCCGTGCTCTCCCAGCAATCGTCATTCACCATGATGTAGGAACCCTGGCGAAAGCAGGAGAGCGACTTGTGGGTCGAAGTCGTAGCATAGACGCGCAGCTTCACCGCATCGGGGTCCGGTAGCAGATGCGTGTCGAGTAGCTTCGAGTTCTTCGGATCTAACTTGCCGTGTTTCTTCTTGAATTCGGCATATTCAGCGCGATACGCTTCACTCGCATAACGTTCCCGCAAAACGTCGCACGCCCCCATCGCCGAGCGCATGCGATGGAATTGAGAAAAGCGGTTGTAGGCAAACCACGCTTCGTCCCATAGGAAGACTATGTCAGGCTTGATCGCGAGCACCTCTTCCATGACGCGCTGCACGTTATAAACGTGACCGTCGAAGGTGCAGTTTGTAAGTAGGAGCATCCGCGCCCGGTCGAGCCTTCCCTCCGCCTTGAGATCCAGGAGCGCTTTCTTGATGGTGCGCAAAGGCACAGCGCCATACATCGAATACTCTGTCAGCGGAAACGCTTCGACATATAACGGCTGACCGCCGCAAATCACCAGACCGTAGTGGTGCGATTTGTGACAGTTACGATCAACCAGGACGATGTCACCCGGCCGCACGATGGCTTGCACCGCAATTTTGTTCGAGGTTGACGTTCCATTCGTGCCGAAGAAGAGCTTTTGACAACCAAAAGCGCGCGCCGCTTTGTCCTGCGCCAGCTTGATATTACCTGTTGGTTCCAGCAGTGAATCAAGGCCACCCGTCGTGGCAGAAGATTCCGCCATGAAAATGTTAGCGCCGTAAAAGTGACCAAAGTCGCGAATCCAATGGGAGTTGAAAATTGACTTGCCGCGCGCCACTGGCAAGGCGTGGAAAGTGCCGATCGGCCGGCGTGCATAATTCTTTAAGTTATTGAAGTAGGGGGTGTCGTATCGTTGATTCACACCTTCGAGGAGGGCGAGATGGATTTCCATCAAGTCCTCTAGCCCGTAGAAGATGCGGCGAATGTTCTTTGAATCGAGATGGCTCGCTACTTTCTCGACCGCGCCATCGACGATCAGGTAAACGTCCAGCTCAGGACGGATCTTTCCGATAGCTCGAGCCAGAGTTACTCCGTAGTCCTTTGGCTCCAACGAACCGCATTCCAGAGATAGGTGCTGTTCCAGGTAAGTTCGCAGTAACGGTGCGTCGAACTGAGACTTGAATCGGAAGTTATCCTTGATGATAACCGCCTGCACGTCAGCATTCATTATCACCGCCAACACGGCTTCTTCAAAGCTCGGCACTGTGACCGCCTCATACACAAATGGATCTTCCGGCCGACGAAGCTGCCGCAGTTCGGCACGGCCCTGCCGCACCTGTTCCGGAGTTGGGTCATCGCTGACAATCAGCACCTCAAAGTAGGGCTTGGTCAGGTCACCCGTATCGAAGTAATCTTTGAGCAGACGATCCTTCGATTCCATCTCTCCTTCCTCGCCCAGCTTCCAGGCATTCACGGAACGACGATAGGAGCCAGTGATGATGGCCTTGGCGATGCGGTTCGTTAGTCGCGAGAAACTGGAATAATCACTCCGGCCCAGCGCCTCTTTCAGCGCACTCATCATGGCTTCCCCCGGATAAGCGCGAAAAGTCTCCAGAATGCCGAGCGGTTCGAGCAGGGCTTCCACTTTGGCGAGTGTTTCCTTGGTGGAAGCGCCGGACAAAGATTGGACGACAACGGTCTGGGCCGTATGAGCCAGATCCTGCCAGCGATCACACCGAGCCTCGCCGGCACTAAACATACCGACGGAATAACGGGATGGGGACCTGGATGTTTTCGACGATTGAGTAGGCATGATTTTCGTGCAGTGAATTTAATGGTTAATCATTTGCGAGGTCCGTTTCTTGTGGCGCAGAGGTCTTCTTTCGAGTTCTGCCGCGAATAA
>JBKPLD010000030.1:0-8817 GCA_046731415.1 Verrucomicrobiota bacterium
TCGCTGTTTCGGCCATAAAATGGACGCCGCAAAATAAAATCACGTCAGCGTCCGTTTTCGCTGCCTGATAGCTCAAACCTAAAGAGTCGCCGACGAAATCGGCGACATCCTGTAACTCGGGCACCTGATAGTTATGCGCTAGAATAATGGCGTTCCGCTCTTGCTTGAGCTCTTGCAAGGCTTCTGCAAGATCAATACGCCTCTGGCGTGGACTGCCAAAGTTTACACCAGCGCTTACCATCGGATAATATCGGGGGTTACTGCGTTTTTACAACTCCTGTAGCCGTCGCCCCTGCGGGTAACGCGAGTGCCTCGCCCAGGGAGGCGGCTACAACGCCTTACGCATCGCGTCGATCGGGGGCTCGCGATCGAACCAGATGGAAAACGAGAGCGCACCCTGATGCAGGAGCATCGATATTCCGTTTGCGCTCCGCGCACCAGCTTGTTCGGCGGCGCGCAGCAAGGCAGTTTTCGACGGGCCATATACGCAATCGAAAACCATATGATGCGGAGCAAGCAATCGGGCGGGGATTGGAGCTGGATCGCTCGGATTCATCCCAAGAGGAGTCGCGTTGACGATAAGATCCGTGTCCGCAAGTTGCACGCGTATTGCCGGTTCTTCCCATGCTATGGTTTCAAGGCGTGCCGCGGGGCCAAGCACGCGAGGTTCTGTGAAAAACGGACGCAGGCGCTTCGCCAACGCATTCGCTTTTTCCAATGTGCGATTAACCAGGACGAGACGTTCGCAATTCTCAAGCGCGCATTGCCAGGCAATGGCGCGTCCTGTTCCGCCACCGGCGCCAAATATAAGCACTCGTAGATCGCGTAGATCGACAGAAAACTCGCTGCGGACGGCGCGCAGAAATCCCTCGCCGTCAGTATTGGAACCCATGAGTTTCCTCTCACAAACGCGAATTGTGTTCACGGCTTCCGCGCGAGTCGCCGATTCATCCGCTTCGTCGATTTGTGCGAATCCCGCGATTTTGTGCGGCACGGTCAAGTTGACTCCGACGAAATCGAGACTTCGCAAGAAACGCAGCGCCGATCTCAATTCATTCGGCCGGATATGAAACCGCGCGTATTGAGCGTTGATCTCACAGGCGCTCAGAGCGGCATTTTGCAATTCAGGAGACAGGGAATGCGTCACAGGATCACCGAAAACGCCCACGCGAATAGGGGGATCAACGTCCCGGGTGATCTCATGCCACTTCTTGAGATCAGCAAGCGTGTAACGTTGGGTGGTTTGCTTATTTTGCGTTTTCTTCATGTCATCCCGAGCGAAGCGAGGGACCTCGCACAAACACGTTGAACATTCTCAGTTGTTAGTGTGATCCAAGCTTCCCAGGTGGGGTGCTTCGCTTCGCTCAGCATGACACGCTGGTTGGCAGTTTAGCGTGGCGATGTTCAGCGCGAAAGTTGTGGACGCGAGCGTTCGCCGATAACTTTGTTCGTTATAAATGACCACTGAAATTGAACGACCTTCCGATTTTATTCGCGATATCGTCGAGAACGACCTTCGCACGGGCAAATACAAACGAATCTGCACCCGTTTTCCGCCCGAGCCCAACGGTTATCTTCATATTGGCCACGCGAAATCGATTTGCCTCAACTTCGGCATCGCGCGCGAGTTCGGGGGCATCTGCAACATCCGGATGGACGATACCAATCCAATCAAGGAGGAAGCGGAGTACGTCGAGTCAATCATGACCGATGTGCATTGGTTGATCGATGGTTGGACGGACAAGCATGTCGGCGGCGCGCCGTTTTACGCATCCGATTATTTCGACCGCTTTTACGACTACGCAGTCGATCTTATACGCAAAGGCAAAGCGTACGTTTGCGACATGACTCCCGAGGAGACGGACGCATATCGCCGGCTCGGTAAGGCAAGTTCCTTTCGCGATCGCTCGATTGAAGAAAACCTCGATTTGTTTGCGCGAATGAAAGCGGGAGAATTTCCCGACGGAGCGCGCACGTTGCGCGCCAAGATCGACGTGAACGCCGCGAACGTCTGGTTGCGCGACCCGGTGCTCTATCGCATCCGGCACGCATCGCATCATCGTACCGGAGACAAATGGTGCATTTATCCGATGTACGACTGGGCGCACACGCTCAGCGATTACATCGAGGGTATCACGCACTCCGTTTGCACACTCGAGTTCGAAGTACACCGGCCCCTTTATGATTGGATTCTTGACGCGCTCGAACTGGCGGAGCCGCGTCCGCATCAATACGAATTTGCGCGGCTTAATCTCACTTACTCAGTCATGAGCAAGCGCAAACTGATCCAGCTTGTGAACGAAAAGCTTGTTAGCGGTTGGGACGATCCGCGGATGCTTACTATTTCCGGATTGCGTCGGCGCGGCGTGACAGCAAGCGCCTTGCGCGCGTTTGCCTACAACATCGGCATCACGAAGTATCCGAGCATGACTGACATGGCTGTGCTGGAGCACACGATGCGTGACGAATTTAATCGAACCGCCGCTCGCCGGCTCGCGGTATTGCGACCGATCAAGATTGTGCTGACGAATTATCCCGAGGGAAAAATCGAAGAGCTTGATGCTATCAACAATCTCGAAGATCCAGGTGCGGGTACGCGTAAAATTCCGTTCAGTCGCGAGCTATACATCGAGCGCGATGATTTCATGGAAACGCCGCCGCCGAAATATTTTCGGCTCAGACCCGGGGGAGAAGTGCGGTTGAAATACGCTTACATTATCAAGTGCGATGAGGTTGTGAAAGATGCAGCCGGTCAAGTGATCGAGCTCAGATGCACTGTCGATCTGGACAGTAAATCAGGCGGGCCAACTGCTGGTCGCAAAGTAAAAGGAACGATACACTGGGTAAGCGCGGCACAGGCAATCGATGCGGAGGTTCGGCTATACGACCGCCTGTTCAGTGTTCCCGAACCCGACGCCAGCGGCGATTTCAAATCATTTGTTAATCCAAATTCACTGGAAGCCGTGATTGCGAAATGCGAGCCAGCCCTTGCGAGCGCTCACCCTGAAGAACGCTGTCAATTTGAGCGACTCGGTTATTTCGCGCTCGATCGCGATTCCACGCGTGAAAAACAGGTGTGGAATCGAACGATTACGTTAAGGGATACATGGGCCAAAGAGGCGAAGAAATAATCAGGATGTCATCCTGAGTCGGAAAGACGACGAAGGACGTCACGCTGGGTTATTGATCACACAAGGTGCCTGGGGTGATCTTCCGGGTTGTGAGAGGTCCCTCGCCTCACTCGGGATAGCGGGCGTTTTAGAAAGTGGAAAGCGCGCGATCGATACGTGCCACCACCTTTTCCTTTCCGAGAACTTCAAGCAAATGATACAGACTCGGTCCTACGTTGCTGCCAGTCACAGCGAGTCGAGTCGGATGGACGATGCCGCCCACTTTTACGCCCAACTTGGCGGCCGTGCTCTTCAATGTCGTTTCAATTGTAACCGCATCGAATTTCTCTATCGCCCTCAGCGCGTCGCGAACGGCCTCCAGCTTTGATTTGTTCTCAGTTGTGAAGTGTTTAACAACTCCCTCGGGATTGTAATCGAAGTCGTCTGTGAAATAGAACCCGCAGTAAGCAGGCAGCTCATCAAAAGTATTGATCTTCCCTTTGCATGTTTCCAGTGCAGCACGCACGTATTTCTCTGGAAAATCATCAAGCTTCACACCGCTCGACTTCAGCCTTGCAACGGCCAGATCGTGAAATTCGGAGTCGCTCAATTCGCGAGCGTATTCGCCATTCAGCCAATGCAGCTTATCGGGATCGAACGTGGCCGAGCTGCGTCCGATGTTTTTCAGCTCAAAGATTCGAATGATCTCATCGATATCGATTTTCTCGCGGTTGTCTTTGGGTGACCAGCCGAGCAGACAGAGATAATTTCGTACTGCCGCAGGGAGATAACCGCGCCGGATGTAATACTCCACGCGCGCGCCCTCGTCGCGCTTGCTCATTTTCGATCCGTCGCGATTCAGGATCAGCGGAATGTGCGCGTAATGCGGTGGCGTTGCCCCAAGCGCGCGAAAAATCTCGATGTGTTTCGGCGTGTTTGAGAGATGATCTTCGCCTCGGATCACGTGCGAGATTTTCATTTCGAGGTCGTCGATCACATTGACGAAATGAAAAATCCACGAGCCATCCGGACGCCGGATTGTCATGTCCGGGTGCGTCGCCGGATTGGTAAGATCGAAATCGATTTTGCCGCATACGACGTCATCGACGATGACGTGCTCGCGCGGCGAACGGAATCGTAATGCGCCCTGGTCCTCGAAGATGTGACCGGCATCCTGAAGCTTTTTCAAATAGCGCTCGTAAAGTTCCGTTCGCTCACTTTGCAAATAAGGTCCGTAATCGCCGCCCGCATGCGGTCCTTCGTCCCAGTTCAGGCCCAACCATCGTAATCCGGAGTAGATGGCGGCGATGGCTTCCTCGGTGTTTCGCCTGATATCGGTGTCTTCAATTCGCAGAACGAATTTCCCGCCGTGATGCCGCGCAAACAACCAGTTGAAAAGGGCCGTGCGCGCGCCGCCGATGTGTAGATAGCCGGTCGGTGAGGGGGCGAAGCGGACGCGGATGTCAGAGGTCATTCAGTTGTCATCCTGAGCGAAAGCGAAGAATCTCGCAAATCTTGGATGAGGTTGTGAGGTCCCTCGCTTCGCTCGGATGACGATGTAAAACGGAGGCATTACTCCACAAAAATCTTGCCCATACGACGACGGGCGTGTCGGTTTCGCGCCAGATTTACCTTCGCAATCCGTGCGTCCTGATCGAGCAACGAGCGGACGCGCTCAATTATGTCGAAACCAACTTCAGCAATATTTTGTACGCGCAACCATTTCAAAATCGCCCGACGCTGAAGGGCAACGGGCAGCGACCGAAGTTTTGCCACTGAAAGTTCGACGTCGGTGGTATCGGGGAGTTGGCTATCGATCCAATTTTCTTCTTCGCTAGAGATTGCAGCAGTCCGCCAAATGGCGGCACGAATGTTTCGGCCAAGGATCTTCTCCAGGTAAGGAATCACTCGATGGCGGATGCGATTGCGGAGGGGATTGAGGTTTTTGTTCGATGCATCCTCGCGAAATTTAATCCGATGCTTCCGCACGTAAACGTCGATCTCCTTGCGCCAGACACCTAGAAGCGGACGCACAATGACAAGGTCGATATCGTCGATCTGGCGCGTTGAAATTTCCCGCATTCCACTCAAGCCTGCGGTCCCTGCGCCGCGAAAGAGGTTCATCAGGAAAGTTTCGACCAGATCGTCGGCATGGTGGGCGAGAAAAATCGTTTTGCACTTTCGGCGTCGCGCAGTTTCAGCCAAGAATTTGTAGCGGGCTTCACGCGCTGCAGTTTCGACAGACGCCTTCCGTTTTCTAGCCAGGGTGCGGACATCCGTCGCGCCAAGCTCAAAAAGGAGATCTGACTTTCCTGTTGTAGGGCAAGCGCGTCCATTGCCCGCCTGGGAACTCGGCAGGCGGGCCGCCTGCCCTACAGGGGCTTGATTATAGCGCTCGACCAACTTCTGGACTAAGCGGGCATCAGCGAGAGATGCGCGTCCCCGCAACTGATGATTCAAATGGCAGACGACCAGTTTGTTGTAGCCGCGATTGAACATCCAGTGCAGTAGCGCGACGGAATCGCGCCCACCGGAAACGCCAATGAGGTAGCGCCCATCAACCGGGAAATCGCGGCTTAGTCGCGGGTTGATGTTGAACGGCTTCATGAGCGCCTTCTGTCATTCGGAGCGCAGCGAAGAATCTCTGATTTATTGAATTCGGCAATGCGCTCTTGAGGAATCAGAGATGGTTCGCTTCGCTCAACATGACAATTAGTTGAATCCAATTCGTGCCGCCTCCGCATCCAACGTTCAAAGCAATCATGAACGATCAACAAACTTAGACAAAAGCGGAAACCGCTGGCGTCTTAAAAGAAAGGAAGCAACGATATGAATAATCACACAACCTACGCATTGTTGACCCAGTCAGAGGAGAAGGGGCGAAGCATCATGGAGGCCGCGGTTTATATCATGTGCATTTTGAGCGTGGCCGTGGCTATCTTTCAATTCATCTGGCAACCGACTACAGATCCTTTCGCTGGCTTCGACTCGAAGGCGCAGCGTGCACCAGTTATCTCGCATCACGCTGCGGCAGCGGTATTGGATACGAAATCGTGAAATAGGGCAGCGTGCTTCGAAGTGGGTTGCCGACGATCGCCGCCGCTGCGACACGAACCAGCGCGATCGCCCGCTACGCACAATGAGTCTTCAGTAAGGGCCCCGGGCAACTCTCCGAAGTGACAGAAATAAAGGGAAATTGCGAAGTAAGATTTGACAATGAATGAACGTTCATTCATCTTCCCGACCTATGTCACAACCCCAGATAGACTCTTCCAATGCCGATCGGCGTACTCAGATCCTTGAGGCTGCCCTGGTCTGCTTCGCCAAACGCGGGTTTCATCAAACCAGCATGCACGATATCAGCGGTGAAGCAGGAATCAGTGTTGGTCTAATCTATCGCTATTTTGAAAACAAGGAAGCCGTCATTTCAGCAATGGCCGACCGGCACAAGCAGGAGATCAGTGAGATGATGGACCGCGCACGACAGGCACCCACACTGCTTGAATCGCTTGAGATTTTGTTTACCGCGCATTGCTGCGAAAACGAACCGCGACTCATCTCTGCGTTCGTGGTCGATCTTTACGCGGAAGCTTCGCGAAATCCGCACGTGGCCGACCTGGTACGCGACGTTCTGGAAACGGCGATGGCTGGAGTCAGGGAGTTGATTGCCCGCTCGCCAGAAGCGCAAAATGCCGCGCATGGCTTGACCCCCAACGAATTGGCGGAATTAATTTTTGCCGTCGCGCGCGGAATGTTGATGCTGGATGTCTTACGTCCGCAAGAAATGACCGCAGCGGAGCGGCGTACGCGGCAACTCGAAGTAACGCGCAGACTCTGGCGTTTGCTATTCAACCCTGAGGGACAACTCGCTTATGCATGACGTGGCAAAAGGTATTTCAAATGTTCCAGTGCAATCGAGTGCGAGACCGCGACGCCGCGGTCGGGCGATTGGCATTGCGATAGGTTTACTTGCCGCCATTTTGGTTTTCGCTTTTGGCATCAAATTCCTGCAAATCCGCAAAATGATGTCAACACCGATGGTTGTGCCGCCCACGACCGTGTCGAGCGCAACGGTGAAAGAAGAAGATTGGGCGCCGACGTTGTCGGCAGTTGGTTCGATCTCGCCGGTTCAAGGCGCGGTCGTTTCCAGCGAGCTTGGCGGAGTCGTCAGTCAAATCGCCTTCGAAAACGGCGGTACCGCGAAGAAAGGCGATTTGTTGGTTCGACTCGACGCGTCGGCCGAAGAGGCACTTTTGCGGTCGGCAGAAGCTGAAGCCGAGCTGGCGCGGCAGGATTTGGAACGAACGCGCGGCCTTGCGACCCAAAAGGTGGTTTCGAAGGCTGAACTCGACGCTGCGGAATCGAAATTCAACAGGCTGAACGCGGTTGTCGATCAAATGCGCTCTAATATTCGAAAAAAAACGATTATCGCGCCATTTGATGGCCAACTCGGAATTCGCCAAGTGAATGTTGGGCAAATGATCAACGCCGGCCAACAAGTCGTTCCGCTGACTTCGCTCGATCCGGTGTTTGCCGATTTTGCATTGCCGCAGCAATATCTTGGTCAATTAAAACCGGGTTTGGATGTGCACGTGACCACGGACGCCCTTCCTGGGCGGGTGTTTAACGGAAAGTTGACCGCAATTAATGCGATGGTCGATTCGAGCACACGCAACATCACGCTACAGGCGACGCTGGATAATCCCGATCATGCACTGCGGCCAGGAATGTTCGCAAAAGCGGAAGTTACATTGCCCCAAAAACACAAGGCGCTAGTCATTCCGGGATCTGCAATTTCCTACGCGCCGTTCGGGGACTCGGTTTTTGTGATTGAGAAAAAGAAAGACGAAAAGACCGGCAAAGAATCGCAAGTAATTCGACAGCAATTTGTGCGTGTCGGGGAATCGCGCGGTGATCTCGTCGCGATTACGCAAGGATTGAAGGCCGGCGAAAGTGTTGTGAGCACGGGAGTTTTCAAACTGCGAAACGGAATGACGGTGACGATCAACAACGATCTGGCACCAAACCCGCAGGTAAATCCGAACCCAATCGATTCGTAACGATCGAAGAGCGACATGAAATCCTTCACTGATCTTTTCATCAAGCGCCCGGTGCTGGCGCTGGTGGTTAGTTTTGTGATCCTCATCGCCGGCTTGCAGGCGATGCGCACGATTACCGTGCGCCAGTATCCACGCAGCGACATCGCATCGATCAAGATAACGACAGTTTATGTGGGCGCCGATGCCGAACTCGTTAGGGGATTTATCACGACGCCGCTCGAGCGTGCCATCGCCGCAGCTGACGGAATCGATTATATCCAATCACAAAGCTCGCAGGGCAGCTCGACAATTACCGTGCGGCTGAAACTGAATTACGATGCAAATAAGGCGTTGTCAGACATCAGCTCGAAGGTGGATGCGATCCGGCGCGACCTGCCTCCCGAATCGGAGATTCCGGTGTTGGAAATCCAATCGGCCGATTCGCAGCAAGCCTCGTGTTATTTAAGTTTCACTTCGGATATTCTGCAGCCTAACGAAGTGACCGATTATCTGGTGCGACTGGTGCAGCCGCGTCTCACTGCAGTCGGCGGCGTTCAGAAGGCGGACATTCTCGGCGGGCGGACATTCGCAATGCGCATCTGGATGAAGCCCGACCGGATGGCGGCGTTGAATATCAATCCCGCCCAAGTGCGCAACATGCTTGCGCG
>JBKPLD010000031.1:0-50662 GCA_046731415.1 Verrucomicrobiota bacterium
GCCGGAAACCCGTCAACCGCCACCGGTCGAATGGAATGGTCCTCTCGCAAACGCGTTTCAATTTCATTTGCAATTGCTTTTAGTTGCGGCTCAGACGTAGCCGAGCAAAGCACAAAAAAATCCGTGAACGTCGAGATCGCGCGCAAATCGAGTACGACGATGTCTTCTGCCTTTTTATTTGAGGCGAGGTCAGCGCAGGTTTTCGCTAGATTTTCCGGGGTTATTTCTGTTGCTCCAGGTAAAGTTTTTCGCGACGAATGATTTCTTCCACTGCCGGCGGTACGAAATATCGAATCGACCGCCCAGTAGCAACTCTCTTTCTGATTTCAGTTGCAGAAATGTCGATTTTCCGGCGGATGACCGGATAGGCGTGGTGTGGACGTTGGCCACTGCGATCGAGAACGACAAAGCGAACCATCTTTTCCAAATCAGCGAAGCGGCGCCATTTTGTGAGTTGGTCTACGTTGTCTTCGCCGACGAGGCAATAGATCGTTGCATCGCCGATGCGCTGTCGAACCTGCTCGATCGTATCGATGGTGTAGGAAGGCGGTGCGCGCCGCAATTCGCAGTCGTCCACGGTAAATCCGGGTTCATTCTCAATGCCAGCTTGTATCATCAATAATCGTATTTCGTCTCTGGCAACGGGCGCGGTCTTTCTAAGCGGCGACACGCGAGCGGGAATAAAGATGACTTCCTCAGCGCCGAGTCTCTCAAGGGCTTCGCGCGCAACGATAAGATGGCCGTGATGAATCGGATCAAATGTGCCGCCGTAGATTGCGATCTTTTTCAATCCTGAACGCTCAATGTTTAACGCTCAACATTCAACTGAAAGCCTCTTTCATAATTGGGCGTTCGACGTTGAATGTTGGGCGTTGGGCGCTACTCTTTGCCGCCCATGAAAGTGGATTTACTCGGCCAGCTGATCATGACTGGCGTGCCCGGCAAGGAATTGGATGGGAAAACGGCCAAATTATTCCGGAAAGTAAAGCCGGGCGCTTTTATCCTGTTCGGCCGCAACATCGAAACCGCGTCGCAGTTGCGGAAGTTGATCGATGATCTTCGCGATCTGAGTGAGATCGAGCCCATCATCACCATTGATCAGGAAGGGGGCCGTGTTTCTCGTCTCCGATTGATCGGCAGCGAGCCGCCAAACGCCCAACAACTCCGCGACAAGGGCGAAATCGAACTTATCAAGCGCCATGGCGACATCACAGGGCGGTTGCTCCGGCTTTTCGGCTTCAATCTAGACTTGTGCCCGGTGCTGGACATTTCATTCGAAGACGACGCAGATAATTCTTTGCGCGGGCGGTGTTACGGGAAAACGGTCGAACAGGTTATTCGCAATGCGAGCGCATTCAATGACGCAATAAGAGGGCAGGGGATCGCAAGCTGCGGCAAGCATTTTCCGGGTTACTCCGCTGCGAGTTCAGATGCTCACTATGAATTGCCGCGGGTCGAGCGCACCCGCGAGCAACTGGATGCAAATGAGCTCGCTGTATTTCGCAAATTCGCCCATGACGTGGACAGCATGATGATCTGTCACGGCTGGTATCCCTGCTTCGAGCCAGAAAAGACGCCCGCCACTTTATCGCGTCGGATCGTAACCGACTTGTTGCGCAACGAGCTCGCGTTCGATGGTCTCGTAATGACTGACGATCTGGACATGGGCGCGATCCTCACGAGTTATAGGCTTGAGGAGACGATAGGCCTGGCCATTACGGCGGGGAACGACGTGGCGATGATTTGCCATCGCATTCCCGAGGTCGAGAACGTGCAACGAATCCTCAACGGGTTGCCGCACGATCAAATCGACCGTGCCTTGGAAAACGTCGCGCGATTTAAGGAAAGACTTGCACCACCTGATGAATTTTCCGAAGCCGCCTTCCGCAAACTCGACGGCGAGATCTGGGATCTGCGTGTCGCGGTCCTGGGCGAAGAGCGCGCCAGGCAAACGAGCTCTCAAAGCATCCAACGCTCGCCTGTAGAAATGTTCTGATCCCGGGAGCGCAACTTCCCGCGCGTGAGGCGGGTACGCCTCTTGACCCGTTCAGCGACTCCAGACTATTCTCCGCTTTCAGTGCGCGCTGAACTTACCATTCGGGGGATAATTATCGGTGTCATTATCACGTTGGTGTTTACTGCCGCGAATGTGTACGCCGGACTCAAAGCAGGTCTCACATTTTCCACGTCGATTCCGGCGGCAGTGATTTCAATGGCGATTCTGCGCAAGTTTCGCAATTCGACGATTCAGGAAAATAATATTGTTCAGACATTGGCCTCCGCCGCGGGGACTCTGTCGTCCATTATTTTTGTGCTCCCCGGTCTGATCATGATTGGCTGGTGGACCGAGTTTCCGTTCTGGATCTCGTTCGCGATTTGCGCATTGGGCGGGATTCTGGGCGTAATGTACTCGATCCCACTGCGCCGTGCACTCGTGACTACTTCGGACTTGCCGTATCCCGAAGGCGTTGCTTGCGCGGAGGTGTTGAAGGTCGGCAGCAGCGGCAGTGAACAGGTTGCTTCCAATGTCGAGCATGGCCGCGCGGGTCTGCTCGCAGTGCTATGGGGGTCAATTGTTGCTGCGGCCTTCGCAGTGATTGTCGAGACGCAAATATTCGCTTCCGATGTGGCGCAGACCTTTCGAATCGGGAGGAGAGGCTCGGTGAGCGGATATGATTTCTCATTGTCGTTTCTTCTGTTCGCAATCGGGCATCTCGTCGGACTCTCGGTTGGAATTGCCATGCTCCTTGGCGCGATCATCGGCTGGGGGTGGGGCGTTCCCCATTACTCCGGTCTCGCGCATGACGTTACCACGGCTGCCGCCACGCTGGCCCAAAGCACATGGAGCCGAAAAGTTCGTTTCGTGGGCGCCGGGGCGATTGGCGTCTCGGCGATCTGGACGCTCTTAAAGTTAGCAAAGCCTCTCGCGAGCGGGCTCGCTGGTGCAATGGCAGCTTCGCGCGCACGCAAAGCTGGGCAGGCTGATGCGCTGCCGATCACCGAGCGCGACATTCCCATCGGCATCGTTGGCCTTTCGACGTTGGCCTGCATGGCGCCGATTGCTTGGCTGCTGGCCTATTTCGGCAATATGAGCGGCCTCGGCGCGCACGTTGCAATGCTCACTATCGGCGGCGTCGCCTATATCGTATTGATGAGCTTTTTCGTCTCAGCGGTTACCGGATACATGGCCGGGTTGATTGGTTCGTCCAACAGCCCGTTGTCTGGTATTGGCATTCTCGTTGTGATCGGCGCTGCTTTGTTACTTGTATTCGGCGTGAAACCCTACGTCTCGCCCGATGCGAGCAAGTCATTAATGGCTTTCGCGCTGTTTACGACCGCGGTGATCTTCTCCGTTGCTGCGATTGCGAATAATAATCTCCAGGATCTCAAAACCGGCCAACTTGTCGACGCGACTCCCTGGAAACAACAAGTCGCGCTCGTAATCGGCGTCGTCGCTGGCGCCGTCGTGATTCCGCCGGTGCTCGATCTCGTGAATCATGCCTATGGTTTCGTCGGCGCGCCTGGCGCTGAGCTCCGTCCCTCACCGTTACCAGCACCTCAGGCGGGGTTGATCTCTTCTCTGGCGCAAGGCGTCATCGCCGCCGATATCGATTGGAGTCTGATTTGGACAGGTGGATTTATCGGCGTCGGCATTATTCTGCTGGACGAGATTCTCGCGCGCACCACGCAGCACATGCGGGTTCCGCCGCTTGCCGTGGGCTTGGGTATTTATCTGCCGACACAGAGTACGCTGATGATTGTAGTCGGCGCCGTTGTCGGCTGGTTTTATGACAAACGCGCGGAGCACAGCGCCAAGCCCGAAGCAAGAAAGCAACTAGGTGTGCTATTGGCGTCGGGTCTGATTGTCGGCGAGGGCATATTCGGTGTGGTGATCTCCCTGATAAAGGCCTTCTCCAGCAAGTCTGCGCCATTGGCGTTGGTGGGCCCGGGCTTTGCCACCGCTGGGAAAATCATCGGCGGCGTGGCTTTCGCAGTTATCGCGGCCGCGCTGTATCGTTGGATCTGGCGCCTGGCGGCGGCGAATAGTACTGCCCGGTCCTGAGTACGAGTATGAATGCAACCACGAAAAGACGCTGGAATTGGTCGCTGTGGGTTGGCTTTCTTTTTTCGCTGGCTGGCTTTTCAGTTACACATTCTTCGCGCAATTCCCAATCTCCCGCGATTTTCCGTGGGCGAATCTCGTGTTGTTTGCTGTGGGCGGAATTCTGCTCGTGCTAGGTTTGTTTCGGGCATTTGGCAGACCGCAGGTTTATCGCGGTAAAATCTTCGGACCAATTCTGGCGATGCTGGCGATATTGATGTTCGGTTTCTTATCGTATGTACTCTTCTACGAGTTGCGGCAGGTCCCACCTTCGACTGAAGCACCGCGAGTTGGACAAAAAGCTCCCGAGTTTACCTTGTCAGATCAGGATGGCAAAGACGTGCCTCTTCGTGATCTCGTCGGCAGATCCAAAGCGGTCGCGCTGATTTTCTATCGCGGTTTTTGGTGACCGTTATGCAACTCCGAGTTGCGGAGTTTCCAGCACGGGCTTCCAGACCTTGAATCCCGGGGAATTCAAGTCGTCGCGATTAGCGTGGACACACCGGAAATCAATCGACGCCAACGAGAAAAACTCGGCTACACCTACACGTTTTTGTCTGACCCCAAGGCCGAGGCGATTCGGCGTTACGATCTGTTGCATCAAGGCGCAGGGCCCAAGGGCACCGACATCGCGCGTCCGGCAGAGTTTCTCATCGACTCATCGGGGATAATTCGCTGGGTGAATCTCACCGAAAACATTGCCGTGCGCGCGCGTCCGGAGCAGGTGCTGGAAGCCTTTGAACAAGGGCGAATTCCTTGAAAGCGGCACACTGCCGATCGCGCCTTATACGTGGGGGTTAGGCTCGGTATGGATAGACTCTGGCTAAGCGCAGGGTCGGTTTGACGCTTCATGCTGGTCGAAATACCCTCACTCTTATGACTACGGTCGAACCGCCGATTAATTTGGAGAATTGGATCGAAAAGAACGCCGAAAAATTCAAGCCGCCGGTAAGCAATCGTTATCTCTACGATGGCCGCGATTTTTTCGTGATGGTTATCAAAGGACCCAACGCCAGGAATGATTTTCACCTGGTCGATTCGGAGGAGTATTTCTACCAGCTAAAGGGTGACATCAAGGTGCGCGTTCGCGAAGGCGATCGCATCGTGGACCATATCGTGAGAGAAGGTGAAACATTCTTTATCCCGGCGAATGTGCCGCACTCGCCCCAGCGACCACCGGACACGATTGGTGTCGTAGTCGAACGCCGCCGGCCGCCGGGAGAAAAAGAGCATGTTATTTTTTACTGCGAGAATTGCGGCGCATTGGTAGAAGACATCCATTTCGACTGCGCAGACATCGTTGAGCATTTCAGTCAGGCCATGCTTGATTTCTGGAATGACGATGCGCGCCGTACCTGCAAGAAATGCAGTAAGAAAGTCGAAAAAGCGCAGCCAATGGAACCATTGTAGGAACCCGATTAAGAGCAAGAGCAGGAGTAAGAATAAGAGTTCGCGCAATTCTGAATTCGATGTCGGGCGTTGGACGCCTGCTCGGGGTTCATCAGAGTTAAAGCGTTGGACGTTTGCTTCTTTCGAATGAAGATTGACCTCCACACCCACATTCTGCCGCGCAACTGGCCGGACCTCGACGCGAAGTACGGTTACAGCGGATTCGTCAGGCTTGATCATTACAAGCCTTGCTGCGCTCGCATGATGATCGGAGACCGTGTCTTCCGCGAGATTACGGACAATGTTTGGGAACCGAGGCGCCGCATCGAGGAGATGGTCGCCGCCGGCGTTTCAATGCAGGTGCTTTCCACCGTACCGGTGATGTTTAGTTACTGGGCAAGACCAAAGGACGCGCTCGATCTTTCAAGATTGTTAAACGATCACATCGCAGGAGTCGTCAGAGAAAATCCAAATCGCTTCGTGGGTCTCGGAACGATCCCCTTGCAAGACGTCGACCTTGCCGCGCAGGAACTCAAGCGTTGCGTGGGCGAGCTAGGTTTGCGTGGCGTTGAAATCGGCACACATGTCGATCCAAACGAACATTGTCATGGGGCAGATTGCCGGAACCTCGATGATCGATCGCTCGACGTCGTCTGGAAAACTGCGGAGCAATTGAACGCCGCCGTTTTTGTTCATCCGTGGGACATGATGGGGAAGGAACGCATGCCCAAATACTGGCTGCCCTGGCTTGTGGGCATGCCGGCGGAAACGTGTCTTGCCATTTGTTCGATGATCTTCGGTGGCGTTTTTGAGCGGTTCCCCAGGTTGCGTGTCGCTTTTGCTCACGGCGGCGGCGCATTTCCGTTCACCATCGGTCGCATTGAGCACGCCTTTTACGTTCGACCGGATTTGCTCGCGATTGATAACAAGATCAATCCTCGAAATTACCTGGCGAGTGACAAAACACCCGCGCGGTTTTATGTCGATTCACTTGTTCACGACACCGACGCATTGAAAATTCTGCTCAAGTTGTTTGGAGCGCAACGAGTGGCGCTCGGCTCCGATTATCCTTTTCCGCTGGGCGAAGCAAGAGCGGGTCAGCTCGTTGAATCGATGGACCTTCCCGCCAGAGAAAAAGAGCAACTGCTCTCCGGAACGGCGCGAGAATTTCTTGGTCTTTGATTTCGAGCTCGAACATGAGGCGTTGACCGTTCGATGTCGGTTTAACGCTGGTTACATTTCGTGCCTGATCGCCCACAAGTCGTGAAACACAGGCCTGAACAAGGACTCTTTCAGGAACGGTACCCCAGGCGATCCGCCCGTGCCTTTCTTCGCTCCGATTGTTCGCTCGACCAGCTTAATGTGCCGGTAACGCCATTCCTGTAGTCCTTCATCGAAATCGGTCATCAATTCGAAAAGAATCGAGCATTCAGGCGAATTCTTGTAGAGCCGCAGAATTTCCGCCTGCACACGCTCATCAGGTTCATTTGGTCTGGTTACGTCGCGATTCTTTAAGTCCTCCGGAATCTCTGCGCCGCGCGTGGCAAGAAAATCATAGAAATGATCGACGATGCTGCGTTCGCCAAGAAGTTTCTGTAATCGATTGTAGGCTGGGAAATCCGGTTTCAGATAATGAAGCGTTGATGCGCGTTTGTATCCCAGCATAAACTCAATTTCTCGAAACTGAACGGATTGAAATCCCGACGCCGTCTCAAGCCGGTCCCGAAAACTTGAGAACGACGATGGCGTCATCGTTTCAAGAATGTCCACCTGGGCAACAAGGACCTTCATGATTGTGCGTACCCGTTTGAACGTGTGAATGGCGCCGAAAAGATCGCCCGCGGAAAAATCCCGATTAATTTTTTCAAACTCATGCAGCAATTGCTTGAACCACAGCTCGTATGTCTGATGAATGATGATGAAGAGCGTCTCGTCGTGTTCCGGCGGACTGGAGCGCGGTTTCTGAAGCGTAAGCAGCTTCTCCAAATCGAGGTAATTCGCGTAAGTAAGGGGCGGCATGTCGATTCTGGATACTAGATGCTGGATGCTCAATGACAAAACCAGATTCTTTCTGGTCTAACGCAGAACCGAGAATCTGGCATCGTTTCTCCGCTTCAATCTATGAAGCGAAGATAATAACGGTCCCATGCAGCCGGAATGCTCTCCCGCGGCGAGTAGGGGCCAGGCTCATACGCGCGCGAGGCAATGCCTTGTTGGCTCAACTCGCACACATGCCAGTCCTGCTTGTTTGTCATGTCCCAGAATTCGATCGCGTCCTCCGGTTTGAAACCCTCCTGCTCGAATGCTTCGGGATGAAAAAGCCAATCGCACAAGATTAGCGTTCGACCTGGCGACAGAGGACGAAGCTGGTGCACCATCACGTAGTCTGGATGCAAACTGAGCAGCATATTTGGGAAAATGGAATAATAAAAAACGCGATGGAAATCTTCTTCGCCGAAGGTACCCACGGACAGTGCGCAAGATTTGCCGCTCATGGTCAGACTGTTCCCTTTGGTGATCCCCATGAAGCCGCCTAGAAAAGGTCCCTCAGTGAGATCGTTTTCCGCCGAGTCGTATGGCGATATTTTCGAGAGCGTCGGATGTACGCCCGGGCAGTGATAGCACTCCGAATAATTTTCGAACATCAGCTTCCAATTGGCCTGCACGTCGTAATCGATTCGTTTCGCTGAACGGAGGCTCGGTAGATTCCAATGTGAAAATTTCCCCGCCAACGGAGCGAACCATTCATCGAGCGGAGTAGGGGAATCCGACAAGTTTACGAAGATGAATCCTTCCCACAAACCGAGATGCAATGGATGCAGTGCATAATCGGATTTATCAAACCCGGTAAGATCATCCATGTGTGGCGCGCCAAGCAGGCGCCCGTCAAGGGCGTACGTCCATGCGTGATAAGGACACTGGATCGCAGATGCATGTCCGGTCTGCTCTTTCAGGAGCCGGGTTCCGCGATGGCGGCAAACATTGTAAAAGCCCCGAATTGTCGATCTTTTGTCCCTAACGATGATCAAATTCTCGTCTGCGACTTCCGAGATGAAATAATCACCCCCTTTTGGAATCTGACTTTGATGCCCGACCAAAACCCATTGCCTGGAAAAAATCTTTCCTTGTTCCCCGGCAAAAATCTCCGGGGAGACAAAATAGCGTTGCGATAAACTCTTAGCGCCCGCCGTGAATGTCTCCGTCGTCTTGCGGAATGCTGGCGCTACTTTGGTGTGCGTAGTGGCCATCGGTCGATTCTGGATTCTAGATGCTGGATGCTAAGGACAAAACTGCTTCTGCGAGATTGGATCAAGTATCAAGCATCGTGCCCAGCGCCGCCTGGTTCGACGTTGTGTGGTAGTCGCTTCTATGCCAGCACTGCCCGATGAAATTCGTACCAATCGTCGAGATTGTTTAAGTTCACCGCGTCTTTCGGGGCGGAAGTATCGTCAGCTAGGCCGCATGCTCCCAGCACGCCCTTGCGCGTTTCGTCATCGTGAATGTAACTGCGCACTGCGGCGTTATGCTTTTCGATCGCGTCTCGACCGAGTGGCTTGGCGTTCTTCTTTACCCACGCTTCGAACTCGGGATAGGTCGGCTTGTTTTGCTTGATGTAATCTTTCACCGCCTGCTCTTCGAGCCCAAGCGCCGCACAGGTCATGGCATCAAACCCTCTGCCGATGCCTGGATAACCGGGCGCCAGTTTGCCCTGTTCCTCGAGAGAAACCTTGAGCCAGAGACGTGGAAGATGCAGAACGCCCAGCGGCCCTGCAACACCGGAGCTAATCATTGGAACGTATGTGTCGGCCATAGTTGAAGATTGATTTTGATTTTTCGTTTGCGACCTGCCGCAACAGGCTAAATCAAGATTCACGCACAGCTCGTGCGCGTCAATCACGATTCAATCAGGCCAAACGTCTATAACCCGGCGTCGTGCAAGCTCGACTGCTTTAAGCAGTCAAGTTTACGATTAGCGCGACCGATGCTGCCGATGTGAAAACAAATTCCATTTTAACGGTCGATCCGCGGGCAGCGGTGTCGGCTGTCGTCGTCGTTTGTCCTGCGCTTGTGAAGCCCGTTTCCGGTGTAGTGCTCCGTGTTTTGCGGCGGGAAGTCTCGCGCTGGTTTCGACAATGCGAACCAGGTCCGCAAAGATAGGATGCCTCTGGTTGGCCTGGTAGTAGCGATGATAGCCGTTGGACCAACTGCTCACAAGACCAACCGCGCTCAATTTCCGCAGTTCGTCCTGAACTGTGCAAAGTGCCAGTCCACTCAAGTTCATAAGCTCGCGGACATAGCGCTGCTTTGACGGAGCGGAGAACAATAAGCCCAGCATTCGCGCGCGCACTTTGGGAAACAACACGTCAAGAACGGCCACTTCGCGCTTCATAACGCTACTTTAAACTTGACTGCTTTAAGCAGTCAAGTTTAAAGTAGCTACCGAGTCTTCAGTGCGCGGGGTTTATTCGCTCCCGATATCCAGCTTCGGCAATGGCGAGGAGATTTCGACCTCGGTGTTTTACTGTTCGGCTCGCGGCTGGCCTCGAGTTCTACTTCCTGTCTGGGATCGGTGCGGGGCTGAGAAACAGGATCGTCGTGATCTTGCCGTTAACATTAATCTTGTTAAGACTCTGGTTGAGGTTGTTCGCGTCCCTGGCTGCGGCTTCCCAACTGTCTGCTATTTTCTCTCGAGTAAGCGACGAAGTCCCGGTTTGAACAATTTTTACCTCGTCACCGACGATTTTTCTCGCTGGTGCGCCAGCAGCCTTGAATTCTGGAGTAACGGGTGTCCAATCGGGTGAGCGCCACCGGTCCCTGTGCTTCGACTTGCTTCTTCAGCGCGGCCTGCTGTTTTTCGTTTTCACGTTTTTCGTTCTCTTCCTGTCGCACTTCCTCTTGTCACGCCCGAGACAACATTTCGCAGAGTTTCTTTTTTGTGTCCTGCGACGTCGGATTCTGTTTCTGAAGTTCTTTGGCTTGCTTCTGTGTTTCCTGCGCTTCGTTTAACATTTCCTTCAAATCAGGATCATTTAGGGGATTGTCCTGTGCGCAGAGAAACGAAGCGAACAGCAGGCAGCTGATAACGAGAAACAAGCGAGTTTGTGCGTGCATCATTAAAGAACACCAAGCTCGCCCGGTCCGCCACAATTCAAATGAACCAACTGAGTCTGGAACAGGCGCCTGTTAGGGAAATCCATCAGGCAGTCGCCGAAGCTGTTCGCAGTACCCCCTTAATCGACCGGTGTCCAGTCCCATCTAACTCGATAAATTGAGCGGTGGGCGATCTAGTGATTGACGATATCGGATACTACGATATCGTAACATATATCATGAAGATGTGCCTTAGCAAATGGGTGTTGGGTTTGACGGTAGTTCAAGCAGTATTGGCTGCAGAAACAAAAACAGCAGTGCTCGAACAGAGGACGCAGTCGTTCACAATCAGCTTGAACGGGTCTGTCGCGGATGTGACGCCCCTTTTTGGACCAGTACGTGAGGCAGAGTGGGCGCCAAATTGGTCGCCGCGTTTCATCCATCCCGCGCACGGCGTACAGCGCGAGGGGGTCGTGTTTACTACAAGCGCCGACCATGAAAGGGATCGATTCTGGCTACTCACGACATACGACGCCGCCAACGGGCGGGTGGAGTACGTAGTCATGACGCCGGCAGTCATCGCAAGCGAGATCAAGATCCGTGTGATTCCCGACGGCGAACAGCACTGTCTAGCGACAATCACGTATCGACGTTCCGCGTTGGCGCCGGAGGCGAATGAGGATGTCGCCAAACTGGAGGCGCACTGGGCGGACGAACAGCGGGTTCACTGGGAAACGGCCATTAAAAAAGCGCTGGCGAAGGACGGCATCCATGACTGATATGGAATTGACGCGTTCGCTCGAGCGAGGCGAAATCGCAAACAAGGCTTTCCATCATGCTTCGCACTTGCACGTAGCATGGGTCTACCTGGACGAATCTTCATCCGTGCAACATGCTGCCAATAAGATGCGCGATACGCTGCGCCGATTTGCTGCAGCCGCTGGCCAGCCGGAAAAATATCACGAGACCATCACATTGTTTTGGGTGCATCTTCTTTCTCTCGCGCGCGCGACCAAGCGCGGAGAACGCCTCGAAGAGATCGTGCATGCAAATCCGCAATTGCTGGAAAAGAATTTCCCACTCACCTATTATTCGGCGGAGCGGCTTTTCAGTGACGAAGCACGAAGTTCATGGGTGGAACCGGATCTGAAACCGCTTTCAATCGATGCCCCTGCAACTAGTTCATCCAGTTCATCGCGCGACGCACCGAATCGGTCTTTATGTTGACGACCTGCGGGAACGCGGACTAACGCAGGGGGAAGCGCATATCCTGGCGCTGCTTGCTTGTTGTCGCCGGGCGAACATAGCTGATCTCCACCGCGGGCTCGCGCACAAGAGATCGACTTTAACCAGTATTCTCGATCGACTGACCAGGCGCGGATTGGTTACGCGCGCAGTAGGCGAAACAGATCGCCGCACATTCATCGTGAAACTAACGGCAAAAGGGCAAAGGCTGGCGCAGCGTGTTCAGCGTCATCTATCAGCGCTGGAACGCGCCGTCGTCCGTCGCGTTAGCGCCGCTGATATCAGCGGTTTCAACAAGGTCGTCGCGGTTCTGGAACAGGAAGCGCATCAACGCGTTGGCTCCAGTGGCGCTCGGTCGCATCGCAGGCGCGAAAAGGCGGGGCTGTGACACGTCGCGGCAAAACTCGACGGCTTAAAGCCGTCGGGTTTCATGGCGACCTTGTTCAGGTTTTCAATGCCACTATCAGCGCCAAAAGTCCGATCAAGGCAAGAGCAATGAGCGCAGCGTAAAGGATTCGATCTTGCAGGCGAGCTCGTCGCGCCGCTTGCGCATACGGGATTCTCGTGAACGTGATCATTGTATAAAGCGGCAGATATCTGCCAGGCAGCGCGGCTTCGAGCAGGTGATCGAGTTTTTTTTTCGCGCGAAACGTTCTCGACGCGGTTTTGTCGCGCATCTCAATAAAATTTCCAATCGCCAGATCGGCCAGCGCGTCTGCATTTTCTTTTCGGCGTGAAAAATATTCCGCGAATGCGCCTTCGCGATCACTTGCAAATTTTTCCAGGCATTCGTCGAGCACGACGCAATCTTCGAATGCGGCGTTCATTCCCTGACCATAAAATGGAACAACCGCGTGGGCGGCATCGCCGAGCAGACAGACCTTGTTGCGGTAATACCATGGCGCGCAGCGAACGGTCACAAGTGAACCGGTGGGATTGCTCTTGAAATCTTCGAGCAGCGTCGGCATCAGGGGAACGGCGTCAGGAAATTCTTGATCGAAGAAGCGACGGACATCGTCATCCGCTTTTGTTGTGGCGAAGCTGCGCGGCCCTTCGAATTCCCAAAAGAGCGTGCAGGTGAACGAACCGTCCGGGTTCGGAAGCGCGATCATCATGAAACTTTTGCGCGGCCAAATGTGGAGCGCGTTCTTCTCGATTTGCCACGACCCATCCAGGGCAGGTGGGATGGTCAGTTCCTTGTAACCATGCGCAAGATAGCTCTCGTCGTATTGAAAGTTATCAATGTTTCGCTGCATCGCAGCGCGCACCGCTGAGAAGGCGCCATCGACGCCGATCACCGTATCGCCGCGCACGGTCAATTTGCCTGTTTCTGTTTCCAAACGGCAGACCGCTTCGGCCACATCCACGTCGATACATTTGTGATTAAAATGGACATGCACATTCGAGCGCTGCGCCGCTTCGATGACCGTGGCGTTAAGCGAAGCGCGCCCGATCGAGTTGATGCATTTCTTTGGATCGACATCATAGGGCGCGAAATGCAAATCGCCGGATTTGTCATGAATCATCCGGCCGCGCATTGGAATCGCATGCCGCAACGCTTCCTCGGCGAGTCCGATTTGTTCCAGCGCATGAATTCCACGCGTCGAAATTGCCAGATTGATGGAGCGCCCACCAACGATATTGCCTTCGCGCGGATCAGCTCGTCGCTCGTACAGATCGACGTCATATCCGCGTCTTCCCAAATACGCTGCGAGCAATCCGCCGGCGAGGCCGCTGCCGATCAGAACAAATTTAACGGGCATCAGAAGATTCTTAACCGCGGATTAGGCGGATATTCAAATCGTGATGTATGTGCCGACTCTTCCAAGGCGCATCTGTCCACGGCAGTCCGTGCGAGGCGGCCAACCCTTGGACTGGCGGACTGCAGATCGGTCTGAATCACCCTACGGTGTTACCGCCTGCCTTAAATCGCTGTTGCCACTCCGTTCAACGCGTTCAGAGCTGCCCTTACTGACTTTACTGGACGTTGCTGCTTTCGACTTCGGCTTGCCTGGCTCGTAATCCTGCAGCCACGCGCTCCACTGCATGTTTTCTTTCCATGCAGTGATCCCGGAATGACCATAATGCTGCTCCACTTCGTACTCGTCGTCTTTTACGACCGGGCACCAAAATAATCGGCCAGCCCTTCGCCAACCATCGAGGATAATTCCGTCCTGGAAAGGCTGATTACGCGCCGTTATTACGAGACAATTATTCTCGCTCGACGTATGGTCGTATGCCACGCCCCAATGGAGCACCAGCGTTCTTGGCTTGAGCTCTTTCAAACGCGTGCCGATATCCTGCGCCCAGTGGCCGCACCAACCACGTTTTCGGGCGCCGACGTTGACCAGGAAGGCTTGGAACTCTGGATTTAATACGACGTGGTAGTCGCGAGCGAGCTTGCGCGCACTCGTATGCGCGGTCACCGATATTTGCTCGGCTTCGGCGGGATCGACGTCAGGCGCAAGCTTTGTGAGCGCCTTGGCCAAATCCTTAATCGATCGCTCGTCTCCGGCGCAGGCCGGATGAATAAGGGCGAGAAACACGGCAACCCAAAGAAAGCGGAATATCATTTTCATTTGTGGTCAGGCTTTTCGCATCTCTTGACCAGAATTGCAACGATTACCCGATCCTTGACCGCGTCCGGCAAGAAGCCACTGGTTGCGGTCAGAAAATCAGAATCGAAGGCAAAGAAAGCTCGCACAAACCGTCCCATGGGAACACCGTCACCGATCACATATGAAAATCCGATCCCGCCAACTATTGATTTCACTGGTTTGCATTTTCACAATTCTACATTCGCTGGATGCGCAAGAACCAAAGGCAGCGAAGCCAAAGCAGTTTATTTACGTGCTGCGGCTGGTTCCGCGTCTATACGTCGACTCAGCCTGGACCAAGGAAGACACCGCTGTGCTCCAGCGGCATCTCGTTCGGTTCCAGGAAGCGGCCAAGTCTGGTCAATTGATTCTTGCGGGCCGAACATCAGAACCGGGCGACAAGACATTTGGCATTGCCGTCTTTGAGGCGCCCGATGAAGAGGCGGCAAGAAAGTTCATGCAAGAAGATCCGGCGGTCGCCGGCGGATTGATGACGGCAGAGCTACATCCATTTGATGTCGCGCTTCAGCGCAAAAATCCGTAAGATGCGGTTCCGGCGCGGTCGACAAAGCAACTATTGGTGCTGAGCCAGAATCTTCGCGAAACGCCAGACCTCGTGGAACGTGTTGTAAAGCGGGGTGGGGGCCACACGGATGATGTTGGGCTCGCGAAAATCACATTTCACACCAGCGATTTCGAGCTCCTTTGATAATCCCTTTGGACGTTCGTGTGCCAGGATCGACAATTGGCAACCGCGCGCGTCCGGCTCCCGCGGTGTGATGACGCTGCATTTTTTCGATCCAATTTTGCTTAACAGAAATTCGAGGTAGCCGGTAAGCCTGATTGATTTTGTGCGCAGTGGTTCCATTCCGCCAGCGTCATCGAACATCCCGAGGGATGCGCGCAATGGTGCCATCGAGAAAATAGGCGGATTGCTGATCTGCCAGCCATCGGCTGATGCAACTGGTACGAATTCCGGTTCCAAATGTAATCGGAATCGCGTGTTTGGATCGTTACCGAACCAGCCGGCGAGACGCGGCAATTTCCTATTGGTGGCGTGACGCTGATGCACAAATGCGCCGGCCACTGCGCCGGGACCTGCATTTAGATATTTATAGCAACACCAGACAGCGAAATCGACTTTCCAATCGTGCAATCTCAGCGGCACATTTCCGGCGGCATGGGCCAGATCGAACCCAACCACGATGCCCTGTGCCTGCGCCGCAGCGGTGATTCTCTCAATATCGAACAATTGACCGGTGAAAAAGTTCACTCCCGCGAACATCACCACGGCAAGTTGATCGGCGTGCTTATTGATCAGATCGATGATGTCTTCCGTTTGGATTGTGAACTCGCCTTGAGGAGGTCGCACCAGAATGAGCGCGTCTCTCGGGTCGAGCCCATGATGGGTGATCTGCGTTTTGATCGCGTATGTGTCGGAAGGAAACGCAGGATCTTCCATCAAGATTTTGAAACGCGACTTGGTCGGTCGATAAAAAGTCGCCATCATCAGGTGGAGATTCACCGTGAGGCTGTTCATACAGATCACCTCCAGCGGTTTTGCGCCAACAAGCTGCGCGATTGGTTCACGCAATGCTTCGTGATAGGTGTACCATGGCGTCCCGGCCACGTGATGCGCTTCGACGCCAAACTTTGCCCAGTTTTCTAATTCTTCCTCGACGATTGACCGGGCCGCCTTTGGCATGAGCCCTAACGAGTTGCCAGCGAAATAGATCAGGGGTTTACCGTTTTTGCCGAGCGGGAGATAAAATTTGTCGCGGAAAACCTGCAGCGAATCCTCGGCATCGAGTTGGCGTGCGAAACCTTCGTTGGCAGAAAAAGTCATGATCAATTAGAACAACAGTCAGATCTCAATGCTATCAACTATCAGCTCTCAACTATCAACTGTTCGTGGTTGCTCCATGAACTCGATTGTCGCCCCGTCTGGATCGCGCACGTAGACAACGCGCTTTCCGGCATTTGGACCCGATCGAAGAGTTTGCGGTTTGCCAGCGGCCTTCCAACCGGACGCGTTAATCGCGCTCAAAACGGTGTCGAGGTCATTGACGACAAAGGCGACGTGCATGGAACTGACGTCGCACGGCCGAAGATCGGCATGACGTTTACGCTCTGCCGGCGCGACGTATTCCAGCAGTTCGATCTTGTGGCCACCCGGGCCTTTCAGAACCGCGAGCTTGATCTCAGCACCTGCAACTCCTGTGATCTCACTGGCCATTTCGCCAGTTTGATGCGCGGTGTGTGAAGGCTCGAAGCCGAGAACGTCGCGCCAAAATGCCAGTGATCGCTCGAGATTCGAGACAGTGATGCCAGTGTGATCAGCGGCCAAAATTCGGAAATTCTTACTCATATTCTTGTTCGCTTGTCCGCCGTAGTCTTGGTGAAGGCGGATGCTCGTGATCGTAATCGAAATAGCCAGAGATTCCTCGACTTCGCTCGGAATGACAGGTCGAAAATGCGCGTTTATCCTATCGCTGCAATCACCTTGAGCTCGATCGCAATCGGCGTCGGCAAAGCGCCGACTTCAATCGTTGTGCGCGTCGGATTTGGTTTGCGGTCACCGGAAAAATATTCTGCGTAAAGTTTGTTATAGGCTGGGAAATCCTTTTTCATGTTCGTCAGAAAAACGGTGACATCCACAATGTCGTTCCAGCTGGCGCCAGCGTCTTCTAGCACCAGGCGCACGTTTTCAAACACGGCGTGACATTGCGTTTCGATATCGTAGCTGGCGACATTACCAGCAGAATCAAGCGTCACGCCGGGGATTTCCTTGCTGCCACGTTTGCGCGGCCCGATTCCCGATAGAAACAACAGATTCCCAACGCATTTGGCGTGCGGGAACGCTCCGACCGGTTCAGGCGCACGAGAGCTTTCGAACGATTCACTCATTTTAATCCGCAGATTATGCAGATTTATCGAGTCTTCTGAAGAGAAAATTGTTTTGATCCGCATGGCAATGGAACAGTGCGCACAACATTGCGTCTATTGAACGGTTTATCACTTTGTTCATAGAGTTGGACGCCTAAACACTTACTTTCTGGATTTCAGATGATGAGCGACAATCTCAATAAGCTGGCAATGCTCGTTCGGCAGGAACGCGACGCTTTGCTCTTGAGCTGGAGGCAACAGGTTTGTCAACTGCCTTCAGCCCGGAACCTTGAGCTCCCGGTGCTCAATGATCACATCCCGGCGCTTTTAGATGAATTGTCGTTGCCCTTGAATCCGGATCCGGACAGACCATTCCAGAAGCGTTGGTCGAGGGCAGTCCGCCCGCGCATGGTTTGCACGACTTCAGGAAGCATTCGATATTCAGGAGGTCGTCGCGGAATATAACATTCTGCGCGGATGCATTCACGATCTGGCCGAAAAGAATGGCTTGAGTTTGCAAGGTGAACCGTTTCACGTCCTCAATCGTGTGCTCGATCAGGCAATCGGCGTTGCTTTGCAAACTTATACGACGCAACAGGCGCTTGAGGTGCAGAAGCGCAGGGAAGAATATCTCGCTTTTGTCGCGCACGATCTTCGCACTCCGTTGAACGCCGTTTCCCTGGCGACGCGGGTGCTGGAGCTCACCTGTCGGGAGCGAAGCTCTCGCAGTGAAACTGCCCGGATGTTAAAGACGCTGAGTCGGAACGTTCAGCATCTCCACGCGCTGGTGGAAAGGATCATTGAGGAGAACACTAATTTACGCACCGAAACGGGGGTTAAACTCGAGCGACGCGAATTCGATCTATGGCCGTTAGTTGAGGCCCTCATTTATGATCTCCATCCGGTCGCCGGCACTGGCAGCACGCAGTTGATCAATAAGGTGCCGCATAATCTGGTCGTCTTCGCGGACGCCAGTCTGATGAGGCGCGTTTTCCAGAACTTAATCGCCAACGCTATCAAATATACTCCACGCGGAAAGGTAATCATTGGGGCGCGAGAGATGCGCACTGACAAAATAGTCGAATGCTGGGTGCAGGATAACGGCACGAGAATCCCTGAGGCACAACTAGAAAGAGTGTTCAACGAATTGGAACCCGGCGCAACGGAGCGGGGCGGATTAGGCTTGGGTCTCGCCATCGTTAAGACCTTTGTCGAAGCACACGGAGGCTGGGTCAATGTTGAAAGCAAAGAAGGGTTCGGTTCGAAGTTCTATTTCACGCTACCCAAAACATAATTGCACTGTGCATCCACAGGAATTCGCGTCTTCGCTGGGAGAGGGGTCCTAATCATGCACATGCTCCTTTGTAGGATCGGTCGCGACGGCGTGCGCGGAACTGAAGCGTTTCGCCGATCTCTCACGCGCTTTCATCGCTTCAAGTGAGCGATCGCGCGGCGGCGCGGTGGTCACAAGAGAATCGAGCAAATGGTGTGCGGCGTGAGCGACATCATCGACCGCACGATTGAAAGCTGCTTCGTTTGCCTTGGAAGGTTTCGTGAAACCGCTCAGCTTCCGCACGAACTGAAGGGACGAAGCGCGAATTTCATCCGCCGTCGCAAGTGGGCTGAAGTTATGAAGCGTTTTGATGGCTCGGCACATGTCGGACCATCGGCAATTGTCGATCAACGATCAACTAGTTCGTTTCGCTGACCACACGAATGACCTATTTCGCGATGCAGACGTTTTTGGGTTCGGTGAAAAACCGCAAAGCCTCTTCACCGCCTTCGCGACCGACTCCGCTTTGTTTCATCCCGCCAAAGGGGACGCGGAGGTCGCGCACCAGCCAGCAATTCACCCATACTGTGCCGGTGTTAATTCGTTCGGCCACGCGATGGGCGCGACTCAGGTTTTGCGTCCACACGCTTGAGGCCAGGCCATAGTCGCAATCGTTGGCGTAATCGATCACTTGTTCTTCATTCTCGAATGGAGTGATGGTCACGACAGGACCGAAGATTTCTTCACGATTTGTGCGGCATGAAACCGGCAAGCCAGTGATTACCGTGGGTTGGAAGAAATAACCATCACGGCATCGTTCAGTGATCGATTCCGGCGCTTTACCGCCGAGCGCGATCTCGCCGCCTTCCTTCTGTGCAAGATCCACATAGAATTTAATCTTCTCGAGCTGTGTTTTATTTACGATTGCACCCTGATCGGTCTTCTCGTCGAGCGGATCGCCCAGTTTCAGCTGCGATACCTTTTGTATGAAGCGCTCGACGAAATCCTTGTAAGCGGAGCGCTCGACAAACACGCGCGACCCGCACAAGCAAACCTGTCCCTGATTGGCGAACGAAGAACGCACGCTCCCTCCGATTGCCGCTTCGAGATCAGCATCGGCAAAGATGATGTTGGGATTTTTTCCGCCGAGCTCTAGCGAAACTTTCTTAAACAACGGCGCGCAGGCTTCGGCCACTTTTCGTCCCGTTACTGTGCCGCCGGTAAACGAGATGGTGGTGATCTTCGGGTGCGCTGTGATTGCGGCACCGACGTTTGGTCCCGTGCCATGCACGATGTTGAGGACGCCCTTTGGCAGACCGGCTTCGCGCACGATCTCGCACAGCATGTAAGCCGTCATTGGCGTAAGCTCGCTCGGTTTTGCGATAGCCGTGTTTCCCACCGCGATGGCGGGCGCAATTTTCCAACTCAATAAATAGAGAGGAAGATTCCAAGGTGAAATCAGTCCAGCGATGCCGCGCGGCTGCCGTAGCGTGTAGTTGAAAGCGACATTGTCCGTGATATGCGCTTCGGATTCCGTGTGCAGGATCGCTGTTGCAAAGAAACGGAAATTGCTTGCGGCGCGCGGAATATCCAGCGTGCGCGCGAGTGAGAGCGGTTTACCCGTGTCGATCGATTCGGCCCGCGCGAGTTTCTCCAGATCGCGCTCGATCAGGTCCGCGGTGCGAAGTAGCACTTTCGATCGCTCTGCCGCAGATTTTTTTGACCAATCAACAAACGCCTTCTCTGCTGCAGCGACGGCGGCTTCGATATCGTGCGCGTCGCTATCCGCGATTCGCGAATATGGTTTGCCAGTCGCTGGCTCGATATTGTCGAGGTATCTCCCGCCGATTGGCTCTACGAATTGGCCGTCGACGAAGTTTTGGATCTGCAGTGATTCGGTACGCACGCGAGAGTTTAAACGCTCAACCCGCCTTCGCCAAGGCTGCGGCGTGGCACGCCGCCTTCGCCAACCAGCCTTCCCGTAAAGGGACAGTCAGGCCAGAGGTCACGCCGTCCGAGCGCTTAGCATCGGATTGAAAGGCACAGCTCCACAGATCACGACGGCTGGTCGGCGCGTCTCTTTTACGTATATAGACTAAACGCCTCGGCCGTGCGCCGGTAACGCTCCTATGTTCTTTGCGGGTGACCGTCTCGAAAGCCTCGACGCCTCCGAAGTGGACGGTGCTCAGGCATCTTAGGGCTGGGTGAGTATGGGCCAATGGTCAGTGGGAAAGTTGGCGTCTGTTTGTTGTGTTCAACGTACTCACAAAATGCCTTAAGGCATTCGTTCGCGATCTTGGGCAACGCGACACCATAGACTCGATCAATCCCCTCGATCCTGGCTTTTAATTCCTTGGGAATTCGAATCGTTAGGCGGGCATCCTTCTTCTTTATGTCTGCGAGCTTCGGGAATGCCGCGATCTTTCTCATACTAACATCTACGGAACTGCGGGGCCAAAGTTGCGTCATTTTTGCAGAAATTGAAAGAATTTCCCAAAGATCCAGAGGCACCCAGTTCGCCCGGACCGCGAATTAAGCCAAAAAAATCAATTCGCGGCGATTGACACTGTTGCCAGCACATGCTGACTTAGGCGTCAGTCGCGGCATTCCGCCCGACTTTGGGAAACAACGCAGGGAAACAAGGAGGAGAAACAATGAAGGGGAGAAACATGGGTAGAATCCACGCGCTCTGTACAAGCGCCATCATCATCTGGATCTGGAGCGGCTTTTCCGCGCTGGGCACGGTTTATAATTCCGACGGTTCGGCAGCGAGTGTGCAGGGTTTGCACAACCAAGTGTTAAACGGCGACACGATCACGGTTCCCGCTGGCACGTTTACGTGGTCAACGCGCGTAACGATAACAAAAGCGATCACGCTGCGAGGCGCCGGCATAGGCAGCACCATTATTAAAGACGCCGTGCAAAGCGGCCCGCTGCTTCAATCCGCGTTAGTTGCAGGTAGGCTTACCCGTATCACCGGGATTAATTTTAAGGACGGCGGAAGATCGAGCAACGAGCTTGGCGGTATCATCAAAGTGACTGGAAGCAACACTAACGGCAGCAAGCTGCGAATGGACCATTGTCAGATTGATGATCTTAACGGGATGCTCGTATTCGAAACCGTTATCGGAGTCATAGATCACAACACGATCACGCGTGCCACTAAGAACGGAGATAGCATTATAGTTTACGACAATTTCTGGAACGGACGCACGCTGGGCGATGGTTCATGGGCGGCCGCCACCCAGTTCGGCAGCGACAGGTTCTTGTTCATTGAAGATAACGTTTTCCGTAACAACGGCGACGGACAGCCGGGAATTTGCGATTCCTACGCAGGTGCTCGATTCGTAGTGAGGCACAACCAGATTTTCAACAGAACCGTTGAAACACACGGAACGGAAAGCACCGGGCGCGCTCGCGGCACCAGAGCGGTCGAGGTTTACAAGAACACCTTCATCGGAAGCGACCGAAACAGATTCCTAGGCAAGATGCGCAGCGGCGTCATCTTGTTCCACGATAACACGGCTACCGGATACTGGACGGGGTCCACTTGTTTCACGCTGCAAACGTACCGCGCTCAAGACGTGTTTGCGCCTTGGGACGGCGCGGATGGAACCAGCCAGTGGGACATAAACAGCGGCCCATTTTACTCCGGCACCGCAAGCTCGAGCGGGAATCACACAGTCACCGTCTCCGGCGCAAACTGGAGGACGAACCAATGGGTAGGCTACACAATCAGGCGGGACGCTGGCGGTTCGCCGGGATTCGCCGAGATAAAATCGAACACCGCTAACACCATCACGTTCAACGGCGGCGTGTTCGGCAACTTAAACTTCAACGCTCGCGACACGTTCAAGATCTACCGCGTAGAACAGGCCATTGACGCTTGCGGTCGCGCTCGCGGTTCGCGAATAAGCGGAAACCCGGCTGTCAGACCTAGTGGATGGAACGATCAGGTGACCGAGCCGTGCTATCAGTGGAACAACGTGGCCGACGGGACGCAGCAAATCAATTTTGACAGGGGTAACCTAGTCATTCGTCCGCGCGAACACTACTTCAACAATACCGCGTTGCCGGGATACACCCCTTATACTTACCCGCACCCGCTTGTCTCGGGGCAATAGCAGGCGTTCGGACGAAACACGCTCCAGCCCCCATCGGTAAGACACGACGACTCGGTGAACACCTCTGTGCCATTGGCACACAGGCCTGGGGATCCACTACGTTTAGATGTAGCCGTCAATTTTTGGCTTCGCAGTTGGAATGTCCCGGTCAGTCAGCGGGCAGAAGTCGTCGGTGTGCCAGAGGTTTCGGCGTAGTCCACGAGGTTGGAACCGCGATACGCTAGCCTATCGTCGAGGGTTTGTTCAGATTCAAACCATGACCACTGATTGAGGGTTTCATCCAAGACGCCGATAAAAACAGCCGGTTAGTTTGGCAATAGTTACCAAGGTCGGACGCAAAACATCCGTCTAATTGAGAGACCGGTGAGGGAGGATCTACGGAAAGTGGAGAGGGAAGGCCGTTATATTTTGCAGGCGGTAGCGGTATTTTGTCGAGTTTTGCGGCCGCGCAGGCTGACGCTACTAAAGGGCGAGAACGCTCTCTCGGTGACAATTGACAATATCATCTGCAGATGATGACATCGGCGTTCCATCTAGACGAAAGGTACTTCGACGCCGACGGCGACTACGACTGTGAATCCACGCATCCCCACGCCAACTTCTCAAAACAGCATCGCGGACAATCTCAAGAAAACGCGAGTGGAGGTTGGGTTAGATCTCAGCCTTTGATTCTGAGGGCACAATCTGGATTGTGGACGCGCACCGGGACAACACAAACCATTTCGTTGTGCGTGCGGATGAAAAGCCGATCACGTTTGCGGAATTTGAAGCGGCCGGTGCCCGGTCGCCGAATGGACTTGACAAAGCGGTAACAGTTTTTGCAGAATTTCTCTGTATCAAGATCTGAATCCGGGAGAAGGCGCTTCTCCCGACATCTTCTTCCCTCTTTCAGACCTGCGGTCGCAGAATAACCAATCGGGACGGAAAGGATTTCTCATGGAAGCCAAAACTTCGATAGGTGCAGACGTTATGAAAAACCTTCTCTCGTTTGCGGCTGTCCTTGGCATCGCTTGCGATGCGACGGCTGATACACTTTGGCGGCAGTACGGCTTCGATGCCGCCCACACGAGCTACAATAAGTCTGAGACAATATTGAATCCGTCTAACGTTGGCCAGCTCAGTCTCCTTTGGACGAGCGCAAGCTTTCAGTATTTTGGATTCGTACCGAGCGTGCCAACGTTAGGTTTCGAGGCCATCTTTTTCAACGCTGATGGACGCATTCACACTTTGGAGAAGCAAACCGGCCAGCAACGCTGGGGACGGCTCTCCTGTTCTGGCGTTGGCACGGTTCAGCCCGCCTTCGGCCACGGGGTCGTCATCGTTGGAGATGCCGGCGGAGACTTGGCCGGCTATGATTCGGCCACTGGCAACCAGGTATGGTGCGACGATGAAGGAGGTTCGATCGTTTCTGCGCCAGCGGTGGCGGACGATACAGTCTTCATCACTAACAACCAGGACGCGGTGGCACTCGATCAGTTCACCGGGCGCGAGCACTGGAGATTCACCGCGCTGGATAGGTTTGGCATTCATCTGACCAGCACTCCTGCAATCGAGAACGGCGTTGTGTTTGTGACTGGAGACGGTTGGGTCTTCGCTCTTGATGGAATCACTGGCAGAAAGATTTGGCGTCAACAACTCCAGGCCCCAGAGTTCAGAATTTCATCTGCTGCTGTCGCTAACGGTGTTGTTTACGTTGGCGGTCAGGACGCACTCTATGCGCTCAGCGCTTTCGACGGCCACTTGGTCTGGCATAAAAGTTCGGTGTCGGTGGTGCCCACCCCGGCTATTGCCGAGGGCAGGGTCTTCGTCAATTCAGAAGACCCGAATTTCGGTTTGTGGGCCTTCGATGCTGCGACGGGCGAATTTTTATGGAGCAGACAGAGGCCCGGCGAACCCGCCACTACCGTCACAGTGGCCAACGGCGTCGTTTACGACATCGCCGATTCAGGCGCTTTGCAAATGTTTGACGCCGAGCGTGGAACGTTTCTTGGATCAATTAGAGATCCCGACGGCAAACCATTCGTAAATGCCTTTGGCTCTCAGCCTATCGTCGCCAATGGTACGATTTACGTCTCTGCGGGAGACCGCGTCGACGCCTTTCACCTGAGTCCATGAAGGCAATCGCTGCGGAACAGAGACGACTGTCGCCGGTTCTCTTCAGTAAGCCGGGTGACACGGAAGCGTCTCGTTGTCGCGATGAGGAAAAGTCACTGCATTTCTGGGTCTTGAATCTACAGCGCCTGAACAGTCGAGAGGTTCTGCGCAAATTCAAAGGGGAACGACGTCGTGTTGTCGAGCAATGAGCGAATATTAGAAAACGACGACTCTCATGATGCTCCGGAAAAAATATGTAAAGCTGGTAAAAAAACTTGCTTCTTTTACCGCGTTTTAGGTAAAAGTGAGCGTAGATATGATAGGGATCAAAAATGTCTTTTTTTTGTTTGTTCTCGGCTCGAACGCCGCAAGTGAGCTATCGTGGAAAGAGAGGATGCAGGAGAGCACCATGAAGGTTCCGCGAATGCCCTTGGTCCTTTGGTTGTTCCTCCTCGTTTTATCGAGCAGCCCTTGCAGTCGCATCTGCGCGCAGGCACCTCTCGACCTCTGGTCTTCTAACACTCAGTCGAGGATTCGGGACGGGAATACACTGAACTACGCTATCGCTGCGCGGGCCGGCTACTTCGAGGTCTACTTCGACTCCAACAACAATGCGACGTGGGCTGACGCAGTCCCGCCGTACGCAATACATACCGGTGGGCACATACGCATTCACGGATATTTGGCCAGTCCATTGGTCGGCGGGCCGTATCCGGCGATCGTTATTGGTCACGGCCACCATGGGCATGGGAGTCCCGAAGAGGCGATGGGCCTGGCGGCATTAGGATACGTGGCACTCTCGGTAGACGGACCGGGGCAGGGCCTTTCTACCGGACCGCCGGACACGGAACAGGGATGGATTTCCGTCGAACAAGTCATGAATGTGCCAGCCCCTTACGTGAGCTACCTGTACCATTACGCGTACGCGGGCATGCGGGGATTGACTCTTTTCGAGAGGTTGTCGGGTCTGTTCCTGAACCCGTTCCGCATCGACCGGACGCGCTTAGGTGTGATCGGGGCTTCAATGGGGGGACAGTTCACCTACTACATCAACGGGGTGGACGATCGAGTGAAGGGAGCGGTTGCAATTGCGGTGGCGGGCGATTGGTGGCCTATCGGGTTCTACCCTGGCGCTTGGCTCTATCACGGACTTTACTATTACACGCGGGACGGGCTGCAAAGCGGACTGGACTTCCTCAACACCATCTCGAACTACTGTACCGATCCGACACTTGCCACATTCCTGAACTATTTTGACCCTATCGCGTATGCCCCGACGCAGCACGGACCGCTACTGACAATCATCGGCTCACACGACCAATTCTTCACAGTACCGGCCATCAATTCCACGTACGACCGAATTACCAGTGCAGGAACAAGCCCCTTATTCCTCAAACGTATTATGATCAAGCCGAACGGGAAGCATGGCGTCTTGAGAGATGAATATCTCTATGCAGACGCGTATGAGCTCATCCAGAACATCAACGCCTGGTTCAAGTATTGCTTCAAGGATGGACCGCGGTCAGCTGGAACCCCGAGGGTTCGCATGGAGACGACACGGACTACGATGGTCTTTCATGTGACCGCTCCTGTCGGTGGGAGCGCAATCAACCAGGTGCAGCTCTATTACGCCTCGCAAATCGACACCAGGCCTTCGGACGTTCATGATTTCGGTTCCATCTCGCTGTCGTGGAATGGCTGGGAATATGTGGGAACGATTCCGATTAGAACCTTGCCGCCAGCGGGACCGCCAGTCACTCCGAACAATATTGTCTATCTCGCATCTGTTAAGGACGCAGCCAACTACACGGTCACGTCCAAGCTTTACTACCGGTCCGGCGTGATGGCGTTTGGGCAAGGTTTCCTCCCGATTATCGAGCACTACGACGGTGATACCCTGCCGGTTCCGCCCCCGCCTTATTGCCCTTGATAGTCATAAACGCCCAATCGCAGCGGCCTTTGAACGCCTGCGAAACGTGGTGTTTCGGATCGCGTGCGAGATTCGGTTTTAGCACAGCCGACCGACAAGCACCAGCTCCGACGTTGAAGCGCAACTTAGCAGTCCGGCGCGAAGTTAATTTGGTATGAAATCTCTCCGTTTTTATGCAGCGACGGTCGCCGCGGCCTGCTTGATTTGCGCTTGCGCCACGCGCCCCATCATCGTCGGTCAAGTGCGGGCGCCGCTCAGTCGCGAAGCAGTGCGTGTCTACCGAGTGCCGCCTCGGCACTTTGAGCGGATAGCGATTATCGATTCCCCGGCAGGGACGAGTTGGATTTTTCCTGATCGGCCTTCCATGGAGCTGGGCATCTCGCGCTTGCGAGAGCAAGCGGCTGCGCTTGGCGCAAACGGCATTTTACTGCAGCGCGTCTATGACGTCTCGGCTGGCGGTTTAGCCATTGGCGTCGGCGGCTTTGGTTACAGCGGACATAGTTTTTATGGCGGGGCCGGCAACGTTGGTGGACCGCTGATTAACCATCGGGTTGAGGCGGCGGCCATTTACGTGCGTTGAGGTGATTAGTTGAAGATTTGAGATATCACAGGACACCGAACGGCAGCACATCGGAAACCGGATCAAAACTCGCCAGCAGCTATGTCGGGATTTTGTAAAGCGCCTGTCGCGCGGTGCGCTTGGAGCTACGCGGCATCTAGCGCAGAATGGCCACGCGTCGTTGAATGCAATTCGAGGTGTGTTGATGGCGAGGATGTCGCTCCCGAAACGAGCAACGAAACAAACAACTTACCAGACGTCACGGCATGAGCGATCGGACAAGACAGAACAAGGCATGGTGAAGCGAATGAACTTCGCCGCATTGTTGATTCAATCACGTTTACGAAGACAAAACTCGAGGCAACCCTTCCGTCGATTCAACGTAAGGAAATGTCGTCCCGTAGCTGCCGATTTAACACAACAGATTTTGGACAACCGTGGACGGGGCGCGCATTTTGTACCAAAACTATGCGAACAACCTTTAACGGTTGATTTAAGGGGTGCGGTGAGGGAGGGATTCGAACCCTCGGTAGCCTTTTGGGCTACGGCGCTTTAGCAAAGCGCTGCTTTCGACCACTCAGCCACCTCACCAAAAAGCAGAGCGAGAATATCGCGAAGAATTGCTGATTGCCAATCGCCGATTGCTGATTGAAGTGATTGGCGATGATCGGCGAGGAAGACGCGCGCAATCGAATTCTGGGAACGGTCGATCCCAAGCCGGAACGAACGGTTCTACTTTCGGATGCATTAGGTCGTTTCAGCGCACATAATGTTGTCGCGACATTACCGCTGCCAACGTTCGATAATTCTGCCATGGATGGCTATGCGGTGGTGGCAAGCTCGTCCAAGAAAGGCGCGCGATTACAAGTAATCGGCGAGCAGCCGGCTGGCATTAATCGGCAGCTCAGGATTTCTCCTGGACAGGCCGTCCGGATTTTCACGGGGGCGCCGATACCCGCTGGTGCAGACGCGGTGGTCATGCAGGAAGACACGACGCGCGAAGGCGACGAGGTCGTGGTAAATGTGGGTGTCGTTCCCGGCGAATTTGTTCGGCGACGCGGTTGCGATTTAGCGGAAGGCCAAAAAATTTTAGGGCACGGCGAGCGCATTCGCCTGACGACGGTCGCGCTTCTGGCATCGCAGGGTTTCGCCGATGTGACGATTGGCGGTGAAGTAAAGGTAGCAATCATTTCCACCGGTGATGAAATCGTCATGCCAGGAAAGAAACTTGATCAGGGGCAAATCTACGACAGCAATTCGACACTGCTTCACGCACTGATGCAGCGCTGCGGCGCATCGGTGATATCGGCCACACATTGCCCCGACCAACCGGAACGATTGATCGAAGCGATCCAGCGTGGAATTAGAAATCATGTTCTTGTCATTGCCGGCGGTGTCTCGGTCGGAGAACATGACCTGGTCCAGGCAACACTGGGTTCGCTTGGAGCCAGGATCGACATATGGCGTGTGGCGGTCAAGCCGGGAAAACCATTTCTCTTTGGCGAAGTCAATGGATGCGCTGTGTTTGGTTTGCCGGGAAATCCGGTATCGGCATTTGTAACGTTTCTGCAGTTTGTGCGTCCTGCGATTTTGAAAATGATGGGTGCGAGCGATCTCGATCTGCCGAAAACGCCGGTAAAATTAACCGTCGACCTTGCGAATGAAGGCGATCGAACAAATTACCTGCGCGGCAAAATCGATAACGGCACCTTTGTGCCCATCGGGCGCCAGGAATCGCACGCTCTTTTCGGTTTGAGCCAGTCCAATGCAATATTGCGGGTCGCGGCGGGTGAGTCGTTGAAGGCCGGTGCGATCGTCGAAGTTCAAACCTGGGACTAGCGATGCGCGTCCTCTCGCGTGAAACTGGAACAGTGCTTTGATCAATCCAGGCAGAAAGCGCTTTGCGAATTCCAAATCGCCGGTGGCTGGGATTGACAGGCCATGCGCGCATTTCTAGCTTACTCGGCTTGAATACGGGAGTGCTCACCGCGTTTGCACGAAGTCCGGCGGATCAAATTCGTGCGGATGCAGAACAGCTTTCCCACATTATTCTAGAACTGCAGCGCTGCTTTGTGCTGCGCCTTTGCAAGCAGCTCGCCCCTGGCAACGTTTCGTTCTCACAGTTTTTTCTTCTCGCCTACCTTGATCAAAAGGAAGTTCTCACCATGTCTGCCATCGCGCAGAAAATGGGGCACACCACCGCCGCGGCGAGCGGTTTGGTAGCACGCCTTGAAAATTTTGGTTACGTGGTGCGCTCCGTTGCGCGAGATGACCGACGCAAGGTAATGGTTTGCATTACGGCGAAAGGTTCAGCGCTCGTCCGGCGGATTCGTGAGGAGATGGTTGGCAATCTCATGAAAATTCTCCATCACCTTACGCCAGATGAACAAAAAGCCTGGCTGCAGATTTACGGCAAGATTTACGATTACTGCCAATCGAAATGATTTTCATTTATCTGGCGGCGGTGCTATGAGACTGCGGTAAAATGGCGGGCGTTAAATCCGCGCGCCGGTTTTCGTGCATCTAATCGCTAAACCCCTATGAGAAGATTTTTTATTGTGCTGGGGATGCTTGCACTTTGCTGCATCCTTTGCTCGCGAAGTTTTGGCGGCACCGGAACAACAAGGTCCGGCAGTGGAACAGGGTCCGCCGGCAGAGTTCCTACTTTTACGCTGGACCAGGCAATCCTCACAGCGCTGCAACAGAATCCTGCTCTTTTGAACGCGGAACAGGAAATCAAACGCACGAAAGGCGTGATCATTCAAGTCCGTGCACAGGCGTTGCCGCAGATCACGGCTCAGGGGAACTTCGACTGGACTGATCCAAACCTCGTTAACGCCCGAACAGTAAGCACGACGGCTGTAACCACGACGCCGACCACACCCACGGGTACCGGCGGATCCGGTTCCCTGGTTGAGTCGCCCCAGTCGCAGGTGAATCAGACTCAGTCATCTGCCTCCGGCGCTGCCGCGGCACCGCCAGCCGCGACACCTGTTAGAAATACGCAACTGAGCGACGTATCGTACACCATCTCCGTTCTCGGGAGCCAATTGATTTTTAATGGCACAACCCCCAATCAGATTCGCGCCACCTTTTTTCAGAGGGACAGCGCTTATTTCGCCTTTCGGAATGTTTTGGATCAACTCATAGCGACCGTTAAGACGCAGTTTTATCAGATCGTGGTCAATCGAGAGCTCGTCAAAGTGAACGAACAATCGGTGCAGCTTCTGAACGCTCAGTTGAAAGACCAGCAAAATCGTTTTGAAGCGGGAACCGTTCCGCGGTTCAACGTGCTCCAAGCGGAGGTCGCGTATTACAATCAACTTCCGCAACTCATTACTGCCCAGAATAACTTGCGAATATCGAAATTGACGCTTGCGAAGACGCTCGGTCTCTATTTTCAACCAATGCGCGGTGAAGAACCGCCATTGGACGTAGTCGGTGAAATGCCATATATCCCGCGCACCATCGCGTTGGCTGATGCGATCGAGATGGGAAAAGAGAGGCGCCCATTTCTCAAGCAAGCGCGAGCCAATGTCTTGAACCAACTTCAGCAGGTGCGCGCAGCCGCAGGTCAATGGCTGCCCACCATCACCGCCACCGGCGGCGGAGAATGGGTCAGTTCTCCGGTGAACTCCAGTTGGCATGATATTTCAAAAGGCTGGGTTGCGGGGGTCCAGGGCAGCCTGCCAATCTGGGATAGCGGCGCGATCGCCGGCCAGGTAATACAGCAGCGCGCTCTGCTTTCAGAAACCAAAATCACCTACGACGACGACGTTCGGCAGGTGGAACTGGAGATACAACAGGCGTACTCAAACTTGCAGCAGAACCGCGAACTGATTGTAAGCCAGGAGAAAAATGTGGAGCAAGCAGAAGAAGCGCTTCGTCTGGCCAAGGCGCGTCTCGATGCCGGCGCGGGAGTTCAGTTGGATGTCCTCAACGCACAGGTCCAACTGTTGACTGCGCAATCGACCCGTTTGCAGGCGCTTTTTGGATACAATTCTTCGTTGGCGGAATTTGACCGCGCCACGGGCGCGCAGAGCACGTACCAGGAGATGTTTGCTGACCTCGCACCCCGCGCGACGAAAACGAAGACGTATTACACCGGCAGCGGCGTGGATGCGGAGGGCAAACGCAAAGACGCCGACGACGATGGACCGCGAGTTCGGGCTGGAAGAGGCCGAACCTCATCTTCGAAATAAGGGCTCAATCGGAAGTTCCAAACACGCGATTGTCATCCTGAGCGGAGCGAAGGATCTCTGGTTAATTTCGTGGTTTTCCACCAATGGGAAACAGAGATGTTTCGCTTCGCTCAACATGACAGGAAGAGAGGCGGTAGGGTGATTTTTGAGTTTGAAGCTTATTGGGGATTTGCGCATTGCGGCTTGGAGCGTCGATAACAATGCACTTTCCCTTCGAACAATTTCCCGCGCTGAGCGTGATCGGCGTTTGTCGTCACGCTTTTACGCAAAGAATTCCCGGTATCGACGTTTCGCACGATAAAGCCGAAGTGCTAAACCGACTCGATGTCGCACATCGAGAAATTCGGAACGCAATCGGCGTGGGGGATTGGCCACTGTTCACTGCCCAACAAATTCACGGAAACAAAATCGCAGTTGTGGATAGCCGTAGCCACGGCGCTGCGGGCCGGGAATTCTCCGGCTGCGACGGTATCATCACGAATCAGCGTGGAACCGCGCTTGGCGTTTACGTCGCCGACTGCTGCGCCGTTTACGCTATCGATCCAAAAACCCCCGCGATCGGCTTGGTTCACTCCGGACGCAAAGGCACCGAGCTCAACATTGTCACGAATGCCATCAAGCAAATGATGGATCGCTTTGGATCCGATCCTGCGAGCATGATCGTGCAACTCAGCCCGTGCATTCGCCCGCCGCACTACGAAGTCGATTTCGCAGCGGAGATTATCCGCCAATGCCGAGCGCTCGATGTGAAGGAAATTCACGACTCGGGCGTATGCACCGCGTGCGAGCTCGATCGATACTACTCCTATCGCGCCGAAAAAGGAAAAACTGGGCGCATGCTGGCATTGATTGGACTGAACTCAAAGCTGGCTAATTAGGGAGAAAATGTTGGCTATTGCGAGCATTCGCCCGGAAACTAGCTATTTGATTCACGTTGGAGATTATGCCCCGGGCAATGCAAATGCAGTTCCAAGCCCTAGTCCTAAAAGCACACTTGTTCCAGGACCATATCACGTGATTCGATAGGCCACCGTTGAGGATACAGGCGAGCAAGTCACCGTACTCGATTTCAAAGTTTTCAAAAGCGTCGAGGCACTAAAGCAGCACATCGCGAAGATGTCTGTCAAAGGCGAAATCTCCTTCCAGAGGTGGCTCGGGCCTGGTGGTGGGCCAGGGTTGCACAACAAGTTCATTAAGGCTACAGACGAACTCAAAAAATTCTGTGCCGAACATTATTGTCGTTTGGTCCTAAGTGCTGTTCCGCCCTACTACTGAGAAGCCGATTCGCTGGGACGGACGCCTGCTTACCACACAAGCTAGGAAGCCTGCGCTACATCCCGCCGCGCTTGAACGGGCAAATACCGCGTTTCTTTGCGTTCGCGACGAAGTCGAAGAACTCGCGCGCTGCTGCCCCGAACTTCATTGTCCCTGCCTTCTCAAGCGTCTGCGTGATGTTCAGCCCACTCAGGTAAACAAGTTTGAATGCCGCTTTGATTTCTTCACGATCTTTCGTGCTGAAGCCGGCGCGGCGAAGGCCGACCACATTTAATCCAAAAACGCAATTGCGTTCTGCCGCGACCACGAATGGCGGGAGGTCTTTCCCGAAGGCCGAACTGCCTTGTACCATTACTAATCGGCCGATGTGCATGAACTGGTGAAATGTCGATCCGCCGCCCAGGAATGCGCCATCGTCCACCTGTACATAACCGGCCAGTAAACAATTGTTCGCGATGACGACGTTGTTTCCAATCTCGCAATTGTGCCCAATGTGCGCTCCGGCCATCAGAAAATTCTTGTCGCCAATTTTTGTCGCGCTGCCCTCGGCCGTGCCTCGATGGATGGTGCAATATTCGCGGATGATGTTGTTGTGGCCGATCTCAACTTTCGTTTTTCGTTCTGACGAAAATGAAACATCCTGAGGTGGCGCGCCGATCACTGCGCCGTGTCCGATAAAATTGCCGCTGCCAATTTCGACTTCGCCTTCAATCACGACGTGCGATTGGACGATGGTTCTTTCACCGATCGTCACCTGCGGTCCAACAATCGAAAACGGCCCGACCTCGACACCGACGCCGATTTTTGCGCCCTGGACGACAATTGCAGTGCGATGAATTTTTACCTGAATCATTTTCCCCTAGAGGACGCCTGCCTCCTTGAAACTAAAGTAACCGGGATTCCCTGCCGATGGCGCGCCGATGATGATGTGATCGAGCAGCTTGATTTGCAACAACTCGGCGGCTTCTGCCAGGCGCCTTGTCAGGCTGTGATCAGTCTGGCTTGGCGATGCGTCGCCGGAAGGATGATTGTGCACCACGATGACCGCGTAGGCCGAATAAGTGATCGCTGGCCGGAAAATTTCGCGCGGATGAGCGATGCTTTCATTCATACTTCCCACAGACACCGATTCGACACGCATCAAACGGTATCGCGTGTCGAGCAGAACAACACGCAACGATTCGGTCCGCAGCATGCGCATTTCACGGCCCAACAACTCATGGATTAATTCCGGCGAATCGAGTTTTTGCTGAGACAAGGGTTCCTGGGCGAAACGTTTTCCCAGATTAAATGCTGCGACCAATTCCAAGGCCTTGGCCGGACCGATTCCCTTGATTGCCCTAAGCTCCTTAACGGAACAACGGCTCAACTCGGCAAAGGATTTGTATTTGTTCAGGAGCTCGCGCGCGACTTCTATCACGTTCATTCCGCGGCGCCCAGTGCGCAGCAGGATCGCAATCAATTCCGGGTTAGTGAGCGCATCGGGACCTCGTGCGAGCAGTTTTTCGCGCGGCCGCTCATCCTGCGGCATCTCGCGGATTTTCAGCTGCGACATTTGACGTGAAGCCGCCTTAGTGTCGCGACATCAGACGCGAAGTTGATCAAACATCTCACACAAGACGTCACCGAGGAAGACCAGCGCCTTGCCGTAAGGATTGGCTTCGATTCCATCCAGCCCGCCTTGTGCTTCCCGAATCAAATCGCTGCCAGCAGCAATCGATTCATTGAGCGCTCCATTCGTCGCGCCGTTCTTTAAGAGCTCAATCATTTCTTCGACTCGCTCTTCGAGCACAAGTTGGCAACAGCGTTCCCGCTCAAACTCCGATGCAGAACGCAGGAAAATCAGAACCGGGAGTGTAAACTTGCCTTTGCGGAGGTCAGTTCCGAGTGTTTTGCCGGTTGCTCTTTCACTCCCGGCAAGGTCAACACAATCGTCATAAATCTGATATGCAGTTCCAATCTGAAACCCGAAATTTTTAAATCGTTCGATGACGTTCGGGCTTGCCTCGCTGATTACTGCAGCCAATTCTGCCGCTGCAGAGAAAAGCGATCCCGTCTTCATTTCGACGATTCGCAAATAATCCTGGACCCCGAGGTTGAGATCGAATCTGCGCTGCGTCTGGATCATCTCCCCCGAGCAAACCGTTGCAGCCGTGCGCGCGATCGCACGGCCAATGCCAGAGTTCTCAAAATTTGTCGATAACGTGAGTGCATGCGCGAAAAGGCAATCGCCCAGCAATACGCTCAACGAATTTCCCCAGCGCGCATTCGCAGTAGGTTGTGCGCGACGGCGCTCTGCTTCGTCCATCACGTCGTCGTGCACGAGCGTCGCGATGTGGATGAGTTCCACGATCACGGCAAGATCGACATGTCCCGAGTTTATCTCTCCGGTTGCGCCACCGGCTAGGAGCGTTAGCAGCGGTCGCAAACGTTTCCCGCGACTGCCCACCGCATAGACTACGTAACCCTCGATTGCCGGATCAAAAGCAGCTGCTTGCTGCGCAATGCGTTTCTCAACTTTTTCGAGGTGTGGTTGAACCAACTTCGCTACCTTGGCCAGCGAGACAGCAGGAGAGGCGGCCGACGCATTTCCAGTTAGGCTCGGCCGTGAGCGCGCGAAGAGTTCCACGAGGCGAGAATAGCGGGGCGGGCTGTGTGTTGTCAAAGCAACACGAGCGCAAATTTTCAGGGGACACGCGCCAACTTGCCGGGATTTGGCCCGAGCCCCCTCAGTGTTTCCGGAGCCAGCCTTCGGAACCGTACTTTTGTTGAGTGAGTTCCCGCGCTCGTTTCGAGGTCTCGATGTCAATTTTTTGCTCGCGGCAGTTCGAAGACAAAGCCTGCGCAAATTCTTCCGTTAGATTGTCGCAAACGTCGATTCCCTGGATGCTGCCCTGTTGCAATAATCCACGGCGTGTGCGGCGTTGGGCCGCGCCAGCAATCTTGCGGCCATCCATCATCACATCTGAACGCACGGGATTCCTGAAACAATTGTAGCCGCTGCCGCTGACTGCAGCTCGTGTTGCAACCGCAATGCCACCGGGGTCAACGCCCCCGGCTACAACTGCGTCCTCACCGATTTCGCTTAAAGCATCGGCTAACGCCCAGTGAATCTTTTCATAAATCGATATCGACGATTCAGCGAAGGCTGCATCGCGGAAGGGAATTACAATGGAATACGTGATGTCGTCTCCATGAAACACAATTCCTCCACCGGTCCAACGCCGGACCAAATCGCGTTCGCGCTGGTAGTCGGCGACATCGACAAACCGACCAAAATATCCAAACGAGAGGGCGGGAGATTGCCAACGATAAAAACGAATGGTGGGAACCGTGGCACGATCGAGGAGCGCCTCGTCAATTGCCATGTTCATCGGGGCTGAGTCCGCCCCAGCTTCGCGATAAACATCCAGCACAGCAAATAGCCTTTTTGTCATGTCATTGTCATGTCGAGCGACGTCGACACATTCCTCGCTGTTTCAAAATGCCGGGCACCTCAGCTCCGCTCGGACTGAGAACATATTAGCGAAGCTCCTCCAAAATCTTTGCCACAGCTTCGGACGGATTTCGATGCGCGGTGATCGGTCGACCTACGACGAGATAGTCCGCGCCCGCATCAAGCGCCTCGCGCGGAGTCATCGTTCGCTTTTGATCGCCTAGTTCCGACCAGATCGGACGAATGCCCGGGACTACGATCTTGATTTTGTTGCCGAATTCATGACGGAGAGGTTTGATTTCATGCGGACTCGCCACAACGCCATCGATTTTCGCTTCAATACCAAGCTTCACCAGGCGCAACACCTGTTTGTCTGCGTTGTCCTGGATTCCAATTTCGCGCAGTGTTTCTTCCGTCGAACTCGTTAGAACGGTCACACCCAGGAGCAACATGTTTTTTGTTCGTGCTGCAACCGCGGCGCGAACCATTGCACTGCCTCCGCTCAAGTGAATGGTGAGCATCTCCACGCCGAGGCGGCCGGCGGATTCGACGGCTCGGGCCACCGTGTTTGGAATGTCATGCAGCTTGAGATCCAACCAAACCTTCGCGCCCCTCGACGATACTGCGCGGAGCACTTCAGGGCCTTCCGCGGTATAAAGTTGCAATCCGATTTTGAAAAAGGAGATTTGGTCGCGCAGCTTTTCAACGAGCTGAAGCGCTTCGTTTTTTGTCGGTACATCCAGCGCGACGATAACTTTGTTTTCTGTCATTCCGAGCGAAGTCGCCTGCCGAGCCGTAGCTTTACGCGAACGTCTGGAGGAATCTCTCATTTCAATTCAAGAGATGTCTCGACTCCGCTCGACATGACAATTGAAATGTAACCTATGCAAGTCGTCGCTCCCGCGAAGATAAATCTTTCACTGAAAATTATTAGCCGGCGAGACGATGGCTTCCACGAACTCGACACGCTCATGGCGCCAATTTCGCTCTACGACGAGATCAGAATTGATAAAGGAGGTTCGGTAGAGGGCATCAACTTTCGCTGCGACGATTCATCAGTCCCGCAGGGCGAGGCCAATCTGGCTGTACGCGCCGCGCAAGCGTTCTTTGAAACAACAAAGATCAAGCCTGCGGCTTCAATCGAGCTCAAAAAGAAAATTCTGCATGGCGCCGGGTTGGGTGGCGGAAGTAGCGACGCCGCTTCCGTGCTCCTTGCGCTCAACGAACTCTTCGACGCGAAATTGTCGCCGGAAGCGCTTGCCGAAATCGCGACGCCCATTGGATCAGACGTCCCATTTTTTGTTTTTCAGTCTGCAGCTCTATGCAAGGGCCACGGCGAAATGGTCACGCCCATTAAGTTGAAGAGACAATTTTCAATCCTCTTGTTGAAACCGGATTTTGCGGTCTCAACAGCATGGGCATATTCGCGCTGGCAAGGTTCTCGAGAGATTCCGGGAATTTCTTACGAGGCGCAGGAGTTCGCGAATCAGACTTTCGTGAACGATCTCGAACGTCCCGTATTCGAAAAATTTGTCTTTCTCGCGCAGTTGAAAATATGGCTGCTCAGTCAACCAGAAGTCGGCGCGGCGCTGATGTCTGGTTCCGGTTCCACGATGTTTGCCGTGATGCGGGAAAACGCGGATGGGGAGTCTGTCGCGAACCGGGCCAAAGCTGCGCTCGATCCAGAGCTGTGGACGTGTGCGTGCAATACGCTCTAAGTCAAACCCGCGAGCGGCGGCGACCGGAGTTGCGTGAATATTTCACCGATCTTCGTTTTGGTTCTATCTTGGCAAGTCCGGTACCGCCTTTTACTTCCATGATTTGATCGCGCAAAAGCGCTGCGCGTTCGAATTCGAGATTCGCCGAGGCTTCCTGCATTTCTTCCTCCAATTCACGTAGCAATTCGGTCACATTGAAATCACCACCAGCTTCCTGAATGACCGAGGCGGCGATTTCGCGCCCGCGAAGAATGGTATGCAGGCTCTCCTGCACAGCGCGCCGAACGGTTTGCGGGGTAATGCCATGCGTCTCGTTGTATTCCATCTGTTTCGCGCGCCGGTATTCCGTAATCGACATCAATGCTTCCATGCTTTGGGTAACCTGATCCGCGAAGAGGACGACTTCACCGTTCACATGGCGTGCGGCGCGACCTGCGGTTTGGATCAGAGAAGTCTGGCTGCGCAAAAAGCCTTCCTTGTCCGCGTCCAGAATACACACCAGCGAAACCTCGGGAAGATCAAGACCTTCGCGGAGCAAATTGATGCCAACAAGAATATCGAAATCTGCCGCGCGCAACCCGCGCAAGATTTCGACTCGCTCGATTGCGTCAATATCGCTATGCAGATAGCGCACTTTTAATCCAACGTCGCGCAGATAATCAGCCAGATCTTCCGCTGTTCGCTTGGTCAACGTCGTCACCAGAACTCGCTCGCCCTTTTCAACGCGCTGACGACACAGCTCAATCGTCTCATCGATCTGATTCTTGAGCGGCTTGAGCGTAATTTTCGGATCAAGGAGTCCAGTAGGCCGAATGATCTGCTCGACGACGAGCGGTGCGCCTGGTGTGTGCACATCGAATTTTTCCGCAGGTTCGTCGGTACGCGAGATTGGTAGGGCGCGCTGGCCGAGCGCGCCGACTGCTGGCCCCGGCGCGCCCGGCGGTCGCGCCCTACCAGCAACCTCAAATGGAATAAGTTCAGTTTCACCAATTCTCTGTCGCCGGTGCGGGACATAGCCTTTGTTTCCGACCACGCTGTTTTGAATTTCAAACTCTGCGGGCGTCGCGCTCACGTATACGAGCTGGTTCGTTTGTTTCATGAACTCGTCGAAATTGAGCGGCCGATTATCGAGCGCGCTGGGCAGACGGAACCCGTAATTTACGAGCACTGTTTTGCGGGAGCGATCGCCTTCGTACATTCCGCCGATCTGTGGAATGGTGGCGTGCGATTCGTCGATCACTACCAGAAAATCTTTCGGGAAAAAGTCGATGATCGTGTACGGCTTGGAACCAGGCGGTCGCCCGGACAGATGGCGCGAGTAATTTTCGATCCCGTTGCAGAACCCCATTTCCTGCAACATTTCCAAATCGTATTCGGTCCGCATTCGCAACCGTTGCGCTTCCAGGAGTTTGTTTTGCGACTCCAATTCCTTGATTCGCTCTTCCAATTCTTCACGGATCGTGCGCAACGCTCGATTGAGTTTGTCCGCCGGTGTCACGAATTGTTTGGCGGGAAAAAAGGTAATCACGGATAGCGATTCATGCGCGTGCCCGGTCAAAGGATCAAAACGCGTAATCGCCTCAATTTCGTCGCCGAAAAACTCGATCCGGATGCCTTCTTCATCAGCGGAGGCCGGATAAACTTCCACCACGTCGCCGCGAACGCGAAACCTGCCGCGCGCGAAGTTGACGTCGTTGCGTTCGTACAACATGTCGATCAGGCGCCCAAGCACGGCTTCGCGCGAAATGTGCTGATCACGTTTCACGGTGAGCAGCATCTGCAAATAATCTTCCGGCGATGTGACACCGTAGATGCAGGAGACGCTCGCTACGACGATTGTGTCACGACGCGAAAGCAGCGCGCTTGTCGCAGCCAACCGCAACCGCTCGATCTCTTCGTTAATGGATGAATCCTTCTCGATGTAAGTGTCAGAGCGGGGAATGTAGGCTTCCGGCTGGTAATAATCGAAATAGCTGACGAAATATTCGACCGCATTCCGCGGGAAGAATTGCTTGAACTCGGAATAAAGCTGGGCGGCGAGCGTTTTGTTATGCGAAATAACAAGCGTAGGCCGGTCCAACTCCCGGATTACATTGGCGATCGTAAACGTTTTGCCCGAACCGGTGACACCCAGCAGCGTCTGATGACGATTTCCAGATCCAATGGATTTAATCAGCTTACCAATCGCCTGCGCCTGGTCGCCACGCGGTTTGTAATTCGATTCGAGCTGGAACGGCATTCAACAATCTAGCAGCGACCGTTGATAATTCCCAGCGACCGTCTAGCAATTATCAGCCTCAAGCGCTCCAGATTTGTCCCAGGACTCTTCGGAAATTCCCCCCGAGGATTAGGTCGATGTCCGCGTCCGAGTACCCCCGGCGAATCAGGCCGTCGGTGATATCAAACATGCGCTTATAATGGTTCACTCCATCGGTATCCATTTTGTCGCGGAAGGCGTAACTGGATTTGTAGAGGCTTCTTAACCATTTCTTGTAATCGTCCGGGAGCGCGTCGTAACCATCGAGATCAATATCGCTGCCGACGCCTACGTGTTCGACTCCCACAAGCTTGGCGACGTGATCGTAATGATTCAACAGGTCTTCAATTGTAGTGGGTTCCTTGGCAGAGACGAAATTGCGGACGCCAGTGATACCCATGACTCCGCCTTTGGCTGCCATCTTGCGGATCGCTTCGTCGGTTTTGCACCGCGGCTGGTCAGGATTCAGTGCACGGCAATTTGCATGGGTGATGAGGACAGGGGCTTTGGAAATCTCAAACGCATCGAGTGTAGTTCGGTCGCCGCAATGAGCGACGTCGACGGCCATTCCTACTTTATTCATGCGCTCGACGATCGTAACGCCGAATCACTAATGCCATCATCGCGCCGCTCCGTGCTTCCGTTGCCGATCAGGTTGCGGCTGTTGTACGTGAGCAACGAGACGCGTTGCCCAAGTTGATAGAATCGATCAACGTCGTCTGGAGTTCGAAAATGCTCCGAGTTTTGCATTCCCAGAATAATCCCGATTTTTCCGAAGCTTTTCGCGCTGTCGATGCCGGTCCCGTCGTCCACACGCATGAGGTGCTCGCCATGATGCGCAATAAATCCATTCCACAAACCGAGAAACCACATCACCTGGTCGTACGCATTGGGTCCGACCGTGCCGACTCCGATGTGCATGGCGTCGATTCTTGAATCCTTAAAGCGCTGAAAATCGGCGGCGGTGAATGTCTCTGGATTCGTGAACCAGGTCGGGCGCTTGTCTCCCTTGAATGGTGCCAGGACTCCAAGCAGCGTGAATGGGTTAAGCATGTCTACGACCGTGCTGCGCTGAACCAGATCGATAGCCCGGGCAGAGTATTTGGTCGTCTCTTCCGCGAAGAGCTGAAACCAGGTGCGATTGATCATGGGCGCAGCCAGTGTCGCCGCTCCAACTCCCAGGAGGCGTTTCAAAGATTGTCGGCGCGTTATCATGCTTCCGCGCAATATGGTAATTTGTGTCGGCATTGGCAACGGCGTGATACATAGTAGATGAGCATACGGGATGCGGATATGAATTGCACAAGCGGCTTGGCAGGCTGAAACGATATGTCCACTAGCGCTGGGGCCGGGGTGCGGCTGGAGATCGGCCATGTCTTGTTCATGGACTTGGTCGGCTACTCCAAGTTGCTCCTGGACGAGCAGCGCGAACACCTACAACGTCTGACTCAAATCGTCCTGGGCACCGAGCAAGTTCGTGCTGCCGAGGCGACAGATAAATTGATACGTCTTCCCACTGGCGATGGAATAGCGCTGGTTTTTTTTAACAGTCCCGAGGCGCCCGTGCACTGTGCAATCGAGATCAGTAAGAGGCTAAAGCAATATCCGCAGTTGAAGCTTCGGATGGGGATCCACAGCGGACCTGTCGATGAAGTTCGGGATGTAACTGGTCGGGCGAACGTAGCCGGCGCAGGAATTAATATTGCGCAGCGCGTGATGGATTGCGGCGATGCCGGCCACATCCTCCTTTCCAAGCGCGTCGCCGAAGACCTGGCGCACTCCCGCCAATGGCGCACCTATCTGCATGATCTGGGCGAGTGCGCGGTAAAGCACGGTGTCCCCATCTTCATCGTCAACCTTTACACAGACGAGATTGGGAACGCGCAATTGCCGGAGAAGGTTAAGCAATGGCAATTGGATGAGGCCGCACAGACTGCGAGTGGATCGGAAGCAGCCCCCCGAAATAAGTATATCTTGATCGCAACCGGGGCTCTCCTTATTGCTGCCATCGGCTTCAGCCTCTGGTTTTATTCCAAACAGACGGCACTAACATCGCTGGCGGCAGAGAAAACCATCGCGGTCCTGCCATTTCAAAACTTTAGCCCAGACAAGGAGAACGCATTTTTCGCCGACGGCGTTCAGGACGACATTCTTACGAGCCTGGCAAAAATTAAAGATCTCAGAGTTATTAGTCGCTCATCTGTGATGAAGTTTCGTGACGCCGCAACGCAAAATCTGCGGCAGATCGGCAAAACGCTCGGTGTGGCGAATGTTCTGGAGGGCAGCGTACGGCGGGAAGGGGATCGGGTCGTGGTCAACGTGCAATTGGTCGATGCACAAAGCGCCCGACAGATTTGGGCGAATCGTTACGATCGCACCCTGGCTGATTCGCTCGGATTGCAAGGTGAATTGGCCAGTGAAATTGCTGACGCCCTACGCGCGACTCTCAGCACGGATGAGCAAGCTCGTGTAACGGCCAAGCTAACTCAGAACCCGGATGCGTATGTCTTCTATCTGCGGGCGAATCAGATCTCGCGAAATCCTGATACGGCATTGGAAGATTATAAGACGGCGGAGCAGCTTTATACGCAGGCGATCGCGCTCGATCCGGACTTTGCGCTTGCGCACTCTCGGCGTGCATCCGTGTGCGCTGAGGTTTTTCATTACTACGAGCCAACCGAAGATTGGAAAAGCAAAGCCCGCACCGAAGCGCAGATTGCTCTGCGTCTTCAATCGAACCTGGCGGAAGCGCACTTTGCTCTGGGGCAATGCATTTACTGGATGGATCAGGATTACGACCGCGCCCTTGAACAATTCGACATCGCTGCTCGTTTGTCTCCGAGCGACGGAGATATTGCCCGTTTGATTGCGGCAATCAAACGCCGCCAGGGCAAGTGGGATCAATCCCTCAAAGAGTACGAACGGGTCGCCAGGTTGGATCCACAAAACCCGAACACCGTCCGCGAACTTATTTTCATTAACACTGGAATGCGCCGCTGGCCGGAAGCGGCAATCTGGGCCGAACGAATGCGGGCAATGGCTCCCGCCTCGACTGTTGCAAAAATTCAGAGCGGATACGTCGATTTTTGGTGGAAAGGAGAGACGCAATTGCTGAAGTCACTGCTCGATACCGTCCCGGTTGCCAACGATCCAGATGGCGCTGTTACTGCCTGCCGGTGGGAAGTCGCCATGCTGCAACGCGATTATTCGACGGCGAAAGGTATTCTCCAAACTTCATCGCTCAGCGAGCTCTCTTATACGAACGCTGGCACGACCCCAAAAACCTTCTTTGAAGGCTGCATTTATCTTGCACAGGGCGATACCGTGAATGCTCAGAAGGCATTCGAACTCGCGCGGCCCGCTTTTGAAGCCGCTCTGGCAGAGGCGCCAATGAGCTCCTATCGGCACGCGAATCTTGGTTGGTTGTACGGCTTTATGGGGAGAAAAGAGGACGCGATTCGGGAGGGACAACGCGCAGTCGAACTCAAACCGGAGTCGAAAGATGCCGTCGATGGAGCTTTGATGAGCGGTTATCTCGCGTTGATCTACGCCCGTGTCGGCGAGACGGATTTGGCGATTCCGTTAATCGAACGGCTACTCAAAACGCCGGGCGCAGTCGACAGCGTCGATTACAGCATCACCATTAACGACCTGAAACATCGCTGGGAATGGGACCCGCTCCGAAACGATCCGCGCTTTCGAAAACTTCTCGAACAACCATCGAAGTAAATTTTCGGCGCTCGTCCTTCGCTAAAATATTGGCGTTCCACGCTTCAGGCCGTTTCAACAGACACTGAACTTGTCCATTGCTAATCGTGGACAAAATATGAGGCTTGATCGACCGATCGAGCAGTGAATCGAAAAACGTTTTTCTCCGAACTAAAGCGACGAAGAGTTTACAGCGTGGCGGTTACTTACGCCGTTGTGGGTTGGCTGCTCATACAGGTTGTCACACAGGTTTTTCCGCCGTTTGAAATACCCAACTGGGCTGAACGGGTCGTCATCGTAGCGATCCTACTTGGTTTTCCGATCGCTCTCGTCCTGGCGTGGATCTTCGATATCACGCGCCACGGAATTGTCAGAACCAGCGATGCCGAATCAGAGCGGAGGACCCAAGTCACCGAGCCGCCGACTTCGACGGAAAAATCGATTGCCGTTTTGCCTTTCAACGACCTGAGTCCAGGCAGGGATCACGACTACTTTAGCGACGGTATTGCCGAGGAGCTGCTGGGCGCACTGGCCAAGGTTGATGGACTGCGCGTGGCCGCTCGACGCTCTTCGTTTTGGTTCAAAGACAAACAAGCCGAGCTCGGCGAGATTGCGTCCAAGTTGAACGTTGGCCACGTGCTGGAAGGCAGTGTTCGGCGTGATGGTAATCGGGTTCGCGTAACAGCGGAACTGATTGACGCGTCCGACGGATTTACTCTTTGGTCGGAAACTTACGAGCGCGAAATGCACGGGATTTTTGCGCTGCAAGATGAGATTACCCATTCCATTGTCGATGCGCTAAAGCTGAATCTTGATATTTCAGCGTCGCCCGCCCCACACAACACGGAAGCTTACGACGCGTACTTGCAGGGTCTCTTTTACTCCGACAAGAGCACCCAGGACGAGCTACGGAAGAGCCTTGAATTTTTTCAACAGGCGCTTGAGAAAGACCCCAGGTTTAGTCGAGCCTGGACAGGAATCGCGAAGACGTGGCTTTGGCTGGCCGATGCTTATGTGCCGCCGCTCGAAGCGTATCCGAAAGTCCGCGATGCGGCGATTCGTGCTTTAGAAATCGACGACGAGGAGGCCGAAGCGCACGTGTATCTCGCCGAGACCAAGCGGATACTCGACTGGGACCTTGACGGAGCCGAAGCGGAGTTCGATCGCGCAGTTGCAATTGATCCAAATTCGACGCCATCCAATTATTTTATCGCCGCGCTACACGCCGCTCGAGGTGATCGCGATAAAGCGCTGGCATACTTGCAGCGCACGTCAAGAATCGATCCGGCCTCACTTTGGGTGAGCAACTTCGCCTGCGAGCTGTACCGATATTTCGGTCTTTACGACGAAGCAACCGCCGCCGGAGAGCGCGCTCTCCAGCTTGATCCGACATTTGCCCATTATGGCGAACCGGCACTCGCAGCGCTGTATCGCGAGATGGGCCGCTTCGATGATGCGATTGCGCTCTACCAAAAAGCACAACAATTCACCGGAAGGCCAGGCTTTGGTCTAGCCATCACTTACGCTCGCATGAAACGACGCGAGGAAGCGCTGCAAACACTTGAAGCAGCGATTACGGGTTGGGGCTATCGACCCGGCGATGCTATCGCGCACGTGCACGTAACGCTCGGCGCGCATGATGATGCGATTCGTGAACTCGAGCGCGCATGCGAGCAGCGCTCGTCATCTTTGCACGGCGTTGGCATCGCGCCCGAATTTGCGCCCCTTCGTCCAGACAAGCGTTTCAAATCAATCCTCCGAAGAATCGGACTCGAACCTGAGAAAGTCTTCGCGGCGACGAGCGTCCCGGCTCCGCCAACCTGACGGCTTAAAGCCGTCAAGTTTTGAGGTCAGGGCTGAATCGTTGTCGGGAGTACCTCATCCTTATTGGAAAATTACATCCTGGCCGTGGCCGTGCGAGCGCACATCGTGTTTGTTTAGATCCCGCTGTGCCACATGCATTCCATACAGCAGGATCGCAATCAAACCGAAATAGAGTATCGACATCGTCCAACGCTGCGATGGTGTGACTTCAAAATAACGCTGTTCTTCCTCGGTTCGTTTGCGGAAAAGCGAATAAATCCGCGGCAGCGACAACAGCACAATCAGCCAAATAATAAAATTCGGATATTTCCACCCGAACCAGAGCAGCAAGGCGAATCCTGGCAACCAAAGCCAGCGCGAAAGTGCCGTCACGATGCGCCCGCCATCGAGCATTCCGACCGGAGTCAGATTAAAAAGATTGAGAAAATATCCAAACCAGGCGAGCGCGATAAAAAGCGGCGCGGCAAAGAATTCGCCCAGCAAATTGCAAACCAACGCGCCCACACTCCCCAGCATCGGCCCGCCGATCCCGACGCACGCTTCCATCCACGCATTGCGCGGTGCTTCCTTGAGGGCGATGAACGCGCCCATGAACGGAATAAAGACCGGCGCGCCGACTTTAAGTCCGAACTTTTTAGCGACAAGCAAGTGACCGGTTTCATGCACCAACAGGAGCAGGACAAATCCGAGCGCGAATTTCCAACCCCACATCTGGGTATAGACCCAGATCATCAACAACATCGTGCCGCCGGATTTGAGCAGGATAGGAAGGAATTTCAGTAGCGGCAGCAGAAGAAACTTTAGCTTCGCGAAAAACTTCGCGATCACCACGCCGACTACAGCGAGCGGCCCCAGCGCTTTCTTCACCCGGCTCCAGGCTGTCTCTGTCTTCGGTGCCTCGTAATTTGTCTGCTCGGTTTGGAGATTCATGGCTCCGCTCAAGCGTTTAATTCTTTGAACGCCGCGCCCAGGTGATCGAGGACGTCGCGCGGCAACAACGATTGCTCGCTCTGGCTGCCGTCAAAAATCGCGATCTCCGCCGCTCGGCCGCATAACCATGCGCCGAGTCGCGCCGCATCATAAAGCGACAAACCTTGCCCCGCCAAACCTGCGCAGACTCCGGTGAGAATGTCGCCCATACCTCCCGTGGCCATCCCCGGATTGCCGGTCGCATTATAGCTCAGAGGACGGTTCTGTTCCGCCACGATCGTTCGGCTACCCTTCAACAAAAGCGTCACGGGAAAACGCTGGCAGAATTTCGCCGCCGTTTTCGCGCGCGTTTCCTTTTCGTCGGGCCACAGTCGTTTCATTTCACCGGGATGCGGCGTGAGCAACCGTTTGCCTTTGCAATGTCTGAGCGTCGAAGTTTTTTCCGCCAAAATATTCAGGCCGTCAGCGTCAAGCACCATTGGTTGCTTTGCCTTTTCGATCATTTCGAGAATCTCGGCGGCGCGGGATTTCCCAAGCCCGGGTCCCACCGCCCAGACATCGATTTTTTCCTTGAGCAAATCGCGGTAAGACCTGAGCGGTTTGACCATTGATTCCATGGGCGCGGCGCCGGCGACGATTTCGTAAATTTCTTCTGGAACAAAAATTTCGACCAGACCTGCGCCTGCGCGCAAAGCGGCCTGCGAAGTCATTAAAGCGGCACCAATGAATCCTCGGGAACCGGCGACTACTCCAATGCGTCCACATTGGTTCTTGTAGGTGCTGAATTTGCGCCTGGGCAGCAATCCATGAAGAGCTGGCAAAGCGGCGATAATTTCCTTCGCCTTTCTTTCTGGAGCGCGCAGTTGATCCAGCTGCACAACTTCCAGTCTGCCCACGAAGTTCAGCGCGTCGTCGACCAGCAATCCCGGCTTGGCGAATGCGATCGTGACCGTACAATCCGCAACAACACAGTCGCGATCGGTTTTACCAGAATCGCCGTCGAGACCGGTCGGAAGATCGACGGCGAGCGCGTAGGCGCCCTGATTTGCGCGCAACTCATTAATATAACGACAGGCCGCGCGAATCGGGTCGCGCAGCGGCGGCTTCGCGCCTAGCCCTAACAAGCCGTCGAGAATAATCAACGGAGTCCTGGTAGGCATATAGGCCTCTGCAGCCATTGCTTCCTCCGCGACCCACAGTTCGTCAGTCGCCTTCTCCAAAAGTTCAACAAGAACGACGCCGGAATCAGTTCCACTTGCGGATGGGGTCCGGCTGGGAATCTCAGCCCGTCTGCGGCGCAAGCTTTCAAGTTTCTTGCGCATCAATCCGCTACAATCAGCTTCCTGAAAGGCAAGTCGCACCTCAATTTTCCATCCAAGTCGCCGTAAACGTTCAGCAGCAACCAGCGCGTCACCGGCGTTGTTCCCTTTTCCGGCGAACACAATGCACTTCCCAGGCCGAAAAAATCTGGTGACCGCGTGTGCAATACCGGCGCCCGCCTCGTCCATTAGCGCTTCAACTTCTACGCCTCGGGCGAATGCAGCTTCTTCCGCCGCTCGCATCTGCGCCGAAGTCAGGACCGGTAGGTTCAATTATCCCTCCTGATCCTTTGAGCCTGCTTTTGCTTCTGAGCCGACTGGTTTCGATGACTTTTTCTTCCGCCGTGCGCTCTTTTTGTGTGAATGCCTGGATTTGCGGCGTTCAGATTTCGCTACTTTGGTTTGATCGATGTAAGGTTGCAACGGAATGCTTTCGCCCGTGGCCACTCTCGTGGTCGTCAACGCGCTCGTGACGGAATTGCGGCCGCGAACGCCGGCTGCAATTTCTTCTGCGAGCTTTTGACGATAAGAAGCCGTTTGAGCGTACGCGGCTTCGGTTGGGTTGGTTAGGAACCCGCATTCCACCAGCACGGCCGGGACCCTGGTTTTGCGCAAGACGTAATAACCCCGGCGTCGCACGTTGCGATTTGAGGAAGGCGCGCCGCCTGCAACAAAATGATGGACGGCCGAGGCAAGTGCCAGGCTGTCGCGACTATAAAAATATGTTTCGATTCCACCAGCACCGCTTCGCTTCGCAGAGTTGAAATGAATGGAAACGAAAATAGCGTTCGGGTAAGAGTTGGCGATCGCGACGCGGGTTCCGAGTGGCACGAACACGTCGCTATCGCGGGTCATCACAACTGGATACCCGCTTGCTGCCAGCGTCTTTTTCAACCGTTGCGCCACGTCAAGGGTCATCTCCTTTTCTGCAACCCGCTGTCCTGGAATCCCGCCGCGGTCATAGCCCCCATGACCTGCATCGATCACTATGGTCGTAGCTGAACTACCGTCTTGAGAAGCGCGCTTCGCTTGAGCCGGGGACAAACTCCCCAGAAAGGCAATTAGCATACCGGCGGCAAATAGTGGGAATTGGTAATGATTTGTCAGCATCGCTAATCGTCTTTCGGCAGTTGAGGCGGGCGAGCTGATAGTTTTGGTGCCGTACTGCGCAAGCTTGGCGCGGTCGGCGATTCGACCATGCCGCCGCGCACTGCCACGTCGCCATTTGTAGCGCGGACGAGACGCGGCCGGCTTTTGGTCTCCATGAAGGAGGAGTGTGCCAGCAACTCGCCGTTCAAGCCGATACGCGAATAGGCCCAGGCTCGGGGAGCGGAGCAGTGCAGAACATGCAACTGATTGGCATGATCGATTTCCGCCTGTGGTTCTTCAAAGACGATGGCCCGGCCTAACGAATAAGTCGCATACACGATTCCACTGTCTTTGTCCTGCACGCGCACGTACAAGGAGGTATGGTCAGGAAAGCGATTGGTCAGAAGCGAGTACGTGCGCACATTGCCAGATGCCGAAACGCCGTCAGGGATACCGACTGTTTGCTGCCAGATTGGCCGCGCATCGGTTACTTCAAAAACTCGCGTAGGGGAATAAAAAAACTTTCCAAGATCGGCAAAATAAACATTCGTCCGTACGTGATAAGTGCCAAACTCGTGCACAGGATAAAGTGGGGTCAGATTGATCTGATGCGTGACTCTTTGCCCGGCTCCAACTTTCAAGGGCGGTTGGCCGCTCTCAGCGCTCATCGCCGCCACGGGTTGACCTTCGTTTCCAGTTATCTCAAACCCAAGCCATGATTGCCCGCCGACGTCGTGAAAATCGATGTCGCGTCCCGCCAGATTGGTGATGCTGAGTGTCGCTACCACTGGTTCATACGCAATGTACTGCAATCGCTTGAACTTCAGATCCACCTGGATTTGGGCTTCGGTTTTCGCAGCGAAAAGGACAAAGAACGTAATCGGCAAAATACACCTGATCACATTCTTAAATGACGAAATCCAAATGACGAACGACGAAGGAATGCCAAATGACGAAGTTGGAAATAAAATCTCCATCTTAGTCCAATTTTCTGTCGTTCCTTGCTTTGTCATGTCGAGAACTCACTTGCAGTTCACCCCATTGACGCCGCCTGTTTCTGAGCGCGGAGCACGATCTCAACGCCTTCTCATTGTGTCGAGCTGTTCTCTGCCGCAGGAAAAAGCTGCAAAAGCCGCGAAGGTTCGGCCTGAACGGCTTGCAATTTATCGTCGTAATAAATCCGGATCCGGTATCCGAGATATTTTCGCTTTCCGCTATCTGTAGTGGAACTTTTGACCCTGCCCTTTTGCCCGGGGCGCACGCTCGCCGCCGTTTCAGAAAGCGAGGACTCCGGCGAGCCGACTCCCGTTTTCGGGCGGAGATAACTGACTGCCAGCAGCTCTGGATTTGTGTCCGACCAATCGTGCTTTGGTGTAAGCCATTCGTAATTGACGTCCGCGTCGGTGAGCTTCACATCTTTGTCACCAACCGTGTCATAAAATTCCACCAAGATCTTCACTTTGGTATGATCGACCGTTGTGCCTGGTTGTTTTTTTATGCCGATCTGTAGTGCGAGGTTGGTCTCGGCGTCTGGATCGGGCGTCTCAGCAGCTTTGACTTCGGTGATGCCCATCACGGGGCCCTCCGGATTGCCGGCGACATCCCTGTGTGACG
>JBKPLD010000032.1:0-5050 GCA_046731415.1 Verrucomicrobiota bacterium
TGCGATTTTGCGCGCAAACACATCGCAGACGTTCGGCTGCATGCGCCGCAGAGCCGGATCATTTTCGATACCGTGGATCTTCACTACCTTCGCGAGGATAGCGAAGCGCGGTTGACTCAGGATCCCGACATGCGCCGCAAGGCGCAGGAAAAACAACGACTGGAGCACGAATTGATTGATCGGGCGGATGAAACCTGGGTGGTAAGTCCCGTCGAACAACAACTGCTCCAGCAGACACAACCTGGAAAGTCTATTCAGCTGGTTTCAAACATTGTCGATGTCCCCGGTTCGAAGACGCCATTCCCGCTTCGGCGAGACTATCTTTTCATAGGCGGCTTCCAGCACAGGCCAAACATCGATGCAGTTCTGTTTTTCGTGCAGAAGATTTATCCGCTAGTGAGCGAGCACCTGCGTGATGCCAAGTTCTACATCATTGGCGACAAGGCGCCCCCGGAAATCGCTGCGTTAGCAAATGAGCGGATCGTTGTTGCGGGATTACAAACAGATGTTCGTCCATTTTTCGATAGCGTAAGGCTATCTGTCGCACCGTTGCGGTTTGGCGCGGGCGTGAAAGGAAAGATCAATCAAAGCATGGCCTTCGGCGTGCCAGTAGTCGCAACGTCCCTCGCCGTTCAAGGCATGGAATTAACAGATCGCGAGAACATCCTGCTCGCTGACGACCCCCAAGATTTTGCACAAGCCTTAATTGAACTTTACGAATCGGAGGAACTCTGGAACCGGCTCTCAGAAAACGGCATCAAAAAAACGCGCGCTTTGTATTCCGCCGACGCAGCGCGCACCAAGCTAGAGTATTTATTTAGCGACGAGCATCTGAAAACTTTGGGGCAAGAGGCGGCCTTTCGTAGGACGGAGATGACGCTGGCCACGGGCACGTGACTTTGATTCCAGAAGTGAGTAATACGGAGCGAACTGAACAGATCACTGGGAGAATCAGTGCGACGCCGAACCCGCTGCCTTTCGGTCAAAGCAGCGTCATGATTTCATGGGAAACAAACGATCTCGCGGGGGGAGAGGTGCGCGTTTCGACGTCGGCTGGCAACGAAAGGCTGGTAAGCAAAGGCCAGGGATCAGGACACACGCAAATCCCTTGGATTACAGATTCACGGATTTATGACTTTCGCTTGTACGGGGCCAGTCAGCCCGAGACGCCCATTGGCTCAGTAAAGGTGAGACGCGACCTCAGTTCCGCGTCGACGATTCTGCATGAACTTGCCGCTGAAGTAGCACAGGGAAATCTCGATGTAATGGAAGTTTCAAATTTCATCGCGGCTGTAATGCCGCGTTGTCTCCGAAGCAAACAATTTCGCGAGATCTTTCCACTTTGGGAACAACACGGGTTCCATGTGACCCCGGTTCATTTCTATCAACCAATTCCTGATACCCGGAGCTTATCAGAAACAGTCTGGGACCGGCCAAGCGAACTGGTCGGGATCGATATGAACGATTCCGTGGAGCTCGGTCTGTTACGACAATTTTCAAAATTCCGGGATGAATGCGAACAGCTGCCACCCGAGCCAGCCGAGGGGTCTGTGCGATTTTACCTCAATAATGGTCTTTTCGGAGGGGTGGACGCATTGGTGGCTTACTGCATGGTTCGTCATTTTCACCCGCGATTGATCGTGGAAATTGGAAGCGGTTTTTCTTCGCTCATATTGGGAGAGGCACTCACGAAAAACAACGAACCTAATCTTATCTGCATCGACCCATCGCCTCAGAACTTTCTCAGACAAAACCTTCCGAGCTCGTATTCCCTGATCGAGAAAAGAGTGCAGGACATTGAGATTGATTTCTTTTCACAACTCAATCCTGGCGACATGCTGTTTATTGACAGTTCTCACACGGTAAAAATCGGCGGAGATGTCAACTATCTGCTTTTGGAAGTTCTGCCGCGCCTCAAAGCAGAAGTCATCGTGCACATCCACGATGTTTTTCTGCCCTTTGATTACCGGCGTGATTGGGTAATGGAGCAATTTCGGTTTTGGAGTGAGCAATACCTGCTGCAGGCGTTCCTCTTGTTCAATTCTGACTTCGAGGTTCTAATGGCCAACAGTTATCTAAATTACTATCACCAGAAAGAGCTCAAAGCCGCTTTCCCAAGTTTGTCGTCCTGGCTCGGCGGTAGCTTTTGGATACGCAGAAGATCCCAGGTAAAGTGACTCGATCAGATCAGATGCAAGAGGTAAACCGTCCAATTTTCGTGGTAGGCTCGCCCCGTTCTGGAACTAGTATCCTCACCTGGTGCCTGGGCCAGCATCCAAATATATTTCCGGTGCCAGAATCGAATTGGATGGGCCAATTCGCAGCAAGTGTCGCTGCCAGTTATCAGGTCGGCGTTGCGCGCGGTGATCGTACCATCTTGAGCGCGATGGATATTTCACGCGAAGAATTCTTCGCCAATTTTGGCCGGAGCATCAACGATCTAATTCTGCGCCACCGAGCGAATTTGGAAAGAAAACGGAAAACGATTCGTCCGCCATCCGAACCCAAGATGCGGTGGGTAGATGGAACGCCGGAGTACTCGTTGCATATTTGCGCCTTGCGTAAACTTTTCCCGGAGGCGCTCTTTGTCCATCTGTTACGCGACGTGCGCGAGGTCGTGCGTTCAATGCTTAACTTCCATCGGGTCGCGGGATTCCAGTTGGTGCGGGATGAAGAGCACGCCTACAGGTATTGGCTGCGCACAGTAACGGCGTGTGCTCAAGCTGAACAAGGCTACGGTCCGCGCGTGGTCCATCGACTCTTATATACTGCCTTAATTGAGAGTCCGGAGTCAGCGATCAGTTCGTTGTTGGAGTTCGTAGAGGAGCCATATTGTGCTCAGTGCCTCGTACCTCTAAGCAAGCGTATTAATAGCTCCGATGTGCCGGCCGATTTTGTCGCCGAAGATCCCTGCACCGACCAGCGGGTCGTTGAAGAAGCCATGAATCTCAACACTGAGCTGCAAAGGACGTCTCAGCCTACCAAGGCATCCTTAGCGGTCGCCGATGAGATAGAGGCCGCCTTTGACCGGAGAGTGCAGCATCTAGCGACGATGGATGAACAACTTCGAAACGCGCGGCAAATTATCAAGACTTTGGAAAAGCAACGTCCAGGGGAAAAAGTAAGGGATGCTTTGCGCTAGAAATCCGTGTCGATAGCCTTCCACTTTTCTGGCTGGCTTCAATAGCAAAGCCCCCGGATAAGAATCGACGCCGCGCCAGCTTGAACAAGTTATGAAGAAGCTGCGTCGTCTTTCACACTGGATTGTTTGCCACAAAGGAGCGTTAATCGCTGCCTGCCTCTTTCTGGTAGCAATCATAGGCTATATTGATTTCCTCACGGGATACGAGCGCCCACTTCTTCTCTTTTATTTGTTGCCAATTTCTCTCGCTGCGTGGTTTGGCAATTTGCTGCTCGGATTGGTCGTTGCTGTCATTTGCATCGTAGCGTGGATGTGGTCAGATCTGGCGGCTGGCATTCCCACGCTCGGGTTCTGGAATGTGGGAATGGCTTTTGTATCGTTCGCTATTTTTTCCGGCATGTTATCAAAACTGCGAACCCTTGTTCGCGAATTGGATAGAAGAGTGTTGGAGCGAACGGCAGCGCTGCAGCGTGAGGTCGCGGAACGGCAACGACTTGATCGCGAGATTGCGCAAGTGGCGGATCGCGAGCGACACCGGTTAGGCCAGGAACTGCATGATAGCGTCGGTCAACATCTGACAGGCACCGCGCTCGCCGCTCAAGTGCTCAAGGAGAAACTCGCACTACGATCGGCACCGGAGACAGGGGAGGCAGAAAAGCTCGTGCGTTATGTTGAAGATGGTATTGATCTTACTCGCAATCTGGCGCGCGGGTTCTTCTCGCCGGAACTGGATGCTGATGGGCTGACGGTTGCCCTTCACGCCTTGGCGGAAAATATAACAGAGCGCTTTGGCATCGCCTGTGTTTTCCAAGGAGAAGAGTCTCTGCGAATTAACGACTCGGCAATTGCGACCCAACTCTATCGGATCGCCCAGGAAGCCGTAACGAACTCGATCAAGCACGCTGCCGCCCAGCGAATTACTATTCGGCTCACCAGACGATTATCCGAACTTTCTCTTACCATTAGCGATGATGGAATCGGATTTCCAGATAGATTACCCCGCTCGGAGGGACTTGGTTTGCAATTGATGCGCCATGGGGCATCCCTCGCTGGGGCGAGTTTCGATGTTCGACGGAACGGGCAGCGCGGTACGATCGTAACGTGTAAATTGAATCTGCAAGACGAAACTGACCGAAATCGACAATAATGGACCCAACTTCCAAGACAGGTGAGCCACGCAAAAGCCGTATTTTTCTTATCGACGATCATCCATTAGTTCGGGAAGGATTGGTCAATCTGATTAACAGCCAGCACGATTTGATCGTCTGCGGCGAAGCCGAGGATTCCGCCGGAGCCATAACAGGCATCGCAAAGACGCGACCCGATGTCGCTCTTGTGGACATTTCTTTGAAGAATGAATCTGGTTTGGAATTGGTCAAGAATCTGGAGAGTCAATTCCCGCTTGTGGCCTTGATCGTGCTTTCCATGCATGATGAAGCCCTTTACGCCGAACGCGCTTTGCGTGCTGGCGCACGCGGTTACGTCATGAAGCGAGAGAGTACAAAAAGCGTGCTCGGATCTATTCGCCGGGTGTTGGAAGGCGGCGTTTATGTCGGTGAAAGGGTCGTGAACAGCATGGCGCGCCGGTTTAGCTCATCGCCTAAAGAAGTCGAGAGTTCTCCGGTGGAACGTTTAAGTGATCGCGAGTTGGAGATATTTCGCCTACTTGGCCAGGGGCGCACCACAGCGCAGATCGCCGAAGATCTGCATTTGAGTTTGAAAACTGTGCAGGCTTACTGTGCGCGCGCGAAGGAAAAATTCGGCGTTAATTCTCTGGGCGAATTGCTCCGTGCGGCAATTCGCTGGGAAGACGCCACTCATGTAAAATAAACTGTCGGTCATAAAGCGCGAAGTTCGTCGCGCAGGACTTGATCGCACTCGCGTGCGCGACAAAACCAGGGTTACTAT
>JBKPLD010000033.1:0-13426 GCA_046731415.1 Verrucomicrobiota bacterium
TTCGATTTTCTTTGCATTATTTGACCGTCGCACCCTTCCTTCGCAAATTAGCTGTTCTTCTCGGGCGCCCGTAGCTCAACTGGATAGAGCATCTGACTACGGATCAGAAGGTTTGAGGTTCGAATCCCCACGGGCGCGCGCTTTCTTTGCCTCTCCGTGAGTGTGATCGAAATCGCTACTCAAAATACGGCCGGACCTTGGCGTAAGTTTTGTCACCGATTCCGTTTATCTTTCTTAAGTCGTCGGCGCTGCGGAAAGGTCGTCCGGCAATAATTCGGGCAGCCATGACTGGTCCGATGCCGGGGATCATTCTCAATTCTTTTTCTGTCGCCGTGTTGATGTCGATCTGACCCGGTTCGATTTTTCCCTTTGCATGCGACTTTGGAGCTTCAACCGCGCTGACTGTAACTAAAGGGTTTGGCCGCGGCGGTGTGGAAATCCAGCGGAATGTGTTCTTCGGAGGCAATGTTCTGGATCGAGCATTCTTTTCAGCCACGAAGACACTAAAAGTCGCCGGCACTTGAGACCGTGCACTGAGTCGCCCAGCGTTGACGCCCCATCCTCCGGTTCTCTCCTGCCTTGCTTGGGCTTCGAATTGTTGAAGTTTTTTTACTTCCGCTCGCGAATTTCTTGATCCCGGCGGCACGGCTTTGAATCCATAGTTTCGCGCAAGCCCATTGCGAACCAACTGTTCGCCGAGATCACCGTCTTTGGTCTGCACAAACGCATAAAATCGCTCGAGTCTACTGCGACCCATCGCATCTGACATGTGCGTAAATACCGTAAACGGTTTGGACAATTTCTGGCGCGTGAATTCCCTGGCTGCCTGGCCCACTTCAATAGCCTCGGGGGCGGTGACCGCAAAGTATTTCGCCTGCTCAACCAGCCGTGCTGGATTCATTTCGTCCGTTTCCGGCGCGTCAACCATGTAAAGGCGAAAAATGTATTCCCTCGCGCCGGCACTTGCGTGAAAACTGTCGCCATCATTCGCCGGATTTGAAATCAGTCGGCAATTCTCCAGAACGATCCAATCTTTGGACTCACGCGCGTCAGCATCGACCCGCGCAGCGCAAACAATTGCAAGGACAAGAAGTCCAATCTTGTGGCGAAGTCGGGCGATTTGCCTGGTCGGGAACCTGCAAATGCAAATCATATCGACGCCACAATCGAATCACGGCGTTTCAGCCCGGCCAAGTGGGCCGCGTACACCGCGATGGTTCCACCCAGCACGCTCCCGGCAATCACATCGCTAACGAAATGATAATTCATCGCCACAAGACTCACGAGCATCGAAGCTGAGAGAATGATGACTACGACTTGAACGGTTCGACTGCCAGGCATTGCGATTAGCCACACGGTAGCAAAGGCCAGGATTCTGGCTGCGTGGCCCGAGGGAAAGCTGCCGATATCGTCGCCGCGCTGAAATGGATGGAAGCCGTACGTCCCGGTGCCAATGAGCGATGCATTATCGTGAGTCCAGGTGTCCGGCCAGTTGCGACCGAAAACATCGCCGAACGAGATGCGGAAATCATCGGCAACGATCAGGCTGAGACATGCGACAAACAGCGTCTTTTGCCAGTGCAAAAATGGTCCCCACGCTCGTCGAACCATTAAGATCGTCAAAACAAGAGCCGACCAATTCTGTACTTCCGGCGGTGGGTAAGTAAGCCACCGAAAAACTTCGAATCTGTTGACGCGGTGATGATAGACAAAGAACGCCACGGGCCGATCAATCCAAAAATAACAAATCAACACGGCGGCAATGCAAAACGCCATCGCGATCAAAGCGCGAAACAGTAATATGCGATAACCCAGTTCGGTCTTCGTGCTCACAACGGCGCCTCGAACTGGCTCATCAGTTTGAACGTCTCGTAGCGCTTATTAATTTCGTCCATCGAAAGTGTGCGTAAACGCTCCAGGCTAAATGCTTCCACGCAAAAACTGGCCAGAACGCTGCCGTAAATCATCGCCTTTCGCAGATCGTTGAAATGCACTTTCTTCACAGTGCCCGCGAGATATCCCGCCATTCCGCCGGCAAATGTGTCCCCTGCTCCGGTGGGATCGTGAATGTCTTCAAGCGGATAGGCGCCACAGCTGAAAAATTGGTCGCGTTCGCCAAAAAGCAGCGCGCCATGTTCGCCCTTTTTTATCGCAACGAACTGCGGCCCCATTTTTCGAATGCTACGTCCCGCCTTGATAAGACTTGTCTCCTTGGTGATCTCGCGCGCTTCGCTGTCGTTTAAGATCAGGAGATTCACGCGCCGAAGCAGCACATCGAGGTCTGATCGGGCCGTCTCGATCCAGAGGTCCATGGTGTCGGCCACAACGAAACGGGGACGCTTCATCTGGTCGAGCACATGCGCTTGCAATGAGGGTGCGATGTTCGCCAGCAACACGAAATCGGTTTCACGATACGACTCCGGCAACGCCGGCTTAAAATCTTCGAAGACGTTCAGCGCAATCGAGCGCGTCTCCCGTGTGTTCAGGTCCCAGGAGTATTCACCCGACCAGCGAAATGTTTTTCCATTCGCGCGCTGCACGCCTTCGCTGTCTATCTTGCGCGATTTCCAAAACTGAAATTCGGATTCGGGAAAGTCGCTGCCGACAATTCCGACCAACCGAACTGGCGAAAAGAAACTTGCGCCCAATGCAGCGTAGGAAGCGGAACCGCCTAACAAGTCGGAATGTTCCTCTACCGGTGTCTTAACCGTGTCGATTGCAATCGAGCCAACAACAAGTACGGACATGATTCAAAAGCGACCCCGGGACCACAGACAACGGACAGCAAGACCAAGTGGTCTCCAGTCCGCCGAAGTTTCGTGGTCAATGGTCATGTGGTCAGTACTCAGTGGTCTTGCTACGCCAGCATGTCTGTGGCGCAGCGCGCGTAATCAACGATGCTGTGCGCCTCGAGCAAGGCCGAAACCATGACAACGCGTTTCGCTCCGGCATCGATCACCTGCTGAAGATTGTCGATGTTGATTCCACCGATGCAAAAAATCGGAACGTTGACGTCTAGGTGAACCTGTCTGATGTCGCCCAGCCCGATTGGCTGATAATCTGGTTTCGTTGGCGTGGCGAAGATCGGACCAAATCCGATGTAATCGGCGCCTTCATCCTGCGCTGTGCGCGCTTGGGCCAGACTGTGGGTCGATTTACCAACAATCAAATCTCTTCCGGCTTTTTTGCGCGCAACAAGAATCGAATCATCCTCCTGTCCAACATGCACGCCTTCGACGGGAACTTGCGCCGCGATCTTGGCATGGTCGTTCACAATTAGCGGCGTGTTGGATCGGGCAGTGATTTCATGGATCTCGGACGCGAGATTGATCAGCTCGTCGATCGATCTTCCTTTTCCGCGAAGTTGGATGAGATCGACACCACCGGTGACCATTTGTTCGGCGACGCGATTGCAATCGCGCAGTCGCGAGATGTAACCGAGATCAATGATTCCGTAAAGGCGGCATTCACGTAGCGCTCTCATTGTGGTGGCGCAACCTTGTACGTCGCGCTTTCGATGACTCGCAAGGCAAAAAGCCGGCGCTTCGCGACCGGATGTGAGTTCTTATTTTGGCACACCCCAGCCGGGATGCCGCGTTGAATCGTTCCCGCTGGCAATCACTTCGCCGCTAAACGGTGGCGCCGGTTTTGCCGGAAAGAGCGGGCGCAACACCGCCAATGTTTGCGATATACATCCAATGGAGACGAGCACGAGTACGGCCGCAAACTTCATGTCCGCCGCTCTTACCAAGATCAAACAGAATGGCAAGCGAAAATTTTCTCGTGTTCTGGTAATTAGGCACAAGCGCACCTCACTCGTGACTCGTTAACCGTTACATCGTTACACCGAAGACGCCGTTCGCACGATTTAAGGTTTTAGCGATTTAGCTTGCCGAAGCCAGTTTCTAGTTTGCGATCTCCGGTTTCCGACTAATTTTCCACGCCGATGCCACAGTTTGCATACCGTGCCCGTGACGCGCAGGGGTCCCTGGTTGAGGGCGTGCTTGATTGCCCTGATCGAGCAGTTGCTATTCGGCAAATCGAATTGCAAAAATGTATCCCTGTTCGGATCGAGTTAGTGGGGCCGGAAGTCAAAACAACGCAGCGAGAAGGCGCCACGCCAGCGCCGGCCACGCAGAATTTGAAAATTCCGCACGGTCAGTTGCTCGTTTTCACAGAGCAGCTTGCCCATCTGCTGCAAGCAGGGATGACGCTCGACGAAGGGCTGTCCGTGTTGAAAAAACGTTTGAAACAGCCACGCGTTCAGCAAATGACGCACACGCTGCATCAGGCGCTGATCGATGGCCGGAGTTTCTCGCAAGCGTTGAGTGAGCTGCCGCGGATTTTCCCACCTCTCTACGTAAACCTGGTAGCTGCCGGCGAGGCGAGCGGAGCATTGCCCCAGATTCTACTGCGGTTGGTCAAACATTTGATGCAGGCCAAGGAGCTGCGAGACCGCGTACAACAGGCGTTGATTTACCCCGCCTTTCTTGCGCTGGCCGGCGCCGTTCTGATTACAATTTTTATCACGTTCATGGTGCCCCAGTTGACCGGCTTCATGGCACAAACCGGCGGAGCTCTTCCATTGCCCACCCGCATTCTGCTGCAAATCCACCACGCGATCACGGGTTATTGGTGGGTAGGACTGTTATTGGGGATAAGCGCAATAATCGGTTTCCGCGCGCTGGTTCGTAGCGACGAAGGGCGCATCGGTTGGGATCGTTTCCGGCTGATGATTCCCGGATACGGCCGCGTCATTCGACACCGTTACTACGCGCAATTCTCGCGTACGCTGGGAACTTTGATCGAAAATGGGATACCTCTGCTCCGTGCACTCGATCTGGTAACTGAAATTGCCGGGAACCGATTCCTCGAACTAAAACTGGGCGAGGTGCGCAGAGCGGTCATCGATGGCGCGACGCTTTCGGCAGCGTTGCAGGCTCAAAAACTATTTCCGGATTTGTTCACGGACATGATGGCAGTGGGAGAACAAACAGGACACTTTGCGGAAACGATGCAGGCCATTGCCGACGTCTATGAGCGCGAGCTGGACAAGACTGTTGGCTTAATCTCGCAATTGATTCCGCCGGTAATCATTGTGGTGATTGCCGCGCTGGTTGGTCTGGTTGTTTTCAGCATTTTGTCGGCGGTATTCGAAATGACACACAGCCTGCAATTCAGGCCGCATTGAAAGTGAAAACTTGCAATCAAGGCCGGGCTCGAATAATCTCGCCCGCTCAATGTTAGTTCGCGCCGTCTTTGCGATATTGTTCGCCGCGATTTGTCGCGTCAGCGCACAGGAAGCATTCACCGATGCGCTTCCCTCTCCGGCTGATGCAACCACCGACATAACGACAGACCAGCCGGTTCCGGAGAGCGCCTGGCTCGATCTACGCCAAAACGCACCTCAAAATTCAAAAACTCAAAACGCTCCCTCCTGGGTTGAAGCGCTGACCCTTCTGCCGGCTGAAACGACCGAAGGCGCTCCCATGACCAAAAGCGTCTTTCGGATTCGTGTCACGCAACCGAGCCCGGATTATCAGGTTCTTTTTTTCCGCCTGTTCTTCGATGACAAAGGAGATCAGCAGCCTGAGTTGATTGCTTGGGACGAGTCTGGTTCACACGTTTTGCGCTCTGGAAAGCTTGGCACGGGAATGAATCTGCCGAGCTCGGATTCGGTGCTCATTCCGATGACTGGAGCCTCTTCCATCGATATTGAGGTGCCCGGCGACGGGAAAACGCTGCGAGCAGCGTATCTCGATTGGATGACGAGCAGTGAAGTCGTCCATCCGGTGAATGCAGAACACCGCGATGTCATTCCCGAACCTTTCTCATCGATGCCAAGATTGCACCCGCCGCCTGACGACGTTGAGAACTTCGGGAGCGTTACGGCAACCCTTTCCCCTGAGACGATCCGGATCAACGGACAAACCCAGGACGGTGCGGCATTTCAGTTTCCAATCGAAGCCCAACCGCTGACGGCCCTGCTGACCTTCGAAGTCGCCAATCCGCGCATTGACGCTCCACCGGAAATTTACATTAACGGCCAGAACATTGGGTCTGCTTCCCTCGCGCTGCCAGATCTTGCTGATCCGGCGTACAGAGGTGAAGTAGAACCGCTCTCCACGCAGATGCATTTCAACTACACCGGGTGGCTGCGCGCTCAGAAAATTGTGCCGGCCACGAGTTTGAAAGTAGGCACGAACGACCTGGTTGTCGTCAATGGCGCCGACACGGGAGCTGCGGCAATTCGCGCCACGCAGATTCAGTTAAAGTATATCTGGGACAAGTCGGATTATCTATTGCGCACCGGACACTAGAAATTCTTGAAGAGCAAGGTAGTGTAACGCGCACAGAATGGAAGGGTAACTCCTTTATCGAGATGAGAATCAAAAGAAAACAACAGGGCTTCACGCTGCTCGAGATCATGCTCGTGGTAAGCATCATCGTGATCATATTGGGAGTGGCGATTTCAAAACTGGGCAACACAACTGCCATCGCGAAAAGCATGCGTGTTCAAGCGGATGTCCAGGCGATTAAAACGCAATTGCAGTTGTATGAAAGCATGAATGGCTTTTATCCGACAACCGAGCAAGGCTTGCAGGCGATGGTGACCCAGCCGGACAGGGATCCCAGGCCCGCCCGATGGTATCAGTTATTCAAAGAGCTGCCAAAAGACCCGTGGGGAAATGAGTACATTTATCGCTGCCCTGGTCTCAAAAACCCAAGCGGTTATGACCTGTATTCCGCCGGTCCGGATCGACAGGCTGACACTGCAGACGACGATTGGGGCGGCGGTTAAACCACCCGAAGTTTCAATCCTAGTTCTTCGCGCCCGGCGATTTTGAGGTGCCCCTAGGGCTCCGTTGGATCAAACCCCGGGAATGGGGAGATCGAGGTTCTCGCTGCGGAACCAACTGTTGCACTTCGGCGGGCAACGCGGCAGGTAATTTCAGTGCGGGTCCGTTAGAATTTGGCATGTTGGGCGCGGGTGGTGCGAACGTTCTTCCAGCAAGCGCCGGGTTGGGCGCAGACTGTTGCATCAGCGCCTGATTGAATGTGATGGTCGCAAAATTTCCGTCCTTGCTAATTGTCACCTTCGTCGCACCCACGCGTTCCGACCATTCAATATTGGCGATACTGTAGCCGTCTACAGATCCTCGGGTGGTGAGGTATTTCTTGAAATTGTGATCGGAAGTCGAAGCGATCGTTACCAAATCGCCGTCGGGTGAACGGGCTGCGTTGGCCACGTAAAGGTCTTTCGCAAAATCGGGCGTGGCCGCGGGGGCTGCCACTGCCGTTGCGATCGCAAACGGCGAGTTATCCACCATTTTTGCGTAACGATCATAGCTGAACAGTGGCGGCAGGACATCTTCCGCCTGTGCGCAAATCACTCCGAGCAGAGCCGCTGACATTAGCGTAAGCGAATATTTCATAGAAGGACCCGGTATATTACTTCGTTCGTTGCGCCGGAGCAAACCAGCGGGCGATTTTAAATTTGCCACGCATCATCGTGGGATCGCTGCCATCAATCGCCAGATTAACATTTTCAAATACGATGAACGCGTCCGGTCGCTGCACATCATAAAGAAAATGAACCAGAGGCGGCCAGGGGCTCTTTGTTTCAATGGAAGCATAAATCGTCTGATGATATGGCGTCGTTTCCCCGGAACCAATCGCCGGATTCTCGATCAGAATATTATATTTGCCGGCGATTTCCTTTAACTGATCAAGTAACGCAGAGGCTTCTGCTGGATTTTTGAGGGTTGGCTGATGCTGGCGGATCCATTCGTCGCGTTTGGTCCAGAGGTCTCGTTCTTTCACGTAAAGAGCCTGCTCGGCCAACGTAGCCCTGCGCGTCCCGAGTTCCTTTTGCGCTGCCGCCAGCGCGCCGAAGATCCAGTCCAAAATAAAAAGGTTCAGTAACACAAACACCGTGCCCGCTGCTACCCACGAAAGCATACGCTCGCGCGGATTCATTCGATAGTACCATGCCGGCATCATCGGGGTTTCCCCTCCAATCGAAACTGCGCATGGTCGTTCGGCAGAATGCGAGGCGCAGCCATATCAAACTGGAAAGCACCTAAATCTGGATTCTTCTTTATCTTTTCGATGAACTGATAAGCGAGAGCAGCGGTATTCGCCTCGCCATCAACGGAAATTTGCCGCGCCGACTGGTTGTATGCCGTAATCCGCACCTCGGGCGACGGCAGACTTTCGAAAAGGTGCAGCAGAATTTCGACGGGGTAATAATGTGCATCGATTGCCGGAGCCAATGCCTTCCAGTTCGCTTCGGTGGTGTGGACGAACTGCGTCTCAGGAGAGTCGTGTGCGATGCGCCGGTCAAGGCGTCCTATTTGAAACCGGAGCAAGCCTAGATACGCGAACAAAAGAAAGAGAAGCGCAATGTAAGCGCCCCCTATCCACACGAGCCGCTTTCGCCATCCTGCCTGCCTGATCAATTGTGAGCGACGGCGGCGCCAGCTTTCCGGCAGCAGGTTTAACTTAACTGACGCGGGTGGCAGTTCGACCCCAACTATCTCGGTAGGGCTGGCGAGAATTCCCTCCACAGTGTCGCGCATTTGGTAGCAGCTTTCATCCAGCAACACATTTGGAAAGGAAGCATTGATGCCTTGCAGCTCGGCACTCATTCGCAACTGGGGCAGCTCAAGTTGCAGTTGTTCCCCGTTGCCATTTTCAAACACGCGCGCAAGGCTCAGCTTGCCGTTTTCCGTCATGGCGTAAACGAGCTTCTCCCCTTCAGGATAAATGAGGAGCGCATTTCCCTTTGGCGCATAAGTGCTGGCGCGTTGCGCTGCATAGACGGTGACCTGCCGCGGGATAAAACCGCGGTCGAGCAAGGGAGCGGCAATCTCGGCAAGCTGCTCATTTCTGATCGCCACTGCCGACACAACACTTTCGTTTTCATTTTGTTCGATCACTTCGAAGTCGGTAGTCACCTCTTCAGCTGAGAACGGCAACACCTTTTCGATCTGGATCCGAATCATTTCGGGAAACTCCGCCGGATCGACACTGGGCAGGCGAAATCGCTGGGCGAGCACGGCAGCAACTGGCAGGCCCAGGACAAAATCGTCGGTCGCTGAAAGCAACGGCACAGCTTCCCCCAGCGTCTGCAGCCTGCGAACATTCCATGAACCATTATGGCTGGCGCTGTCCGCAGCTGCCGGGCGCGCCGATGCGGACGGCGATGAACGCAGAAAATTCCATCCGTGTGCAGTGGGAATTATGAAAATAAGTGGCATCCCCTGTCTCTGTATCAAAGCTCCTTCCAGCTTATCACGGTGGGAGGGCCACCTACGGCTCCTTTTGATAATATCATCTGAACGGTACGGCTAACGTCGCCTGACTTTCCTACGCTCACAACGCGGAAAACCGGCGAATTGAATCCAATCAAGCCTTGAGATGCAAATGGTGGCTGCTGATTTTGCGGCTGGCGCAGGTTAAGCCCAAGTGCATTCTGAACTTCCACTGGTAATTGGCCGCAACCGCCACCACTTGGCGTCAGCCCGGCTGCTGCGAATTGCAAGTTATCAGCGGTTCCGTCAATTCCATCAGAGCCACGACGCAGTTGCAGGAACTGATCAACCCTGTCGTCTCCAATCCCTAGAGCGCGCAAGGCATCGCGCGAGGCCCAGGCAAGGTCGATACAACTACACGTCGTGACGACGGTAAAATCCTGGTCCCAACCTGGCTTGGAAGTGAACTCAGCCCATCCGCAGATCTTCTTGAGATCCTCCACAGAAGTTAACGGCGCGTGCCGCGGCTGATAATCATCGGTCTCCGGACAGGCATTTAAGTGATGAATGCCTCGTCCAGGTGAAACCCAGTCGAGCAAAGAATCTATCATGGTATCAACGTCATTCAGCTCGACTCCTTTAAGGCTGAGATAATGCCGCAGAATTTCCAGTTTTGTTGGATCCTCCCCTTGAGTAAGGAAGTTCAAATTCAGGCGGCCACATTCGCCTATCATTTGGACGTCGTAACTTTCCTGATTACGTACGCGTCCGTGCAAATTCGGTGAGCTCGGCGCGGCGTTTGGGCGGAGTGCGACCTCCGCCAGCGCAACGTCAGCTCCTGAGGATGCCATCGCCTCGGCGTCCAAAACACGGCTTGCATTGCCGGAAACGACAAGGCGCGAATTAATGTCAAGCGCCCACGAAATCACCATTGCGCTGAGCAGGAACAGCGCCCAAAGCGCAAGCATTAACGCCGCGCCGCTGCGGAATTTCAAAGAAGACGTCTTCATGGGTTCTTAAATGGCGTTCGCGTAAGAGGAATAATTGCTTCCCACGGAACCGGTGAATCAGTTCGTCCCACGGTTATCTTCACAAGCGGAGGTAACGAACCTCCTGGCCATCGATCAACCCAGCTATTTGTCAACCCCGCTCTAAAATAACTTATTTGTAGACTGCTCACATTCTTAATCAATGGTATCCAGGTCTCGTGCTCCGATCCGGAATCGTTCTTCGGTTTGCGCATAAGCCCGAGATCAAGCCGGTCGCTCTTTTCGCTTTCGGGTTGCAACCGCAGTACAACCTTAAATTCCCCCGGCGCATACCGGGTAAGCAGTCCACGTCCGGCGCTGCAAAACCATCCTATCACGTCGCGCTCGCGATTGTTTACCTTCAATGGCTCTCCAGTTAATCTGGCTTGCTTGGGGTCTAAGCTTTGCCATTCGGCGGTCAAAAAATCTCGGAGCCCATCGTACTGCGAATCCACGTTAGCTATGTCCGCTGACACGCGCATCGCTGTCATGTTCGATTGCACAAAGCGAAAAATCGCCAGCGACATCAGCCCCAGGATTCCCACCGCAAGCATGATTTCGAGCAACGTGAATCCCCGGTTCGCCCATCGGTCTGCCATAGCCTTGGCAGACGCGGATTCGCAGACTTGGCCGTCGAAGCGGCTGCGAAGGCTGGATTGGCGGAGGCGGATTCGCCGGTTCGGTTCCTTACCCTGGCCGGTAAACATAAAACTGAATCTGTTTTGACTGGGGAACACCGCTCCGCTGCCATTGCGCAGTTAGTGTGACAACATACAGCCCGTTAACGACTGTATTATCGGGTTCTGTCAATTCGGCTGCCGCGGCTTTCTGCACGATCTTTATTGCTCCATAATTGCTGTTGACTTTGAATTCCTTGGAATCCTCAGGGACGTCTCGAGTAGCCTGAATTTCTGCCATCCGATTCGACAAAATCTGTCGCACAACACCTTCTTCGGCGTTGATCGTACTCGCATTGAGACAATTCTCGACCGCGTGTCCTAGTGCGATGACCCCGAGCGCGAAAATTGTAATGCCAAGAAGAACCTCGTACAGTGCAAAAGCACCATGAAAGCGTCGGATTTCGGAGTTCGAATTTGGAACTTTGATTCGGTTATCGTACAGCATAAGCCGTGATCTCGGGCCGCGCCGTTAGCGCCGCGTAATTCGCCGTCCACGAACCAGCGGGGCCTTGAAAGCGGACAGTCGCAGGTTCGCAGGTTCCCGATGGCCAGAAAATCCATTCAGCTGGATATTTCTCTGCGAGTGCCGCGGGCAATGAAAGCTTCAGCGTACTTCCCCTGCTAGGACGAAACTCAGCTTTTGCTTTAGCCTCTTCGTCTTCTGCAAAAGCTTCCGGCCGTACCACGACCGTGCTTTTGTCCCAAACAATCAGGTAAGGGCGCCGCTCGGAGACGCTTCGCTCCTGCGCCTTCCGCACCAGATTGTTGAATTCATCCAGCGATTGCTTCAGCCGCCTGTTTGCTATCACTCCAGTAAAGCTAGGCACGGCCAGCACAAGCAATAACAACAATATGAAGATGGCCAGAGCAATCTCGATCAACGTAAAACCCCGGTCTCGTTGCACCGCGGGAAATTACTCGTTTCACCGCAAATCACAATAGGGTCGCCTGGGCATTTCGGTTTGTTAGGCGGTATAGGCAAACAACGTCGCGGGGAGCACATCCATTTACTCAACAACCCGGAGTGTAACCCTGGACTGCAATAACGGCGATCGTTTGTGTCCACCGACCCCAAACTGGTAACGAGATTCTCAACCGCCCTTCAATGTCGGCAACATGGTGAACCAGCAGGGGCCCAAAAACGACGCGAGCCAAGTCGTTGAAAACGGGGCGTTTGATAACCGAGGTAACTCGCGACTCGCCCGTGATGGCGAAACCGCTTTCCTCAATAACTCAACCGCAGGCAATGCCACAATAACCAACAGGGGCGGATTGGGATGGAGGGGGCGAGGCGGCTTACTTCACTTTGGCGATACGGCGAGCGCGGACAATTGTGACGTAGCGAATGAAGGCGGAAATGGCAATATGGCGTCCTGTGGCACTACGTGGTTCGCGGTGGGTTCGAGTGCAGGCAATGCAGCCTTTACCAACGTGGGCGCCACGGTAAATGGCGCAACCGGCGGCTCGACGATTTTCGACTTTGATTCGACTGCTGGCAATAGCACACTCATCGCCAATGGCGGCTCAAACGGAGGGAACGGCGGCGGGATTAAGTTTCGCGGTACCCAACTGGCGGCACAGCGCGGGTAGCAGCGTTCGGCGACGGCAACTTCGACATTAGCGCTCATTACCCTGGAGATGTAACGATTGGCTCTGTGGAAGGTGGCGGCGATGTTTTCCTCGGTAATAAAAATCTGAGAGTAGGCAGCAATAATCTAAGTACGAAGTTTGACGGCGTAATCCAAGATGGCGGGATCAGCGGCCAAACTGGTGGTTCACTTACCAAAATTCAAATTGGAAAGCTGGTTTTGAAGCACGCGAACACCTATAGCGGAGGGACCAAGATTAACGCTGGCAAACTTATGGTCAATAATTCACGCGACTCTGGCACAGGCACTGGTCCGGTGCAGGTGAACGGCGGTAGCCTCGGCGGCAAAGGTACAATCGCTGGCGCAGTGACACTTGGAACAGGAAGGGGTCGCGGAGCAACTCTTTCATTTGGGTACGTGCATGGGGCCAGCGCACCCGGTGCCCTTGCGATTCAGGCTGCGCTTACATTCAACTCCGACTCGACCTACAAAATGGAGGTCAATAGCGACAACGCGATGGCCGATGAAGTCATCGCCAACGGCGTCACCATTAATAACGGCGCGCAGTTCTCCTTTATCGATCCTGGCGTCGGCACACTCCCGGCAGGCACAGTGTTCACTGTGATTAATAATACCGCGGCCACACCGATTGCGGGCGAGTTCGGTAATCTTCCCGACGGCCTGATCTTCATCAACGGCGCCAATACCTACCAAGCAAGCTATGAGGGGGCGACGGCGACGATCTGACGCTCACCGTGGGGCCTTAATTCCGCCGAGCGATTCGATCGCGAGGTTCTTTCCAGACGATAAACCGATTATGTTGCGGCCCCCGGCTACAACAAACCCCGCGGCGCCGCGCAATCAGCCGCTAA
>JBKPLD010000034.1:0-11295 GCA_046731415.1 Verrucomicrobiota bacterium
CAGCGCAGACTTCCTCGATTGAGGGAAATGTTACTGGCGCAGACGGTCGGCCCCTCAAAGATGCCGAAATCCGATTCGAGCAAAAGGTCCGTCAAACGTCGCCGATCATCAGCCCCACGGATACCAACGGCCATTACACGGCCGCGTTGCCGAGAGGTCTCTATAAGATGAGTCTTGCCGCGGGCGGCGCAGGGAAAGTCTCTATCACTGTAAAAGCAACTGGATTGAATTCGCGAATCGATTTTGATTTGCGCCCGTCGGCAGAAAAAAAGATAAAACACTGCGTTTGGGTTGGCGGCGAAACCGGCAGCCATTTGCCAGGTCGCTGGGTTGAAGCTGGTATCAGGGCGGGTCCATCGCCCACTCCTTGAAGTCCACAGTGCACTTTCAACCCGGTGCTTGCACAGTTGCCGCGGGAATAATGCCCGGACCGATTCGCGTGAAAGCACAACAATCGTAAACACGCCAAGAATTGTTCCAAAGGGAATGAAGAGGCATTCGATGCAAGCCATGACGAAAGCAAACGAGTAGCGTTTGCGGAGTGCAAGGGACCGGCCGGCAATTAGAATACAAATTGCCATTGCTATTCCCATTAAGAACAAGAGCGAGCCGAGCACGGCAAAAATCCAGCCAAGAAACTCAGGCGGCAGTTCTTCTCCCGGTTTTGCTGTTCCGTGCCGAGCGGCAAATATGAAGATGACGCCGATTGTTGTGTAAAGCAGTGGGAAAAACGAGCAGAGCGCGCCAAGGCTGGCGACCACATAATGAAAAATCGCCAACAGCTTTAGATGCTCCTGATCTTGGTTCATGTGCTAATTAGCTCTTACGCTTGCTCCCGCTCCTAATCGAACTCGGCATCACGCGAAAGGACGAGCACGATTACGAGCATGAGGATGAATAGTAAAATTTCACGAAGTGATGTAGCCCTCCTCGCCATGCTGATTGATATCGAGACCTTGCCGCTCGATTTCCGGCGCGATGCGCAAACCGATTAAGCCCCTGACAATGGCGCCGATAATTGCGCTGCCCACTACCGCGAACAGAATCGTGATCGCGATCGCCTTTAATTGTTCCACCCAGAGGGTGTGCCCCACAATCCGTGCGAGACCATTTTGCGTCGCGGGATTAGGCGGTCCCGCAATGCTTAATAGAAGATTTGGATTCACACTTGCGGTCGCGAGAAGCCCCGTGAGGAACGCGCCCAGCGTTCCGCCCACCGCATGGACGCCAAACGTATCAAGCGCATCGTCGTAACCCAGCCAGGATTTCAATTTCGTGCAGGCGAAAAACGGAACGATTCCCGCCGCGATTCCGATAATCACCGCACCGGTCGGGCCGACATATCCGCACGCCGGTGTGATTACGACTAATCCACCGACGGCGCCGGAACAAAAACCCAGCACACTCGCTTTGCCGCGCAGCGCGTACTCGAGCATTGCCCAAGTAAATGAAGCCACCGCGGTCGCAAGCGTGGTGCTCATGAACGCGTTCGCTGCAATTCCATCAGGCGCAAGAGCACTTCCCGCGTTAAAACCATACCAGCCGACCCAAAGCAGACCGGTTCCCACCATGCAAAGCACCATGCTATGCGGGGCCATGATTTCTTTTCTGAATCCGAGCCGGTGCCCAAGAAGAATGCACAAGACCAGCGCCGACCAACCTGAACTCATGTGGACGACGGTGCCGCCAGCGAAATCGATGGCAGTGATTTTTGCATTGGCGTTCCAAACTCCGTTCATCCATCCATCGATTCCCCAGACCATGTGCGCGATCGGAAAATAAACGATAAACATCCAGACTCCGACAAAAACGAGGACAGCCGCAAATTTCATCCGCTCAGCCACTGCCCCGATGATCAAGGCGGGCGTGATGATCGCAAACATCAACTGATACATCGCGAAGACATTCTGCGAGACCCAGTATGAATAATCACCGTTGGGACGGCCATCGACATCATGCAAAAAAGCAAACTTCAATCCCCCGATAAAGGGTGAGCCATGAGAAAAAACGAGGGAATAACCTACTAGCCACCAGAGGATCGTTACCAAGCCAGCAATGCCAAGACACTGCGCAAGCACGGAAAGAACATTCTTCGCGCGCACAAGACCACCGTAAAAAAGCGCAAGTCCCGGCAACGTCATAAAAAGCACAAGTGCAGCGCAGGTCATCATCCAGGCATTGTTCGCAGGGCCAGGACCGGAAATGTTTGAGGCTATCGGCGCGCTGGCGGAATCAGCACCGCGCGCCGAATTATTCACGTAGGCTTCCAAGTCAGCGACGCGTTGCTCCAGAGAAGGCCCCGCCTGCAACGCCCCGCTTGCGTCGCTAGCATTGCGGACAGGTGTAACACTGCGGGCAGGCGGAGAAGGCGACGATGTTTGCGCGAGCAGCGGAGAAGAAAACGCAATGACTGCTGTAAGCAAAAAGAGGCGCATCATTACGCGCTCTCGTTATAGGCGCGCGAATTTAACGCGGCAAGGAAAATGCCATCGCGCGCTATCAGATGGATGTGTCAAGGCTTTGGTTCTACAACCGAATAAACAGAATTCCGCTGGGGACAGCGGACCCTACAGCATTTTCGCAAAGGAAAACTCCGCCGAGCGGCTGGCCAGGCCAAGTTAAGGCGCTCGACGGAGTTTCTCCTCAGCCTCGGGATCGCTGATCGCTAGCTTATATGCTTCAAGCTCGCGTTGTTGAGATCCATTGAATGCACGGCGATGCGTAAACCGTGTCAGTCAATTGCGCTGTGTCGTCATCCTCGTCCGCATCATCTTCATCTTCTTCATCAGCATCTGGTCCAGGCGCGACCTCGGGTAAGTCATTTTGCTGTAATTTTTGATAACGCTCACGAACATCAGCCGGCATTTTATCCTGATCCTCTTTCGTCTCGACGGGTCCGCTAAAGAGCAGTTTTCCCTGTGGATCTTTGGCGGTGACTATTTTTTTGCCATCCACGTTTTCCACCTTCATCTCACCCTTTTCGTCAGAGAAAACGATCTGCGCTTTACCGAGATCGATCCTGGTTGCCTTGAGTGTGCCGTTGTCCTTACTCAGAATGCGAATTTCCCGCGCGGCGCGCCGGGCGTCTTCCCGCGCGCGTCTCGCCGCCTCATGAGCTTTCATCACTGTTTCACGGATCACACCGCGCTGTGCGCCAAGTTGTTCTTGCAACTCTTCTTTCAAACCTTGCATCTGCTCGCCGAAATCTCCGGTCTCATCGAAATCCCAGTGCGATTCGTGTTTGTCACCGGGTGCCCAGGAATGACGCTGCGGACGTTCCTTCTTTGTGAGCTTGACGGTAACCCTCTGCTCCTGCCCTTTTCGCAGGATCGTGAGCGTTACGTCCGTGCCTTCGGAGAATGTCTGCAGGAGCTTTCGCAACTGACTCGGTTCGATCAGAATCTGGTCATTCAGCATCTTGAGAATATCATTTTGCTGGATGCCTGCCGCCGCAGCGGGACCATCGGGCACAACGTACTCGACGACTAACCCGAGGCCTTTGGACAGGCCGAGTTGTTCGCTTACCACAGTTGGCACCTGCGATGTTTCCACACCGAGAAAAATCGAAGGAACTTTGGGCGCTTTTTGGCCACCACCTGGTGGCATGGGATGCGGCTGACCAGGAGGTTGTGGGGGCGCAGGCGGTGTTTGCGTAAATCCTGCAATCGGCAGAAGGGCAACAGTTGCGATGATCGTGATCAGTTTAATTTTCATGGTTTTGTTTTGTTAAATCGATTCGGTTTTCCCCCTACGCCATCGCAGTTGAGTAAGAGCAGGAGCAGGAGCAAAAATAGGAGCGAAACATTCATTGGCCGGAAACGGGAATAAGGACGACTTCCTCGCTAGGATAAGAGACACGAAGCGATGCACCGGTGGACGGATTTCGCCACTGCCAGGTCTGTTGCGTGTGATAACGAAGACGCCTCAAGGGTTGCTTCGAACCGTCAGCAAACTGCAAGCCCTCATTGCGAGTGTTATAGACGACCTGTGTCGCACCGGAGGGAACGAATTTGTTGGAGGAGATCGATCCATCCACATCGCTCCTGCCCGAAAAAGAAGGCAGAACCGGTCTTGTTTGGAACGACGGTGTCGCTTGCGCGATTTCTATGTTTTCGTTTCGCGTTTGATCGGTGTTGATTCGCGCGATTAACAGAACGATCGCAGCAGCCGCGGCTGCAAGGCCGACACCGAACGATAACCAATTGTAGCGCAACCGCTCGGGTTGCCTGGCCGGCGAAGAGCTCGGCCTACGATCCGCTATCGCCTCCTCGATGCGCCCAAAAAGTACGGGCGAAGGCTGCGCTGGTCGCAACGCTTTCAGATCATTCTCAAGCTCGGAGAAATCGTTCATTGTGGTTGCAAACTTTTCTTCAGGTTAGCCAGAGCGTATCTGTATCGCGACGCCGCAGTATTTTGAGAAATCCCGAGCGCTCCACCGATCTCGCTAAATGTAAGTTCGTTCCAGATTTTCAAGACGAGCACCTCGCGTTGATCGTGTGGCAAACAGCTGACAGCCGCAGCGAGCGCGGATTGCGCCTCGTCTTCCAATTCAAATTGCGGCTCGATCGCTGGATCGGCCTCGGCGAAAACAGTGGCCTCACGCCGCGCACGGCGTTTGTCGCGACGGATAAAATCCAGGGCAATGGAACGGACTGTGGCATAAAGCAGCGCGCGATTGTTAATCTGGTGGTTTCTTCGCCAGAACTTGACGAAAGCTTCCTGGACAATGTCTTCGGCATCAGCCGCCGACCGCGTCCATTGCCGGGCAAAAAGCAAAAGGCCGGGTCCGATTTCTGAAAAGCAACTCTTCCAATCCTCATGGCTGGCGATGTTGTCCATGACCTTTTCACGGTCTTTATTCCCAAGACGCCGCCAACCAATGACTTTGTCTATGCGATCGAAATTTTTATCGATAATTGCGCCGCTGGCTCTTGCGGGAGCGCACGCACAAGATGTCGATCTTGAGAAGGCTATCGATTCACTCATCGCTGCGGAAAAGGCTTACGCTAAACTTGCTGACGAGAAAGGATTTCGCGAAGCGTCCATCTCTGTGTTCGCCGACGATGCGGTAATCTTCGCGCCCACCGCAGTCAACGGGAAAAAGTTTTGGCGGGAAGCGAAGGAGAATCCCAGCTTAAGCTGGCGACCGGCTTTTGCCTCGATCTCGCGAAGCGGCGAGCTCGGTTACACCACAGGGCCATGGGAATCAAGCAAAGCGTCTGGCGTGAACAAACCGGACGCCTTCGGGCATTTCGTAACGATCTGGCGAAAAAACAAGGAGGGCGTGTGGAAGGTCGCTCTCGATGTTGGCTTGGACCATCCCCAGCCACAAGGAGTGGGTACCGAAATTAGTACACAAATTCCAAGCTCCCCCATCCCTCGTTCCGAATCTGTTAATACTGATCTGGAAAAAGCACAGCGGAGCTTTGCAGAATCTCTCAAGGAAGATGAAGCCGATGCGATCGTCGACAATGCGAGCGACGACATCCGCGTTTATCGCAACGGCCAGCTACCGGCTGTTGGTAAAAAAGCTGTCGAGAAAATGCTTGCGGAAGACGATGCAAAAACGACGCGTGCACCATCAGGCACCGGCATCGCTAATCCTGTCGATCTCGTATACGAATACGGTGAATACACAAAGAACCGCGACAAAATCAGTGAACACGGAATTTACCTTTGCATCTGGCGTCTCGAGTTTAATGGCGCCTGGAAAGTGGCTCTCGACCTTCAGAAGAGCACGTCGACGGGGAAACAATAATTAGAGAACTTCGGGGAGCCCATGCGTGCTCGCTCGGAATGTTGGTAGGGCTGGCTCGCCGAGCCCGCCGGCAGCGCGCCCGGGGTCGCGCCCTACCCGGAATCAGTTTTTGGGCAGCGCTCCCAGAATCAAATCGCCCAGCCAATCAGGGTTCGCGACGCCTTCGCGGTACGCTCTGAGCGATTCAACGGAAGAGTTAATTCGCAAATTGCTGTAAGAGCCATCGGCGTTTTGCCAGCGCTCATGCCAGTAAATCGCTGCCTTGATGCGCGGATAACGTGTGCGAAACAGATTGAGCCCCTGTCTGATCCACTCGGCTTTGCCAACTCCGCCCCCCTCGGCGGAGTGCGGGAACTCGCCCGTCGCCCATTCGGCGATCATGATCGGCTTATGCGGATCGAGCCTGGACAATTCCTGGTAGGGCCAGGTCACTAGTGAAGGAATATCTGGGTTTGGCTCGTCTTTATACTGCTGTCCATACACGCTCAGGCCAAGCCAATCGACGTAATCAGATCCGGGATAGTAGGCAGGCGCGCAATTCCAGGTTTCGTACGGATAGGGATAATTGTTGGTGTGAAACATCCATTTGATATTTGAAGCGCCGCGCGCGCGGACCCGATCCACAACATAGCGAAACGCCTTGCGAAATATTTCCGGCCCTTTCCAATTGTTCTGGTCCTTGTCCCACTTCCCTCCGCCGTAATAGGCTCCCGACCATGGGAACCAGGTCCCATTCATTTCAACGCCGAAGACGACAATCATCGGATGGCCAAAACCCCGCGCAGCATCGCCCCACATGTCGATGTATGTGTCACACATCCCGGAAAGAATTTCGGTCAAACTGAACTTGTCCGGGCCGTGATCTTCCGCATAGGGCCTGTCCCACGGCGACCAAAACACAAGCGGCAGCGAACCGTGTCGCCAGATGACGTTGAGGTTGTCCACGGGAAAATTTTGTTCTCCCCAATAACTGGACGAAGCGATGATGGCCTGATGTTTGCCGACCATCTGCTCAAAATCTTCGATAGTCTCAAGAGTGACGGCGTCTTCCGCGTCGCCAAAATCCATGAACGCCCCGGTGTATGCGCCGTGTTCAGGAATCACCACCTCGACCGGACCATTTGGATCGGATTGGGCTCCGGGCGACTGTTTTTTACAACCCGCTAGAAGCATTACAACGCCCAGTCCGAGATGAAGTGGTTTCAATAAACCACTCATCCTGTCATGTTGAGCGAAGCGAAACATCTCCGATTATTGGGCTTGTCTGAAGAATAAACAGAGATTCTTCGCTTTGCTCAGAATGACAAGGCTGAGATGCACTGCCAGAGGTGATCGCCAGCCGCGATCTCGAGAAGTCTGGCCTGTCGATTAGTCTTCCATTTTCGACGTTATTGAACGGACTGCAATCAAGCTTGCCTCGGGGAAGGCGTCTTTGTTAAGACCGAAGAAATCCCCAAACAAAAATGAGGATGCTCGTTATTCTGGTAGTCTGTTTGACATCACTCGCCTTCGCAGATGATTTCAAAACGCTGAGTGGAAAGGAATATAAGGATGTCACAGTGAGCCGGGTCGAACCGGACGGCATTGTGCTAACCGGTAAAGCTGGCATCTCGAAAGTCTATTTCACTGAACTTCCCAAAGACGTTCAGGAGCGCTTCGGCTATGAGCCTCAGAAAGCTGGCAATTATTCAGCACAGCAAAGCGCAGGATTCGAGCAAGTCCGAAAACAGCAGGAAGAATCTTCACGACAGAAAGCGGCGGCATCGCAAAAGGAAAATCAATCTCGAGCAGAACAAGCGATTCGGCAGAACAACGTTCGGATGCTGCAAGCCCGCTACGAGGAGCTTCAGAGGCAGGAGGACGACTTGCTTCTCCAAATCGGCGAAGCGAAGAAACCGGGGCCACCGTATTGGGGTGGTAAGAAAAACCAGACGCTGCGTCATTACCCGAATCCGCAAGCAGCCCAGATACCATTGCTCCAGAGTCATCTAAAGGATGTTCGCCACGACAAGGACGAGGTCAGGAAGCAATTGGAAAAAGCGCAGCGGTAAAAAGAGCAGGGCGAAAGCGTTCGTTCGACTTCGGTTAAGAGTGGTTCTGCGTGCGCTCCAAACATTCCCGAATGAGATTAGTAATCGCATGGATTTCGCAGGCGCGCCGCGGCGAGACGCCCCGGCGGAGGGCCCCTACCATCGTAGGATGCATCCTTGCAGCGCTTTCTCTTGGTGGTATCCACCTTACCCAACTGGCAACAGCAACAGAGCCGCGTGTTGATGGAAAGCCCTTTGTGGTTTCTGCAGTCGTGCTCGCGGATCACCCGGTAAATCAGTGTGTGCCAACGAAGGCATTGGGCGCTGGCGTTGATGGTCACGAGCGAGGCGAATGCGCGTGGATGTTTACGGACAAGAACATCGCCGAAATGCGATCGGCCGGGCTCGGGCCACTGACATATCGCCTGCGTACCGAGCTTGCCGGCGAAGTCTGGCACTGGAATCCGCGGGGCGCGTGGAGCGATCCCGTTCGTCAGTGCGGATACTGGGTCTCGGAGGACTCACTCGCCGAGCCAATTAATCTCTCCTATGGCTACCGTTTGCCGCGACGCGGAAACACGATCGATCAAGCCAACGATGATGGTTATTCTCGTATTGCCGACGGCGACCAGGACTCCTTTTGGAAAAGTAATCCTTATCTCGATTCCCATTTCACAGGGGAACCCGACAATGCCCATCCGCAATGGGTGGTGATCGATCTGGGCGCAATCAAGCCGGTTAACTGTGTGCGGATTCACTGGGGCACGCCATTCGCCCAGCAATACAGAGTCGAATACTGGAGAGGAAATGACCCGATGCATTTGCACGCTGATCAGAAAGATGAGTGGCGTCCCTTCCCAAACGGTGCAGCGAACGGCGGATCGGGCGGCAACGAATTCGTTCGGCTATGTGCAAAAGCAGTTCCGGTTCGTTTCGTGCGCATTGTGATGACCCAGAGTTCGCGAACAAGCGGGCAAACCTCAAATGACATTCGTGATCGGCTCGGATTTGCGATTCGTGAGATCGAGTTGGGAAGCATCGACGGTAACCATCGTTTTCACGATTACATCCGTCACGCGGCTGACCGTTATAGGCAGACAATGATCTATGTATCATCGACCGACCCATGGCACCGGGCCTCGGACGTCGATTACAAAATCGAGCAACCCGGGCTCGACTCCATCTTAAGTAGCGCGCTCACGAACGGCTTGCCCGTACTTGTTCCTGTCGGTGTTTTGTACGACACGCCCGAAAACGCGACAGCAGAGATCAACTATCTACTGCGACGCAATTATGATTTGGGAGGAATCGAACTGGGTGAAGAACCTGATGGTCAATGGGCTTCACCGGAGGATTATGGTGCGCTTTACACCGGAGTTGTGCGCAGTCTCGCTGCTCTGAATCCGCGTTCGAAACTCGGAGGACCAAGCCTGCAGAATTTTGAGGATCAACTTCTCACGTGGCCTGATGCATCGGGTAACCGTTCCTGGATGAATCGGTTTTTGAACTACATCCATGCTACGGGATCCCCCTTCCATTTCTTTTCGTTTGAATTCTATCCGTTCGACAACATCTGCGCCGATGCGGCGCCGCAGTTGCTTCAAATTCCAAAGCGCCTCGGCACAATGATGATGAGTTTGCGAGCGGCTGGAGTACCTACCACGATTCCATGGCTGATGACGGAATACGGCTATTCGGTTTTTGCCGGACGCCACGAGGTAGATATCGAAGGCGCGCTCTTCAATGCCGATACGGTTGGGACATTTCTGACGCTCGGCGGTTCCAAGCCGTACCTATACGGATACGAGCCAAACTATCTCCAGGACGAGCTCAAGTGTTCCTGGGGCAATCTCATGATGCTCCAGTCGAATCCAAACAATGACAAACTAAATCGGCTGTCGGGTTACCATGCTGCCGAGCTCATTAGCAAGGAATGGATGCAGCCGACGAATGAGACGCATGACATATTTCCAGTGACGCTGACGCAAAGGAGAGACGGCGCGCACGGCGTGGCGCGCCCTACCCAGCCGACTTCATCCTCTCCTATAACGGTGTATGCAGCGCGACGACCAGATAAGCAGTGGGCTTTACTGGTAATTAACAAGGATCCAAATCACACAGCGCGGCTTACAGTGCAGTTCAAGGTCTCCAATGAGCAACGGCAAGTGAGTTTTGCCAAAGATATTGATGTTATTCAGTTCTCCCGCGCGCAATATGTCTGGCACGATGACGGTCCAAATGGCCATCCGGTTCGAAGCGTTCCGCCAGCCCGCGTTACGCAAAAAGCGTCTCCATTTTACGAGCTGCCACCGTATTCAGTCACTGTGTTACGCGGGAAACTTCCAGACTGAGGGGGCGCTGGGTAGGGCTTCTCAGGGCTCACGGCAATACTAAAGGCTTAGGGAAGTTCTATAACAGTACCCAGCCCGGCGTAGAGGTAGTGATCACCGAATGCTTTGTGAAAAGCCGCGAAGGCTGGTTCTCCCGTGCAGTGACCGGGCGCCATCCAATCGACTTTCCACTGGTCGTGTAACGCAACAGCCAGGCGTTGAACTTCTGAATCTGGAGTTGTTACCAAATGGAGGCCTCCGAAAACAAGGTGTACATGCTTGTCAATTGCCGTCGTGGCTTCCAGTATCTTTTCAATCCCAGGGTGTGAACATCCGACTCCCAGGATGGTCCCCTTGGGTGACTTAATCGCTAAGGAAAGTTCGCGCAGTTCCAGCGTGCCAGGTGCCTCTGACACTGTCGAAATCAAAAAGATTCCTGGGGTAACTTCAGTCAAGCTATCAACCCAAATAAAGTTGGCGCCAGGCCAGGGAGTGCCGAAAGTCATCTTCTCGGGAGGTTGCCCATCGTAATAACGCATATAACCAGGCAGCGATTCGTCCTTGCGATAAAATGTTCCTGGCAACGCTGCACCGAATACCCCAAACCCTTCCTTTGGCGCGTAGATTCTCACGCTGGGATTGATGTCTAACAAATGATTCAGGCCGCTTGTATGGTCGCCGTGCCGGTGTGAAATCACGACAAAATCTAATTTCTTTAGATCAACGCCTAATGCCTTGAGATTTAGGGCAAAGGTATCAGCGTTGTTACCCGTATCGAAAAGGATACGCTTGCCGTTATATTCTACGAACGTCGAAAACCCCCAATCCTTTTTCAGAGAGGAAACCTTACCGAACGCATCATAGACGATGGTGATACGATTTGCCGATTCAGCAGGCAACGCGCCCACGCTCAGGAGGAAGAGAAATATAATAGTAAGGCAAACAGAGATTCGAAATCGCATGTTGTGTCTCATTATCTGTGAGATAACTACGTTGTCACGCGCAAGCCCTCCGAGGTCAACCTTGCCAATACACGATCTATCCACGCGAAGCCGAGTACACGTGCACGAGCTAAGGCAAAGGTTACCGTTCAGAACTCTGAAGCCACGCCCTTCGACCAAACCGTGAGCCCGGCATTAATGGAAATCCACTTAACCGAAACATTCACCGGAGACAT
>JBKPLD010000035.1:0-7110 GCA_046731415.1 Verrucomicrobiota bacterium
CAGAGTTTCGTCCCATGGTTTCGGGAACAGTTAATCGGCCTGGTGCTGACTTTAGTCGGTGGAACCTTGCTGGTGATCGTTCTCTACGCCGTCTTTCGGCGCGCGCCGCGCACATGGTGGATTTGGGGGACTATCGTCATGATTATTTTCTTGGGAACCCTCGTGCTTATCGCGCCGGTTTATGTCGAACCGCTGTTTAACAGTTATAAGCCGCTAACCGATCCAAAAATTCGAGACCCGATTCTCGCGATGGCTCGAGCGAACGAAATCCCTGTGAAACAGGTGTTCGAGGTAGACGCCTCGCGGCAGACCACACGGGTCAGCGCCAATGTCTCCGGGTTACTTGGCACGACGCGCGTTGCGCTCAATGACAATCTGCTCAAGCAATGCACACTTCCGGAAATTCGCGCCGTGATGGCCCACGAGATGGGGCATTACGTCCTCAATCATGGCGCGAAACTCCTCACCTACCTCGGAATCCTTATCCTCATTGGCTTCGCGCTTACTCGAATTCTCTTCGATGCGGCAGTGAAGCGTTGGGGCGAGAAATGGCGCGTGCATGGCATCGCCGACCCTGCGGGTCTTCCGCTACTCGCGCTGATTTTTAGTACGTTACTTTTTTTTGCCACACCGATTCTCAATACCGTAGTACGCATCACAGAACGAGAAGCAGATGCTTTCGGAATCAACACTTCACGCGAGCCCGACGGCATGGCGAAAGTTGCACTGAAACTCGGCGTCTATCGCAAACTCGACCCCACGCCGCTGGAGGAATTCATTTTTTTCGATCACCCGAGCGGTCGCGCACGCATCCGGATGGCCATGGATTGGAAAACGGAAAATTTGCCCGCGGCGGGATCGCACGCACCCGAGAACCAAGCTGCGACTGATTGACGAGCTAGCTCATTCGAACGTCTGCCACTATCCCGTTTCACGCGGGTGTTGCGAGGGCGCCGCGGCGGTAAAAGCGAATTTGCGCTTCCGAATCAGCATCAAATTTCGGATGTAAATGAGCGAGTTAGGGAGATATGCGAGGATTCCAACGGGATCGCGTCGGAAAATAAAGTAAACGCACATGAGTACGCTTCCGGCAATGCTCCAGTACCAGAATGAGACTGGAATGATGCTCTCGCCTTGTCGCTCTGACACGAGCCATTGAACGAGAAAACGCATCGAGAAAAGAGCGTTCCCAATAAAACCGAGGACCATGAGATAACTCCAATCCAGGCCGAGAAATCGGTATTCTTTTCCGATCCAAGTGATAGCAACGAGTGCAAGGATGTTCATAGGCAATATTTCCTTAAAGTGAAGATACTAAAACTCCCCTGATAAAGCGCGCTGTCATGTCGAGCGAAGCGAAACATCTAGCTACTTCAACCGACTGCTGCGGCACGTTCAACTGCGAAATGCATCTGAAAATTGATCAGGCCTGTAACTGCCGACTTGCTCGAGGTAGCTGGATTCTTTGCTTTGCTCAGAATGAAATGATGTGATGGATTGCGATTACGCCTTTAACTGAGCAATCAGTGTATCGGCGATTGCCGCTGGTGTCGGGGCAACCGCGATGCCTGCTGCTTTGAGCGCTTCGATTTTGCTCGCTGCGGTCCCTTTGCCGCCCGAAACAATCGCTCCAGCATGCCCCATCCGTCGCCCTGGGGGAGCCGTCATTCCCGCAATGAAAGCGGCGACCGGTTTTTTGCAATTCTTCCTGATCCACTCGGCCGCTTCCTCTTCTGCCGCACCGCCGATTTCACCAATCAAGACCATTGCATGCGTGCCTGGATCTTCATTGAACAGTTTCACACAATCAAGGTGCGACAGGCCGCCGATCGGATCACCACCGATTCCGATGCAAGTCGATTGTCCGTAACCACGTGAGGTGAGTTGCCACACGGCTTCGTAAGTAAGTGTGCCGGAGCGTGAGATCACGCCGATATTGCCTGGCTTATGAATGTATCCTGGCATGATTCCGATCTTGCATTCGCCTGGAGTGATGATCCCCGGGCAATTCGGCCCGATCAGCCGCGATTGCTTTCCACGCGTCAGGGCCTTTACACGCATCATGTCCATCACTGGAATTCCCTCAGTGATGCAAACGACGAGTTCTACGCCTGCATCCACGGCTTCAAGAATCGAATCGGCAGCCGCAGCAGCAGGCACAAAAACCATCGAAGCGTTGCAGCCAGTTTCACGTCGCGCTTCCCAGACTGTGTCGAATACCGGCACCTTGCCATCGAACGTTTGCCCGCCTTTGCCTGGAGTAACACCGGCGACAACGTTCGTGCCGTAATCCATGCATTGCCGTGTATGAAATGCACCCGCGCTACCCGTAATTCCCTGCACAACGAGTCGCGTATTTTTATCCACTAATACTGACATGACCGGTTGTAAGCGGTGAATTCAAGCCGTCATTCCGAGCGAAGTCGAGGAACACCTTGGCGGGGCCCGAACGGTAACTTCGTCATTGCTGCTTTCGTTTGTGAACGACCAGCTTGTTTCCATCTGGATCGCGAAATTGTGCCATCCAGCAAACCGGTGTCTCGGTCTTTTCGATGTCGAAGCTAACATCGCGCTCCTTCAGTTTTTTGATCGCGGCATCCATATCTTCTACCTCAAAAGCGATCGTCGTACCATCGCGTGACGGCTTCCAGGCCGGATGACAGCCGACCCCGATTGTGATTGGGCCAAGATCGTACTCGACCCATGCGCCGTCCATTTGGGTCCTTGCAGGTTTTAACTCGAGCGTCTCCTGATAAAACTTCCGCGCCCGCTCCCTGTCCGACACGGCGACAGCGACAAATGCAACTTCTTTGATCATAACATTAGGTGTTTTTCAGTTTGTGGATAATAATCTTGTTACCGTCTGGATCTTGCACGACCGCCATCCGACACACCGGACTCTCAATTCCTTCGGCGGCAAAACGAGCCTTCGCTTGTTTCAGGCTCTTGATGGCAGCGTCAAAGTCTTCGACTTCAATAGCGACGCTGGTGCCGTCTTCGGATGGCTTCCATTGATCGCCTACGCTGCCAATGGCCAGCGTGTCAGGACCAATCTCATATTCGATCCAAACACCTTCGCCAAATTCGCCAGAAACCTTGAGTCCGAGCACTCCTTCGTAAAACTCTCGAGCGCGCTTTATGTTCGTTACCGGGATTCCAGTAAATGCAATCTTCTTCGCCTTCATTTTCCTCCTGCTGCCGCCTTCACGGCCTTTTGCGCCGCATCGGCCAGATCATCGGCCGCGATGACGGCCAGATCCGATTCCTCGATCAACTTTTTCCCGGCTTCGACATTGGTTCCTTCGAGCCGAACAACCAGCGGCACTGATAGTTTTATTGTTTTTGCGGCGTTAATGACTCCCTGGGCAATGATGTCACATTTCATGATGCCGCCAAAAATGTTCACCAAGATCGCTTTTACCTTCCTGTCGGCGATCAAAATCTTGAAGGCTTCCGTAACCTGCTCTTCCGTTGCACCGCCGCCTACGTCAAGAAAGTTCGCCGGCTCGCCGCCATAAAACTTAATGATATCCATCGTGGCCATCGCCAGGCCGGCCCCATTCACCAGGCACGCGATGTTTCCGTCGAGACCGATGTAATTGAGACCATGCTTCGACGCTTCGACTTCGCGCGGATCTTCTTCAGCTACGTCACGCAGCGCCGCGATCTCTGGGTGACGATAGAGCGCGTTATCATCGAAGTTAAACTTCGCATCGAGCGCCAGGACGTCGCCTTTGGTCGTCACAACGAGCGGATTCACCTCGACCATCGAACAATCGTAAGCAACGAACGTGCGGTAGAGTCCTTCAAATAATTTGGAAGTGCTTTTCAACTGTGACGACTCAAAACCAAGTTGTTTTGACAGTTTCCGAGTTTGAAATGGCTGCAGGCCTGCCAATGGATCGATTAGTTCACGAATGATTTTTTGCGGCGATTTCGCCGCCACGGCTTCGATTTCAACTCCACCTTCAGTGCTGGCGACAATTACCGGCGCGGCTGTGGCGCGATCGAGTAGAACAGCAAAATAAATCTCGCGCGCAATATCGGCGGACTCCGCCACGAGCACTTTGTTTACCGTGCAACCATCGCGCCCCGTCTGGTGCGTGACCAGAATTTGACCGAGCATCTTTGCTGCGACATCGCGCACTTCGGCTGGCGTCTTTCGAACTTGCACGCCACCTTTGAATCCGTTCGTGAAGGTTCCCTTACCACGCCCGCCGGCGTGAATCTGCGCTTTGACGACGATCTCGACGTCGCCTAGTTCACGCGCGATTTGCTCCGCTTCATCGAGCGTCGACGCGACTCTCCCTCGCGTAGTCGCCACATCGAATTTCTGCAACAACTCTTTGGCTTGGTATTCGTGAATGTTCATCGGCAAGAAGCGGCGGTTTCTAGTCCGTCGTTAATTTCAGGAAAGCAAACTGCAATAGCCTGCAGGAGGTAAATCGGCAAAGATTTTTCTGCTTCGAATTGACTTGCCTCTTGAAAACCTGACCGAATACGGTTGCGCAATGAACACCTCCATCAAACCCCTCACTCTGGTTTGCACACTCCTTGTCACGATGAGCTTGTCGATTTTCGCCGGCGCCTCGCCGCAGGAAAAAGCGTTCACCGACAAATACAAAACTGCCTTCGAGGGGAAGGATACTGCTACGCTGGAATCGTTCCTTTACACGCAGGGCGCCGACCCGGCGATTCTCGGCTTCTACAAAATGATGCAGTCGGGAGAAGCCGGAGAGAAAATATCCAGCATCGAGCTCGTCGATCTTACGCCAGAGGACGCAAAAAAAGCCGCCACGCCCATGGATTCGCCGACGGGCGGCAAGGTTTGCCTGACTATTAAACCGAGCAAAAAACTCATCATCAAGGTCGAGAAGAAAGACGCCAACGGTAGCTCAACAAGCGCGAGCGAGAACTTCATCGCCGAGAAGGACGGCAAGTTCGTCATTCCTGTGCCAGGGCCGTGTAAGTAAGAGGCACAGGCGTCTTGCCTGTGGGGCCGGCGGGCTCCTGGCTGCCAGTCAACACAATTAACCAGGCGGGGACGCCCTGTTGCCGCACAGGCAAGATGCGTGTGCTACCTCTGTTCTTCCCCGAAAAGCGTTCCCACGGTGCGTTGCTCCGCCGGAGGTTCAATTGAGTTAACAAAATTCCGAAACCGCTCGGAGAAAACTTCAGGACGAAGCCCCCAGTAATGAGCAATTCCCGGCGCGGCAATGTAATGCCGAAGTAGTCCGTGCCAACCTTCCCAGAGCTGCTTGTCCATCATCCCGTAAACATAATGAAAATGGATCGTCTCGAACGCCTTCAAGAATTGATACGCAGCATGAAAAAAGCGCGCTCGCTCTTCGACGGTGAGCGCGCCGATATCTTCCAGGCCTACGCGCCAGATGCGTTCCACTTCCGCGTTCTCCATGAAAGGTTTGGTTACATCGCGCAGGGCTGTGGCAGCAGCGTCTTGCGTAGCGAGTTTGGCCACACGGGTGCTTCGATGAACTTGCAACGCGAGGTATAACACCGACAGAACAACAGCAATCGAACCGACTAATTGCGAGATTGCGCTGATCGCGTCCCAATTCATCTCTGTGTTATACCACAGGGAAGTAGCTACCCGCTACTTCGGTTCTTCAACTCCCCAAAGAAGGAATAATCCTGCGAAAGTTATGAGTCGTCGCGATCGTTACACGACACCACTCACGGAAGAACACGCAATGCTACTGTCCCTTCGTGAAAGCGTGACAGATTAGCAGCCAATTTCCGCCTTTTTTCATCCATACACTTGCGACATTATATGTGCCCGAGGTGTCTTGGCCGGCGCGGGTGGCCTGTGTCGTTACCTTGTATGTAATTATCGCGACTTTCGAACTTGGAAATGTCACTTTCATATCAGCGAACGTGTTCCCACGCACGTCGTACTTCTCCATGTCCGAGAGCTGAGCACCGACGTTTTCGATTCCTTGCGCGTCAACGGAAACAAACTCCGGTGCGAGATACCTTTTGAATTCTTCGGCTCGCTTATTCTTGAAGGCTTCTGTGACCTTTTTTTCCAACTCCATGACAATCCTCTCTTTCGTAGCAGATCTCGCCGGTTTGAAACGAGTCGGACTCGGGCTAGGACTAGGACTCGGGCTTTCCTGACCAAGGCAAAGGGACGCAACTGTAATCAAGCTGAAGCAACAAAGAATAAATTGTCTTTTCATAACAGCTTTTTAGGACGGTAGGCCGGGGTGGTCGAATCTTTTTTGAATTTCTTGGTTTTGTCTGTTTCCCGTTTCACACAGTTGAAGGAGCTGGCGGGTTAGGCGGAGATGTTACGGTTAGGGGCACGTCTGATTGAATCGGCAAAAATTCCCGCAGCACGAAACTCGCCCAGACCTCGTAGTCCGTGCTGAACTGGCGAAGAAACACAAGTGAAAATGAGCACCAAAAGGTTTAAAGATCTCGATGTCGAATTCGCTCCCGTTCATGCGCGGTGATCTGAAATGTTTTCAGCCGAGTGATCAAGCCTGCTGTGTTCAAATGTCGTAATGTCTGCTTTCCGCAGCGGATTTTGAAGACGCCACGACGTGCGAGAGCCTCATGCGCTGAGGACAGCGCACGCGCCAGCCCCGTGCGACCTGTTGTTTAGTTAGCGAGGAGCGGCATGTTAGTTGTCAATGTCGCTTCTCAAACGTCACTATCCGATCGGCGCCGAACTAATGAGGCCTGACCAAACCCACTTCCGCGTCTGGGCGCCTAAAACGCAGCTTGTTGAGCTGGTCTTGGAAGAGAGCGCAGTGCAAAACCCACGCCAAAAAATTCATGCGTTGGAAGCTGAAGAGGGGGGCTACTTTTCCGGACATGCCAACGCTCGCGCAGGCGACCGCTATTGGTTTCGCGTAAACAATAATCTTTACCCGGATCCGGCATCACGTTTTCAACCTGATGGACCACACGGTCCTTCTTGTATTGTCGATCCCGCCCAGTTTCAGTGGACTGATTCGAGGTGGCCCGGCGTTTCACTAAAGGGGCAGATCATCTATGAAATGCACATCGGCACATTCACCAAGGAGGGGACGTGGAAGGCCGCCGCGGAACAATTGAAAGAGTTAGCGCGCATCGGGATCACTG
>JBKPLD010000036.1:0-13010 GCA_046731415.1 Verrucomicrobiota bacterium
ACGGCCCCAGTTGCTCGGTCTTAAGATCAGCCAGCGTGTTGTATTGCACGATCACAACTCCGCCAGCCTTTGCATAGGCAAATAATTCCGGTAACCAGTTGAAAACTCGGTCCTGGGTGTTGTAAGCGCGGATCCCCAGGACGACAGCCGAGAACTGCGCCAGATTCTCCGCGGTGATATCGGGTTCGCTCAAGATCTTCACTGAGTAACCGATCTGTTGGAGGCTTTCCGGAATACCATCGCCGGCGCCGGGTATGTAGCCGATGCGATCGCCTTTCTTCCGAATGTCAGCGCGAACTAGTCTCACTTCCGACACTGGCATCAGCGTGTGCACGCCGATGTGCGGGTACGAAATCCGGACCCGCTCAAACGAATAATCGCGCCCGTTACTTGAAACGATGGCTCGCAATGTCCCTTCGCTATCTTGATTCGGCGGTTTGACGGTAAACGTGGCCGTCGTTTCAACATTGGCTCCCTTCAAATCTATCGGTAGAGACGCCGGATAGACTTCCCACCCCTGCGGCACAGCTAGTTTAAGTTCTCCTTTCACAGGACCGGTGGTCGCAGTGACATGCACTGAAACGGGTTTTGGCTCCTTCGTCGCGAACACCAACACGTCGTCTGCAACTTTCGCGAAAACGGGTGGCGCAATGACAAACGATCGCCGGAGCTCGCCCGCGACCGGGTCGACCGTGCGGTACTTTGTATCCACGGTGTAGTTAAGTTCCTGTCCGTTTACTCTCAGGATTACCTCAATCGGAAGCTGGGGCGGATTCTCGGGCAGGCCGACCAGCGTTTGATCATCAACTGCGAAGGCGCCAACCGTTCCAGGTTTACGTAGCCAGTACGCCTGCGAATAGGGAGTTTCCTCTGGGATTCTGTAGGACAGTTCCTTCGTGATGAGTTCGTTCGATGGAAGCGCCGCATCGATTTTCATCGAGTCGCCGGATTTGAAAAATCGCGCTTCCTGCAATGTGACTGGGATACCGCAACGGTTAATTGCCTCCAGCTTTATTTTCATCGTTTGCCCTGGCGTCACCGTCTCGTTGGTTGTCGACGCTTCTACATGCAATCCGAGACATGCGGCGATGATTTCGTCCAACTCGGATTTTTTCTCCGGAACCCAAGAATCATCCTTAATTGCACTCATCGTCTGACGTAACTTCAACAGCTCAGGCACTGACGCTGCCGGATCGTCCGGACGAAATTGCGAAATGATCTGACGAATTTCTGAAGCAACCGATTCCGAATGCGGGACTCGCGACCAGCTCGTATCGATACCGTCGAAAAGCGAGCTCGCCATTGCCTGACCTTCCAAAAGCTTGAAATATTCCTTTCGCGCACCGCGTCGGGGCGGACTACCAACGCCCTGGCTCTTGTGCATACTAAGACTCGCGGCGGCGATTTCTGTGTACGCTTTCCCAAGAAGCGGACTGAAACCGCCCGCTTCTAAAACAGTCAGGCCTGTCGGATCGAAAGGAAGATTGCGATTGGAAAAGAAGAATGGAGACGTGTTCCAAACCAACCGCGTCGCGTTCCAGGGTTTCACCAAAGCCAGTTGCTCTGGAAAGCGATTTGGGTCACCGGCAGCCGAGAACGCTTCCTGCGCCAGGATGGCCGACGCTGTGTGATGGCCATGCGTCAATTGATCCTCCGGACTGAAACGGGTCACGATCACATCCGGTCGAAACTTTCGGATCGCCCAAACCACATCGGACAGAATTTTGTCGTGATCCCAGAGACGCAGCGTCTCTTCAGCCGTCTTGGAAAAGCCGAAATCGACCGCTCGTGAGAAAAACTGTTTACCGTGGTCAATGCGGCGCGCTGCCAGCAATTCCTCGGTTCGAATAATTCCGAGGCGCTCCCGCAGTTCGGGTCCAATCAAGTTCTGACCGCCGTCACCGCGCGTGATTGAAAGATAGGCGGCGTCATAAAGTGAGCCGTTCGCCCACAACGCCATCAGATTCGTGTTCTCGTCATCCGGGTGAGCCGCAATGTAAAGGACTCGCCCGAGCACATTGAGCTTTTGCAGTGCGAGCTGAATCTCGCCACTGCTCATCTGTTCCGGAACCAGTAACGGTGGCGCGTCCGCCAAAGCGGCCGTGCCCGCGACTGCGAGCATCGCAACAACAACTGTTGCGCGCCAGTAGCGCTTAATGCTGTGATGCATTACGCGTAGCGGCGCACTTTGCGGTGAGCGTCCCATCGCGGCTATCGTCTCAAGTCCGAGATAGCCGCGTTACTTATTGATATCCTGCTTCGCCTCGAGCCGATCGATGAGTCCCTTGATAGCCTGCTTTTGCGCATCGCTGGGAGCGGCAGCTTGCGCTTGTTTTGCATCGTTCAGCGCGCCTGCGAAATCACCAGCTGCAGATTTGAGTCGCGCCTGGGCCAGATAGCCAAACACTCCCTGTGGATATCGCTTGGCGACGTCTTTAAAGATCTCCATTGCTTCAGCGCTCTTTTTCTGATTCTGCAGCTGTCGACCATATGTATACAGTTGCGGTGCAGCGGCCTTCTCAAGAGCATGGTCCCAGGTTTTCTTCGCCTCATCCGAACGATTCAGCGCCTTGAGGATGTCGGCTTTGGTGCTGAGATTTTCGAACCTTTCCTCATTCTGAATTGAGAGATCGGCCCAACGCAATGCCTCTTCGAGATTGATTTTTCTGGTCAAACAAAATTGTGCCGCCTGGTCGGGGGCTTGCCAGGCAAACTGGCCGGCGCCTTTCATTTGAGCTCGGATATTCTGCAACGTCTGATCCGCATCGTTGATAGAGACAGTGAAAGGAACACCTAATTTCTCCCACTTTAGCGTCACCGCTGTCGAAGTGGGCTTCAGATCCTCGAACTCAAACTCAAGTGCTTCCTCCGATTGCTCGAGAGGTTTCGGTTTCACATCCACACGTAAAGCATCGTCCTTCTGGTCGTAGCTGTAGCTTCCCCATCCGGTGTTTGTTTTCGAAAAGATAACCGTACATGAATCCTGGTTCGGGATCATGTGCAGCCCATAAGTTCCTTTATCCAATGGCTTGCCCTCCACCGAAACGGGATCGCTGAATTCAATTGTCGTATTTTCGTTAGCGCCTGCGCGCCAGACTTTGCCGTACGGGACGAGGCCTCCCCAAATCTTTCGCCCGTTCACCAATGGGCGATGGTATTTGATCGTAATATCCGTCAGACCAATGCGCTGTTTGACCTCCGCAGCCTGACTGACATCAGGCAGCTTCAAATCGCTTTGCGCAGAAACGGCGCCGACTATTTCGAGAATGGCGAGACAAACGACAAATAGCTTTAGCGTGAGTGTTTTCATAATTTTTTTAGGCGGATAACCCTTCTCAGATTTTCGCCACTCCGCTACCAGATAATTACAGATTTCTTTCGGTTCCCTGATTCGAATCGGCATCTGCTACAGGAGTGCCTGCCTTGCGACCAAGCTTGGCTTGAAATCACGGATTATTGTCGCAAACCTTACGTTGATTTAAATCCCGTGACGCGGCTCAGGCAGGGTAAAGAGCGAGACCAAGATAACCCGTGACTCGGAGTGAGATCCTTCGCTTCGCTCAGGATGACGTCTGAGCAAGCAGCGGCAAACTCTATCCTGCCGCAGTCTGTTTCGGCGGACTGGAGACCGCCGTTCCTTGTTCTTTCTTTTGTTGGCGCTTGACCAGCGTGATTTGCTTGATGCGCGCTGAATCCGATGGACTCCACGTCGCTACATCAGGGTCATCTTTAAAAGCATTGTGGACGAGGCGGCGTTCGTACGAATTCATCGGCTCCAGTTGCAGCGAACGTCCGGTGATCCGCACGCGTTCGGCCAATTCGCGAACGCGTTGCACAATCCGGTCTTCGCGCATGGAACGGTAATGCTCGCAATCGACAATGACTTTTTCAGCATCCTTGTCTCTGGCCTGCAGCACCCGGTTGAGCAAAAACTGGATGGCTTCGAGTGTCTCGCCGTTGCGCCCGATCAGCCGGCCACTTTCCTCGGTATAAATCTGCAACACCGGGTTGCCACCCTCGTTACTGGTCTCCTCGATTTGCACAACGAAACCGAGATAACCCAGCATGGTATCGAGTAGATCCTTTGGCGTCATCATCGCTTCCGTTTCGCTGGCGGCGCAACTTTTTCGAGTGTTGGCATCGGTTGTCGTTTATTCTGGTAAAATTGCAAGATACTGAAAAGGTTCTGTGCGGTGTAATACAATGCCAGAGCTGCGGCAAAATTGTAGCAGATAAATAAAAAGATCAGCGGCGTGAACATCATGATCCGGCGCTGGGTGGGATCGCCCGTCTTCGGGGTCATCGCCATGAGCCAGATCTGCGTCGCAGCCATGCAAAGCGGTATGATATTCACCGGCCAGCCAAGCAACGGCAAGTGCGCTATCGTGTCCGGCTGGGATAGATCTTTTACCCAAAGAAATTTGGCATTTCGCAATTCCACCGCCTGGCCCAGCATTTTGAAAAGACCGAAAAAGATTGGGATTTGAATCATCATCGGCAAACAGCCGCCCACTGGATTGATGCCGTATTGCTTGTAAAGCTTCATCAACTCCTGATTCATCCGCGTCGGATCGTCTTTGTATTTGTCCTTCAACTCCTGCATTTTCGGCGAGAGCGCGGCCATTTGGCGCATGGACCGGTTCGCCCGGTTTTGGATGGGCCAGAGCGTGAGCTTGATAATCGTGGTGAGAGCAAGAATGGCGAGGCCGTAATCGTGCAGCCAGCTGTTGAGCAGGTTCATGAAGTTGAGCAAAAACTGGCAAACGATCTTGAACATTCCGAAGTCCATCACCTCGGCTTCATTGTGCGGAAGTTGCGCGAGGCGATGATAAAGCTTCGGGCCAGTGTAGATTTCAAAACGCGCGCTGTAAGTTTGTCCCGGTTGCAACTGAAACCCCGGCATGCCAAGCGCGCCCTCGATGGCAGGTAGTTTTTGATCCGGCGCGTAATCGACCTCGAAACGCCGTCCCCAGACGCCAGTAGCTTTGGCAGTGAGCGGTGCCATTAACGTGGTGAAAAATTGATTACTGACAGCAACCCATTCCCCGCCGTGAAGGCTCTCGTCGTAATAGGGCCGCGCCGCGCGCTGGCCGAGACCGAGAAAACCGCCGCTACTGCCAAACCAACCAACATCGATTCCCTTTGCTCTTCCATCGACGCACCAGACGAGCCGCGTGTATGACGGATAATCCTTGGGATGAATAGGCGCCGCAGATCCAATCGCCACAAAATAACCCCCGTTTTGGTATTGTTTGGTCCCACGGTTTTCGAGATCGACATCCATTTCGATGACGTAGTTGTCTTTGTTGTCCGGAGATTTTTCGAAGAAGAACTTTTTCCGAATAGCGACCTGTTCGGCTGTTGTTCGCTCAAATTGCACAACCGAATTTGATTCGCCCGACGCGGTAAACTCAGGAAGCGTTGGCGTCCCGAGGTTCTCTCGAGACTCAATGATTGCGCCGATTGGCGCGTTCTGCGCCGAATTCAATACGACGCGTTGTCCTTTCTCAGCTATCTGCCCTAAGAGAACGGCCTCCTTAATGCCGCCTCCGCGATTCGTTAGGCGCAGCTCGACATCTGAATTGCGCAGTGTTTCAACCTTCTCGGCAAAGTTCGCAATCGGCTCAGCACTCTTCGGAGTGCCTTCCGGGGTCGCCTGCGGCGGCGAGGTTTCAAAAACTTTCGGAGTTGCAGTGGGCGACGACTGGTCTGATGTAAGCTTGGCCGGCGCGGGTCTCGGCGGCATCTGTTTTGCCACGTAAATCTGCCACGCTACAAGTCCGATTACGCAAAGACTAACGACAATCCATGCAGTTCGATCCATAACAGGTGCGGGTTCGACCGATCACGCGCAACGTCGGAGGTCAGCCAGTCCACCGTCGGACGGATTCGCCGTGGCGAACTTGGCTGACTTGGCAGGCTGGCAGCCTGCTAGCCGAGTCTGGCTGGTAGCCTGACGTCCGTCGCTCGGTGTCGGAACCGGATCGTATCCACGCCCTCCCCAAGGGTGACAGCGGGCGAGGCGTTTTAATCCGAGCCAGCTTCCACGGCCGACGCCATGTGTCTCTACCGCTTCCAGGAAATATACCGAGCACGTCGGCGTATATCGGCAACCAGAACCAGGTCCGCACAGCAAACCGAGCAGCGGCGAAAGCGTGCATTGGTAAAGGCGAATGACAAAACGAAACAACCAGAGCATCAGAGCAGAATAGAAGCGCGCCTTGCGAGACGCAACCATTCATCTTCCAGAGCGCGATAGTCCGCATTCGCGGCGTCGCTCTTTGCAATAAGCACGATCCAAACGTCTTGCAGTAGGTCGTGCTGGTGCCGGCGCACGATCTCCCGCAAACGTCGCCGGACACGGTTGCGAACTACCGCGCTTCCAAGGCGGCGAGAGGTGATGAAACCGGCACGACACAGGCCGGATTTCTCGACCACCGCGGCGCTGAGCGTCAGGAGTTTGCCGCGCCACACCAGGCCGTCTCGTTTGACGCGCGCGTATTCTGACGCGCGCGTCAAGCGGCGAGCTTTTGGGAATGAGAATGAAATGGGCTGCGCCATGTTATCGCCCTTGGAAATGACGAAATCCGAATGACGAATGGCGAATAATGACAAAGCTCAAATGACGAAGAAGTGTGTCGCTCATTTTTGAAGTTCCTTCGACATTCGTCATTCGAATTCTTCATTCAATCCGTCTCCGTACAGCAAAAGTCTTCTCCCGGAGAATTTCGGGAGAAGACTTCGCGAAGAGAAAAGCCGACGAATTTACGGAGTAGGTGAGGCTTCAGCAGGAGACGCTGTGGTTTCACTGGTAGCCGGTGACGTTAGGGTGGAAGATTCGATCGTTGAAGCCGGACTGGTTGCTTCAGTTGTCGCCGATGGCGGACTCGTGGCTGCTGGGCTTGCCGCGGGTTCGGTTGTCTCTGTCTTTTGCTCGCACGCCGCAAGAAGCGCGGCACTGGCCAGAATGCAGATATATTTTTTCATAGTGTTAATTGGAAGAGGCACACTCCTTTAACAGACTCATCCGAGCAAGGCGGTTTTTGATCGCATTGAATTGCCATTCAGCGCGCACTCGCTGGCCAAGCCGTAGCTTCATGCGAAGTTTGGAGGAATCTCGTGGCGCAATCCAAATGTTGTTAATCGGTATCCTTCAACTCCGCCAGTTTACGTTAAAGCGGCGCTTCGTATTTGAGTCCGTGCGCTTCCGCGACGGCCTTGCAAGTAAGCCGTCCGTCACGCGTGTTAATGCCGCCAATGAGCGCAGGTTGCTTTTTACACGCGCCTTCCAGACCGAGATCGGCAAGCAATTCCACGTAACGAAACGTGACATTTGTAAGCGCCTGCGTGGCCGTGCGCGAGTAAGCTGCCGGCATGTTCGCTACGCAATAATGCGTAACGCCTTCCTCGACGTAAACCGGATCAAGATGCGTCGTGGGTCGAGATGTTTCCGCGCACCCGCCCTGATCAATGGAAATATCCACGAGCACGCTGCCCGGCTTCATTTTTTGCAGCATCTGGCGCGTGATTAACTTGGGCGCTTTGGCTCCCGGCACGAGCACGGCGCCAATCAACAGATCGCAATCCGCCATCATGTCGTGCAAGTTTGCCTCGCTTGAGTAGAGCGTATTGGTATTTGGCATTGCGAGGTCGAGATAGCGTAAACGTTCCAGGTCAATATCGAGTATCGTGACTTCTGCGCCCAGGCCGGTTGCCATGCGCGTTGCATTCACACCTGATGTTCCGCCGCCTACAACGACAACACGTCCAGGCAGAACCCCGGGCACACCTCCCAATAAGACTCCGCTGCCGCCATTGTATTTGGCGAGAAAATTTGCGCCCATCACCGTTGACATGCGACCTGCGATCTCGCTCATCGGTTCAAGCAACGGCAAACGATGATTGATCTGAATCGTTTCATAGGCCACCGCGGTCACGCCTGATCTCAGCAACGCTTCAGTGAGAGATTTGCTCGCCGCCAGATGCAGATACGTAAAGAGGATTTGACCCTTACGCAGCAAAGAAAACTCCGCCTCAAGCGGCTCTTTCACTTTCACAACCATGTCAGCTCGCGTGAAAACTTCTTTTGCCTGGTCGACAATTTCAGCGCCGGCTTTGACGTATTCTTCATCCGGATAACCAGAGCCAATCCCTGCGTTCTTTTGTACCAGCATGGAATGACCCCGCCGGGTGAGTTGACTCGCAGCGGATGGCAGCAAGGCGACGCGTTGCTCCTGTTCTTTAATTTCTTTCGGGACGCCAATGATCATGTTGGAAGTTGGAAGTGGGAAGTGATTAGTGAGAAGTCAGCGGTGGAATCAAGCTAAATCACACTTCACCTCTCACCTCTCACGTTCAGTTCAAGGACGGATCGTCTGGCGCGGCAGCCAGCATCCTGTACCACGGTCCCAGGCCGCGCATGATTTCAAACCACAGGTTCGGAAGGCGATCGAGTTTGAGCACGGACGGATTGGCTTTTTGAAGCAGCCACGCTTTCTGCTTCATCTCGGTTTCAAGCTGTCCCGCTCCCCAACCGGCATAGCCTACGAATGCGCAAACGGTAATTACTTTTTTTTGCTCAACTGCATCGCCTGTTTCATCCACACCCACATTATGATTGAGCTTGAGGCCTCCGCTCTCGTGCCATTCAAACGCCGCAAACATCAGCTGATTTTTTCCAACGGGACCTCCGAGAAAAACGGGCACCTCCGCAAGACTTGCCGGCGGCTCGTCGCTCACCAGATCCGCTACCTGTCTGTCGAGAGGGCGATTGATGATGACGCCCAGCGCGCCCTCGCCGGGATCATGCTCGGAAATGAAAAGCACAGTGCGTCGGAAATTCGGATCGAGCATATTGGGATGAGCAGCCAGCAAACAACCAGCAAGGCTGGGCGAAGCTGCCTCATCATCAAAATCACGCATACAAAACTAGAAACTGCGAGGCGCGCTTCCGCAAGCTCCACTCGGTAACAATGTCACGAAGCGATGGTGCGAGAGGCATCTTTGGAAAATGACGAACCTCCAAATGCTTTTCCGTGATCTAAATCTCATCATTGGTTTTTCGCCATCCTTTCATCGATTAATTGTGTGCCGTTCCAGGCGTTGAATTTTTTTACATAAATTTGTTGCGATCTGGCGGAAGCTCGTTTAGTAGCCACGAAGTTTTTTAAGATTGTTCTGGGGGGAACAGCCGCCCTTCACGCCTATCGGGTGTGGGGGGCGGTAATTTTTTTTAGGGCAAATTCGAAAGACAGGCGACGAAGAAATCACAGGCCAGGACTCACCGAATAGAGCCGCCCGCTTATTCGTCATTTGTCATTCGTCATTAATTCGGCATTCGTCATTCGTGCTTCGTCATTCTGTTTCAAGATTAGGGCGCATCTCCTGGCCGCTCGCAATCACTCTCATTGTGCTGCTCGTCGCCGCAGTGGTCCTGATCATTTTTTGGCGCCTCGAAACCTGGCCGGCCCGCACAGCGCAGCAAAGCACTGCGCAGCTCGAGAAGCTGGGCAAGGATCTACGCAGTGCCTTTATCGACATCGCACATTTGCAGCCGCGCATCACGATTAACAACCGTGTCTACATGGAACAGACAACGCCCGTTAGCGAACTGGTTGTTTTGTCACGGCGCATCGAAGTTGAACACGAACTGCTCCATACCTGGGTCGGCAGTTCAAAGCGCGTAAAATTGCATGGCACGTTCGTCGTCAAAGCCGGCTTCGATCTACAGCAGAACCTGTCGATCGACATTCGGCCGAATGAAATCATCGTTCAGCTGCCGCACGCCCGGATCCTTGGCATCGAGCAAGACCAGGTGGACGTCCTCGCGTTTGAAAATGGATTGTGGAACCGCATCTCAGGAGAGGACATGCAAAGCGAATTATCTATTCTGCCTCAACTTGCACGGCAAAAAGCAGCAGAAAGCGATTTGCCGGCCGAGGCCGAGCGCGCGTTGCAGCGGCAAATCGAAGAACGCGTGCATTCAGCGCAGCCACTGCGGTTGATTTTTGGGCCCGATGCCGCACAGAAAACGAGGAAATGACAAGTCCCGAGTCCTATGACGAAGCCCGAATGACTAATGACGAAGGAAATCCAAATGACGAAATCGGCAGACAAGTAACCGGTATCCGTAATCTCCTGGTGATTCTAGCTTCGTCATTAATTCGTCATTCGGTATTCGACATCCGTCATTTATCACGGCCTTACTCGAGATTGACGAAATGCCGCTGAAGAATCGATTCTTTCTAATTAGTCTGCTGGCGTGCCTGGCGTTATTGCTTGCGATCTGGTTCGCGCCGTTTGCCGTTTCGCATGGTGTTCGTTGGTGGATTTGGTGGAGAGCGCGACAGGAAGGCTTCACGGTTAGCATCGACAAGATCGATGCGCCGTTCCTGCGACCTGTTGCGATCCACCAGCTCCGCCTGAAAAACGAGCGCGATGACACGCTTCGCGTTGATGTTACCGTCACGGACGCAACGTTCGATCTGGATTTCAAACATATCCTTCTCCACCGCCGCGGTCGCGCCATCCGCAATCTATCGATTCGGGAATTGCGTGGAGAATTGCGCCGAAGCAATCCAACTGTTCGAGCGATAACCCGGCGCGGATGGGTAACACTTCACCGAATGTTGCCGGAGAATCTGACCGTGTCCGGCTCAGAGCTACGGATTGAAAACGGGCCGACGCTTGTTTTGTTGCGAAACGGATTTTTATCTGCGAATCAGACCGAAGCCGGTCATTTTAGCGCTGCCGAGGTGATGATCGCTTCGCCGTGGTTCCACCAGACGTTTTCACAATTGCGCGGTGCAACACATTGGGAAGCCGATCGTCTGACAATCGCCGGGCTCACTTTGACACATGGTCTCGACCTGGAGTCCGCGATGGCGGATTTGTCGCGCCTGGGGAATCAACGCGTGGGATTGCAGTTCGACACCGACGCATTTGGCGGAAAAATTCGCGGAAACATTTCGCACGAATGGCGCTCTCAACGATCCAATTGGAAAATTGCCGGCGGTGCCACCGATATTTCACTCGAGCAAACGTCAGAGGCGTTCGGATTCGCCGATCGCGTTAGCGGTTTGCTTCACGCTGGTAACTTTACGTTTCGCGGAAATCTTGCCGAGCCGGAGCGGGTAACCGCGTCATTGTGGAGCGAACTGACTGGTCTCACGTGGCGCAATCGCACGGCCGAAGCGATCATGCTCGGCGCAGCCCTCTACAACCGCCGGATTCAGCTCCAGCAGCTTTACATAAAACAACAGGCGAATCAGTTCACTTTAAGCGGTGAAGCAGCATTTCCCTCAACAGCGTCCGGCTGGCTCAGTCCGGATTTTCGCGGCAATATCTCCGCGTCGATCGATCAACTGGGCGATTTCGCCGCTCTGTTCGGTGCGAATGCGGGCGATTTCGCGGGGAAAATTACGATGGACGGAGCGATGGATACTCGTGATCGCAAATTTGGCGGACATCTGATGGTCGAGGGGGCATCGCTCACGTTTTTCAAGACAGCAATCGACAATTTGAGCGCGAAACTGAATTTGAAAGCGACAGACCTGGAGATTGAACAACTGGCAATGACGCGCCAAAACGATTCTCTCAGCGGCCAGGGTAAAATCGATCTGGCGCATGAACGCAATTATTCAGGCACGCTCGAAGCCAGATTGAATAATCTGCTGGATTATCTTTCGGTTCCGCGCGGAGCAGTTGAAAAAACAACTCCGATCCCGGCGGACGTTCAGGCGACCATCGATTCCAGCAAGTGGGACATACGCGGCGTCATCCGTATGCCCAGTTCCAGTCCAGTGAGCTTCACGGCTAATTTTCCATTGCGAATTGGCACCGATTGGAACGCTTTTTGGATCGCTCCGCTGAACATCACACTGAACTTTCCATCGATCTTTCTCTCAAAAGCGCCTCAGCTCTTTCATCCACAGATTTTCAGCGACGGCATTCTGAGCGGAAACATTTGGCTTTCCGAAACATTGCAACATCCCCGCATCGATGGAGACATCCAGTTGTTGAACGGAAAGCTGCCCGGCAACGCAGGAGCTTCCATCAATCTCACCGAAGCCAGCGGGCGAATTGTTTTTGGAGGAAATCGCGCGTCGATAGAATTCCTCAATGTCGCGACCAGTGATACAGATCTTTCGCTCCGCGGAGAGATCGATTTTCGGGATACAAGCAATATGACGGTCAGAATAGATGGAGCGACGCCGATCTTCGATCTGATGACCCAGCAAATTGATTGCATGAGCAAAATCGAATTTGCATCGGTGCCATTCACTCTCGCGCCCGCTGTCGCAGAGTTGCAGTTCCGCGGAACGCTCTTTCAACCCAATTGGACCGTCAGCTTAAAAGAACGTACGATCGCACCATTCTCTGACATCCCGGATCCGAGTGGTGTTACTCGCGAATTTCCGCTCTGTTTCTCGAACAATCCGTCGGAAAGAGGAACACTATTGCTGGGATCGCTTCCGCGAGCCGAAGCGCATCCCGCAGCAACGCCTCGCCCGAAAAAACGAGCAACGCGACGCGAATGACGTGCGCCTGTCTTGATCTGAACATGATCCAATCTTCCTGCGTGAGCGGGGTAGGGTTCAATGATCGTCAGTTCGGTAGTTTTTGGTTCGCCTCTCCCCCTTGTGCAAGGAGAGAGGACTGAGGTGAGGGGTTGTGAGCTTCCCTCCACCGGTTGCCTGGATAAGATCCTCACCCTCCCCTCTCCCTGCAAGGGCGAGGCGACCCAGACGCCGCGATCTGCTCTACCTATTGCACTAGTGAAAGTTGTGGAACACGCCTGTGAGGTGCTTCGCTTCGCTCAGCATGACACTCCTATGACTTCTCTGTCACCAGCCAGCGCGAAAGTCTTTCTTCCAGCTCACGGGTGAGATTGACACTAAACTCCGCGCCTGCATCCAGTCGCAGCGCGTTGCCATTTGCGCGATCGAACAGTAATCGTACCGGTCGCCGACCTGGTGAGCTCGCAAGGATTGTGCGCACTTCGCGCAATT
>JBKPLD010000037.1:0-10222 GCA_046731415.1 Verrucomicrobiota bacterium
AGAAAAGAGTCAGCGAACTACGGCTGCGCGAATTTTCGGAAACCTATTTCGGCGAACATGGCGGTTACGCGCAGCAATACTTGTTTCATCACGCGCGAATGGCGTTACGCAAATCAGGAGCCAAGAGATCCCACGACTCGGAAAGCTTTCGGGGCTCGGAATGACAAAATGAAGGATGCGCGTATGGGTTTACAGAAGACCGGCTCCGAGCCGGTCATCGCCTGCCGGGTAAGGCTGGAAGCCTGACCTCCGACCCAGGTTGTCAGCAACCAAGGCCTGAGATACTGTTCCAGCCTTAAGCTGAGAAAGCTCCAAGCCTGATTTTCCTTACTACTGAGAAACCGCTCTCATGACGACGGCTGACATCATGTTCGACCAGCCGGGTAACCCCGAAAGCGTTCGGGATCACGAGTATGAGACCCGAACGATTTTATTGGCGTTGCTCGCGGCGATTCTCATTCATTTGGTTGTAGCCTTTTTCCTTGCTGCTTTCGGGGGCGTTTTTGCTCCGGCTGCTTCCATTGAAGACAAGCCGGCTGAACTAACACTCGTCGATCTTGCACCAACCTCGAAGAACTCCGCGTTCATAGAAACAGACGAATCGAAAAAGGCGCCCGAACCGAAAGAAAAAACGTTCGAATCCAACGCCAATTCGATTGGAGCAACCGAGCTAGCTGCCACCGGGGAATTACCGTTGCCGTCGCAGACCGGCAAAGACCGACCGTTTATGGATTTGGAGACACAACAGCACTCTCTGGAAACGAAAGGGGCACAGCCACAACCGAGTGCAGCGCCACAGGAAAATCCGAAGCCGTCGGCGGCACCGCAAACCGAATCAGCTCCAGTCACTGCGGCGGAGCAATTTGCGATGTTAACTCAAAAACCTCCCCGCACGCTTGATACCTCGGCTGCGACAGCGCAAGCGCAGTCGGCGTATCGCCGATTGAAGGAACGAACTCACATTTCCGGAAACATCACCAATCGCGGTATTTCTTCTGTTAATGCTCTGGGCACGCCGCTTGGTCGCTACCAAAAAATTGTAGCAGATTCAATTGGATCTCGCTGGTATGCGTTTGTGCAGCAGAAGCAGGACTTGATCAACATCGGGACTCTGCGGCTGCGATTTAATATCGATCGGAGCGGACGAGTGAAGGACCTTAAAGTTACTGAGAACAGCTCGAACGAGGCGTTCGCAAACGTTTGCGTGCAATCGGTGCTCGACGCGCACCTTCCCCCAATTCCCGATGATGTTGCGAATACTTTGCCTCCAGAGGGCTTGGAAGTGGATGGACTCGGGTTCATTATCTTTCCGAACCGATGATCCTGGCCGCGATAACTATCGAAACTCCGGAAACTGTGAACACTGTATTTGGATTCTTTGCCAAGGGCGGCCTTTTCATGTGGCCGTTGCTGGCATGCTCGATTGTCTCTGTGACGATAATGATTTTGCGCGGCCTTGCTTTGCGAAGGAAAAACGTCATGCCGCCTTTGATCGAAAACGAAATAGAACGTTTGACGCCCGGTGAAAATCCGGAGCGGCTGTCGCGCATCGTGCACCATGACGGTTCGTCTCTGGCGCGGATCGCTCGCGTAGCGTTGCAATATTTGCGCAGTCCCCGCTCGGAAAACGTGGAAGCGGTTCAAACGCGTGCGCGTCACGAGATGGTTCGGCTGGAAAAAGGTCTTATCATTCTCGAAGTCATCGTGGGCATTGCGCCACTGCTCGGCCTGATCGGCGCGGTCTCCGGACTCGTGCATGTCTTTTCCCAGCTTGGATTGAGCTCAGGCGCGTCCGATACGCGTCAGATTGCGCTCGGGATCTCCGAGGCGTTGAACGCAACCGTTTTCGGACTTTCGATCGCTGTGCCGACCCTGATCGGGTTCACTTATTTTTCGCGAAAAGTCGAAGTGATGTCGGTGGAGATGGAAACGCTGGTCGTCGAATTGATTAACAAATGCTACTACGGTCGATCTTCGCGCGAATTCGCACCGGCAAACGCATCCGCCAGTTCGATGCCGATTTCCAGGCCGGTAGCGTGAGCCGCGCGGCGCATTTCAGATCATGAAGTTTGCAGTGCGAAAACGAAGGGCGCCCATCATTATCATCGTTTCGCTCGTCGATATTCTCATCATTTTGCTGATCTTTTTTGTCGTCTCTACAACCTTCAAGAAAGACCAGCCCGAAGTTCAGATTAATTTGCCAGAATCCAAAACGGCAAAGAAACAGCCGGCCGAGCTTGAACACGCTATTGTAAGTATCGATCAAAATGACGAGATCAAACTGGACGGACGAAATGTCGGCGTGGATGAACTGGAAGGCGCCGTGCGAAACCTGCCGGAACCCCGCAAATCCACGCTTGCACTCCAGGCGGACAAGAAAGCTTCCTTCGGCACGATCATTAAGGTTATGGACGCGTTGAAGCTTGCAGGCGTAAGAAATTTGCCGGCGTTTACCCGGGAAGAGAAATGATCCTGCAGATCCTGGAGTACGGCGACCCGATCCTTCGGGCCAAAGGCAAAGCGATCGAGTCGATCGATGATCGGATCCGCGAACTGGCTGCGAACATGATTGAGACGATGCACACGGCAAATGGTGTCGGCCTGGCAGCGCAGCAGATCGGTGAACCTTTGCAGCTTACCGTACTCGACGTTTCGCTGGTCGAAGACAGGCCGAGCACTTTGAAGTTGGATGGCAAAGAGGTCGATCCAAAGACCGCGATGCCGCTGGTGTTGATCAATCCAGAAATTGAACTGCGCGGCGCGACCAAAGTGGGAGTGGAAGGTTGCTTAAGTTTTCCGGAAATCACCGGTAACATCGAACGGGCGAACTCGGTGATCGCGCGCGCACAGACTTTGGAAGGCGACACAATCGAAATTGAAGCGAGCGGATTCCTTGCGCGCGCGATTCAGCATGAAGGCGATCATCTCAATGGAATTCTCTTTATCGATCGCATGAATTCCGCGGCGAAAGCCGCATTGGCAAGCCGGCTGAAACGTCTCCAAAAAGAGACGAGGCGCGGCATCAGACATCGGGAAGCGCTCGTAAGTGAGACCACGCTCTAGACAATCAGGCGACTCGCCGTCCCTGTAGAGGCGGTCTGTGACCGCCGAATTTCTCGCTATTCCGATGACGATCGCGCGGTCACATGGCTGAATCCGGCTGAATCGCCCGGTTAAGCCACTTGCAGTTGCTTGCACATGATGTCGCCGGGTCGCTGGTGCCAAACACACGGACCGAGAACTCTCCAGCCCAGGCGTGAGTACCACGCCTGCTTATCGAGCGTGAACAAATAAAGAGTCTGTATTCCTCGCGACCGGGCCGCCTCCTCGACGGTGGCACAGAGGGCGGCACCAATACCGCGGCGACGAAAATCCGAGCCGACAAATACTCCGCCGAGCCACGGAGTCAGGTCTTCGCGTCCCTCGAGATCATGCACGCGAAGGGCGGCAGTCCCGAGAAGCTTTCCATTCGCATGCGCGACCCACGCAATAGGCAACTTATCTCGATTCATGTGCGCCTTCAGTTTTTTGATCCGAGCATCGGGCGTTTTTTCGCCAAGAATAGAGTCCCACTGCTCGAACAGCCACTGCCCCAATTGCAGGATATATTCTGGATGCTCAATCAGATAGCTAATCTGAACACCACGCATATCGATTCAATGTTCGGCCTAACGACACGGGGCTGAGTTACCGACTCCAAGAGCGAGCCTTCTTTCACTTCTTCCTTCATAATTCATCCTTCAGGCTTTCAGTACTGTGGGCAGCGGTTAATTAGGTTTCGTTGTGTGCTTCTCATGCGGCCGATCCCCGCACCTCGTAACGAAGCTCGACCATGCCGCTCTTGTAGGCTTTCACCTCCGCCAAATGCAGGGCGATGTCTCGGTCGAGCTTGTCGAAAAATGCGATCCCATCACCAATAAGGATTGGCATGATCGAATAACGAACTTCATCAGCCAGTCCGAGACGAAGGCATTCGCCGGAGACTACTCCGCCTCCAACAAACCAGATGCTACGAAACATCGGTCGCAGACGGCCATTCACGAGCTGCGCGAGATCGCCTGAGTAGAACTCGACGGTATCCCGGGTCCGTGCGAGTTCGCGACGAGTGAGGACGAAGGTGGGTTTGTCGCCGTACGACCATCCGAACCCTTTGGTCTCAAAAGCCAAGGCGGTCTCATACGTCCGCGATCCCATGACGTAGCAGTCGATCGTCTTGAGGAACATCTCGACAAATTCGTGGTCTAGGGTGTCCCCAGCTGCGAATTCGTCTGAGGTCTCGAGCCAGTCGACGCTTCCGTCCTTTCGAGCGATGAATCCGTCAAGGCTCGCCGCCATGTGGATCGTTACTTGAGAATCAGTTTTTGCCATCATTTCGTTCTGTCGATCGAGATTGCTCGGAGCATCTGCGGCCTGAGTCCACCTAACGAGAATTCGGTCCAATATTCGCGCCTTTAAAAGGCGCATTTTTTGGATCTAATACACTGGAGATTCAATTGGAAAGAAATCCGGTCAACGGGCTCGTTGCCGCGGCCACATTCAATTTTTCGGCCAACCCGATTTCGCGCGCTTCGCGTCCGGCTTCGATGGCTTTCTTGAATGCTTTCGCCATACGAATCGGATCGGAAGCGATCGCGATCGCTGTGTTAACCAGAACCGCGTCAGCGCCCATCTCCATCGCTTCGGCAGCGTGACTTGGGGCGCCGAGGCCGGCATCAACGACTACCGGCACTGTGGCTTGCTCGATGATGATCTCGATTTGGAGACGCGCCTCGATCCCGCGATTGCTGCCGATCGGCGACCCGAGCGGCATCACTGTTGCGGTACCGATGTCCTGTAATCGTTTCGCCAGGACTGGATCTGCATTGATATAGGGAAGAACGGTGAATCCTTCTCTCACCAGAATTTCCGCGGCGACCAGCGTTTCGACCGGATCGGGAAGCAAGTAGCGCGGGTCCGGATGAATCTCGAGCTTGATCCATTTCGGCAAGCCCGCGCTCGCAGCTAGTCTCGCCAGGCGCACGGCTTCCTCTGCGTTGCGAGCACCGCTGGTGTTCGGCAAAAGAAGAAAACGTGTTGGATCAATAAATTCGAGAATGTTCGCAAACGGATCGTGTTTGCCTGAAATGTCGGCACGCCGCAACGCCACGGTCACCAGCTCCGATCCACTGGCAATGAGCGCGTCGCGCATCAATTCATTCGACGCGAATTTCCCTGTGCCAACCAGCAAACGCGACGTGAATTCACGATCTGCAATCTTCAGTTTCGAGGGCTTATCCGCCATTGATAAAGAATAAACGAAATTGGAGAAGCATGCGAATGTCCTTCTCTGGGGAGCACAAGCTGCCAGCCTGTTGTCGTTGGCAGCTTGCCGACGACTTCCACGCGTTCCAAGATCTCTGCTCTCGAACGCTTTTCGGCAGGCTGCCGAAAGGAACAGGCTGGCAGCCTGTGCTCCCAGACATAGAACCGCCCGCGCTCTATTTCCCACTTGTACGAAGTGCGTAAGCACGCGAGATTCTTTCAGCGATGACAAAATTCGATCTGCGCCAGCAAGATTGCATCGAAGGAATGGCGCGGCTGAAAAGTGAAAGTGTCGATCTTGTGGTGACCTCCCCGCCGTACAATCTCGGAATTCGTTACGGGAAATATACCGACGCGGAGGATCGACAATCGTATTTAGATTGGTGCGGCAAATGGGCGGCACAGATCCGGCGCGTGCTGAAATCGAGCGGCTCATTTTTTCTAAACGCCGGAGCAGCCCCGTCGAATCCGATGTTACCCCACGAAATTGTGATGGTATTGCGCAATTTATTCGCGCTGCAAAACACGATCCACTGGATCAAATCAATCGCGATTGACGAATTCTGCAGCCATCGGCCTGTGGCCGGTCAGATCCATGCCGCGCTGCATACGGCCCACAGGCCCGTGACTACAATGGCCCGTACATTTGGTCATTTCAAGCCGATCAATTCCAAAAGATTTTTAAACGATTGTCACGAGTACATCTTTCACCTTACGAAGTCGGGACGAGTTGAAATCGATCGGCTTGCCCTCGGCGTTCCGTACCAGGACAAAAGCAACATCGCGCGCTGGTCGCACACTCGCGGGAGCGATCTTCGCTGTCGCGGTAACACGTGGTTCATGCCCTACGAGACAATTCAGAGCCGTGCAAAGGAACGGCCGCATCCGGCGACGTTTCCTGTTCAACTTGCCGAGTGGTGCATCAGCCTCCACGGCGTTTCACGAATCAAAACGATGCTCGATCCGTTTCTCGGCATTGGAAATTCCGCCGTCGCTGCTGAGCGATGCGGCGTGAAAAAATTTATTGGTTTCGAGATTGATGAGAACTATTTGTCAGAAGCAAGGAAAAGGCTTGAGAAGCATGAGATTGGTTGAAACGGTGAGACGGCGAATCTGCCTGCGCCAAGGCTACGGCAGACAAGTCGGCGAATCGGCGAATGAGCGAATCGGCGACCGCTCGATTTCCCCGTTTCGCCGTCTCTCCGTTTCAGACAGATTGCTCTTCTTGGTCCAGCTGATTGTCACATTAAGCGTTGGCACGGTATCTGGCGCAGGTTTTAAGTTTAATGGCGTCCTCTTTTCTCCGGGTTCAACCCTCCAGGCTAATGTTCCACTGAGTCCGCAGGAAAAATCATACGCCGGCCAAGGTGGCAACCCCGTGCCGCCATATGCAGTGGCTGTGCTCGCGACGCCCGCAAATTTTGATCCGACGAAGAGTTGGCCGGTTTTGGTGACCTGTTCTACGAGCGATTTCAAACGTCAGAACCGAGATGATCTCGCTGATTTTTATCGAAGGGTTGGACTTTCCGAGGGCTGGGTGCTGCTTGCAGGCGACGGCCCGCAGCATGCGCGGAACGACAATGTGGCATGGCGCGAGGCGATGACGATGGCTGCGGTCGACGCACTTCACCGCAGCTTTGCCGGATCGGAGAAGTGGCCAATCGCGTGCGCAGGGTTCTCCGGCGGAGGCAAAGGCGTTGGTTATGTCGCGCCGTTTCTTGCGAGAAATGGTTGTCGCATCGTTGGAATTTACATGACCGGCGCGAATGAAGACCATCTGAGTGACGGATATGCGCGATTGCAGCCCGGTGCAGGTTTTCTGAATACGCCAATTTACGTCAGTGCCGGGCACGAGGATAGAATCGCGACCATGGAGCAGCAATACGCCGTCGTCGGTTCGATCAAGAGAACAGGCTTTAAGCGAATTCGAATCGGGACTTTTCGTGGCGGCCACGAGGTCAATGGCGCGCAAACCTCGATCGCGTTGCGTTGGTTTCGCGACCTGGCGAAATAGGGCGATTGGGTAGCGCACGCCTCTGGCGTGCTGGCGATCGCGTCCTCGCGATCGCGAACTTTCTTCGGCATGGCACTAAGCTGTGTTGGACTTATCCATGAAAAAGCTTGCTTCGACGCGACGCCGAAACCAACACGCCAGAGGCGTGCGCTACCTAGACACCGATGCAGCCCGTCACGTAATAGCGTCGTGGATCGCACTCACGAGGCCGACAGGATCATTCATTCCTAACACAAATTTTCGACTGTCACGCAACGTAATGGTTACCGCGTTTAATCCGGAAACGTTGTAGAGCCAGCCGTACGGAGTCAGATGAATTCCCCCAACCGTACCACCATCGAATGCGGATTGGCTCAAATCCGACAATCTCGGCGATTGGTACTTTTTTCCTGATCAACCCACTTCCGAACGAGGCGCACAATATGTGATCATTGATCGTAATCGTCAGTTTGTAGAACAGGACGAGTGAAACCACCAGAATGATGGAAACAGCCAGGGGCGTTTCGCGATGAGAGGATGATCCAATAAGTCCGCCGCTGGTAGCCAGAATGATTGCGAGAAGTGGCCAAATGATGACGTGGCCGACCTGCGTGTGCTTGTATCGCGTCACAAAAATTCGTCTCTTGGATGCTGTGCGGCTGCTTGCTGAAATTTCTCGAGCGACTTGACTAAATTTCCCGGCAGCGGACGCACACGATCAAAAATGCGCGCACCCAGCGGTTTGGCTGTGGTGTAGCCGGCGGCAAACATTTCCAGACGAGCGTCGAGATTGTCGATGTAATGTAGCGCCATTGCTTCCGGCGTTTTCGGCGCGACTGGAGAACCAAATTCCAGTTCGCCATGGTGCGCCCCGATTAAATGCAAAAGATGCAGGCGAACGTCTTCCGAAGCCGGCACCAGAGTTTTCCACACCTCCCCATTTTCGGCATTTATCTTTCTCCATAAGGCGTTCACGAGCTCGAGACCGATGGAGATGTGACCTATCAATTCGCCGCGCTCATCGTAATTCATGACAAATCCGTTTTCCGGGAGAGCGTTCTCCCAAAGTTTTCCAGAGTCGTGGAAAAGGATTCCGGCAAGCAGAAGATCGAGATTCAATTGCGGATAAAGGGGCGCAAGTCCTTCCGCAACGCGCATCATTTGCGCGGTGTGCTCGACCAGCCCGCCTCGGCGTGCGTGGTGATAATTGCGCGCAGCAGCCGTACGACGGAATCGCTCGCCCCATTCTTTCAGGAACGCCTGGCATAAGGAACGCAGGCGCGGATCGCTGATCGTTTCGATCGCTTTCTCAATAAACTCCCAGTCCGCGCTCTGTTTGGCGCGCAAGTCCGCGGGCCCTTGGAGTAATTCATTTTTTTCCTGATCGGTAAGCGGTCGGACGGTCCATTTGCGCGCTTCGAGTCCGTATTGCTGGTGACGGTGAAATTCACCTGAGAGCTCGATGAAACTTTCCGCCGTTAGCGCGCTGCAGGTCTTGTACGCGGGATGATCGCTCCAGACACGCAGCGTCATGCGATCGCACGCATCAGCGAGAACAAGCTCGCAGTACGGTTGTTGTTCACGCGTGAGTCTGGGCGCAGCGCTCTCCACTTGCACATGCACCCGGGCCGAGACGGCTCCGTTCTGCGTCGCCCGGCGAATTTCAGTGAGCGTCATCAAATCCATTGGCTTAATCTATCACGGCCGACAATGGTCGCCTTCGGAAGATAGACTGCCAGTCTGTCTCGGCCGACATGCTTCCAGGATGTCGAAGATCCAGCAAGGCTGGCAGCTTGCTCGCCGGGTCAGGCAGGCTGCCTGACTTCCGTTAAGTTCTGCGCTCCATTTGTCCTATGTTTGTGACGCATCTTGAATGCACCGCATGCGGCCGTCGGCACGACGCATCGCCTCTGCAGAATCTCTGTGTTTCCTGCGAAAAACCGCTCTTTGCAATTGTCGATCTGGCAGGCGTCCGGAAACTCGACTGCTTTAAGCAGTCAAGTTTGCCGGGGCGTGCAAAATCAATGTGGCGCTATCGGGAAGTGCTGCCGTTGCCAGAGGATGTTGAGCCGGTCTCGTTAGGCGAAGGCGGAACGCCGCTGTTACGGGCAGAAAAATTCAGCGACGACATCGATCTCTGGATTAAGGATGAATCGCTAAATCCGACGCAAAGTTTCAAAGCGCGCGGGATGAGCGTTGCCGTATCTATGGCAAAATATCTCGGAGCACGGAAGCTCGCTGTGCCCAGCGCCGGCAATGCCGGCGGAGCGCTTGCCGCTTACGCAGCTCGGGCCGGCCTGGAAGCGCACATCGTTATGCCGCGCGATACGCCGCAGGCTAACATTATCGAGTGCCGCGAGTTCGGCGCGCACGTGACGTTGGTCGACGGGTTAATCACTGATTGCGGCGCTGAGATCGCGCGGCGCAAAACCAAGGAAGGTTGGTTCGACATGTCCACACTCAAAGAGCCGTATCGTGTGGAGGGAAAAAAGACGCTCGGTTACGAATTAGCAGAGCAATGCGATTGGGATTTGCCCAGCGCAATTTTGTATCCCACCGGCGGCGGCACCGGGCTCATCGGAATGTGGAAAGCGTTCGATGAAATGGAGAAGCTCGGCTGGATCGGAAGTAAACGTCCGCGCATCTTCGCGGTGCAAGCCGCCGGTTGTGCGCCAATTGTTCGCGCGTTCGAAGCCGGAGAAAAAATCGCCGTGGAATTTCGGGGCGCGCACACGATCGCCTCTGGTTTGCGTGTTCCAAAAGCAATCGGCGATTTCCTGATCCTGAATATTCTTCGGCAGTCTAACGGCGGCTCGATTGCCGTTGATGATAAAGAAATGATCCGCGTCGGGCGCGAAGTGGCATCGAGCGAAGGTCTTTTTGTCGCGCCCGAAGCTGCTGCCTGCTTCGCAGCTTTAAAGTTGCTCC
>JBKPLD010000038.1:0-14329 GCA_046731415.1 Verrucomicrobiota bacterium
AAAGTACACAAGTCACAACATTATTGACATCGTCGAATGTTGTGATTCTGTTGTGACTAATGCCAAGCCTCAGAAAAGATGCCCGCGGACGTTCGCCGTTCTGGATTTGCTGCTACACAACCGCAACCGCTCAACGGCTCCAGAAATCAACCAAGATTAAAATCAGGCCGGACAAAGGCGAGAAGCGCAAGGACGGCTCGCCCAAGACCGTCGCAGACAAGCGAGCAGAAGCTTGGGAAGCCTGCCTTGCAATCGAGCGCGCCGAAAACCATGCAAAAAACGGCACGCTTACAGAACAGCAGGCCAAAAAGATCATTGGCGAGATTCTAGAGCGAACGACCGGAGAACCGTTACGCAACTATAAGGTTAGCGAGTGGCTTACCCATTGGCTCGACATGAAGCAGCAAGTGCGTTCGCGGAAAACGATGGATCGATATCGCCAGGTGATTCGCGATTTTGTTGCATCGCTTGGGGGTCGCGCAAATCTCGCGTTGTCGCATATCACACCGAACGACGTTCTCGCATATCGCAATTCGATCAGGAAGGCGGGCAAAGCGGCACGCACGGCCAATCTTTCCGTCAAGGTAGTAAGCGCAGCTTTTAACGCTGCCCATCGCCAACACATCATTGAAAACAATCCGAGAAGTTTGAGGACAATTACGATGACGACAATTACTCCTATTATGTAGAAGATGTTTCTGCTCATGCCAGTGACTGATATCAGATTGGACCCGCAGTGGCCAAGGTTTATCTGATAAGCGGAGAAACGCGGCACAAAAGAGGCCTAATAGCGCATTCTAATTCGACAGCAGGCGGGCATGGTCGTCCGTGCTCGGACAGTGGCGAATTATTCTAAATTTATGTTCTGACTTGTTCTTTTTCGCCTCGTTCGCGTCGGCTTAAAACGCGGAACTTGGCACCTTTTTTAGAACTTTCGTTCCACCTTGAAGGCGTTTTTACCTACGAAAATGGCTGAGGCGGGGGCGGGAATCGAACCCGCGAATAGCGGTTTTGCAGACCGCGACCTTACCACTTGGCTACCCCGCCATTGGTGCGAGGAATGAGCGTAACGTGGGAGCCAAGCGTGTCAACGCGGCGAAGTGATTCAAATGTTGTGAGTGATCGGTGGTTCGCGATCAGTAAAACAACTAGCGATTTAACTCCAAAAGCCTTCGCGAGCACCCGGTCCAGCGATTATCTTGGCGCGTGACTTCGCACTCCTCACAGCTGTTTACTGCGGCGCAGAAACGGATTCCCGGTGGTGTGAATTCGCCGGTGCGCGCGTTCCGTAACGTGGACGGAGCTCCATTTTTCGTGGCCCAGGCCAAGGGCGCGAAGATTTGGGATGTCGATGGAAGGGAATATATCGATTACGTGGGAAGCTGGGGTCCGACAATCCTCGGCCACGCGCCGAAAGTCGTCGTGGACGTAGTCCGCGAATCCGCGACGCATGGCTTAAGTTTTGGAATTCCGAATCCGCTCGAAGTGGAAATGGCGGAATTGATCTGCGCCTGGATGCCGTCGATCGAAAAAGTGCGCATGGTGAACAGCGGCACGGAAGCGACCATGTCATGCATTCGACTGGCGCGTGCGTTCACCGGGCGGGACATGATCATCAAGTTCGACGGTTGTTATCATGGTCACGTCGATGCGCTCCTGGTGAAAACCGGCAGTGGCGGGTTGACTCACGGGCGGCCTGATAGCGGAGGCGTGCCGCAGGCATTTGCCGATCTCACTATCTCGCTGCCATTCAACAATGCCGATCTTGTGCGGAACGCATTTGCAGAAAACAAGGGAAAAGTCGCCGCGGTAATCGTAGAACCTGTTCCTGCAAACGCGGGTCTCTATTTTTCGGGCGACAATTTTTTGTCGACCTTGCGAAAGGAATGTACCTCCAATGCCGCGCTCCTGATCTTTGACGAAGTAATTACCGGTTTCCGTCTCGCGCGGGGCGGGGCGCAAGAGCTTTACGGAATTAAACCCGATCTTACCGCATTGGGGAAAGTGATTGGCGGCGGATTACCAGTCGGCGCATTCGGTGGCCGAGCCGAAGTCATGGACCAGCTTTCACCAGCTGGTCCTGTGTATCAGGCGGGCACGCTATCCGGAAATCCTCTGGCTATGGCGGCGGGTCTCGCGCAGTTGCGCGAACTCCAGCGGATCGATGGATGGAAATTATTGGAAGAGCTTGGCGCGCAATTCGAAAATCTCGCGCAGAGTGCCATCAACGCCAGGGCCGACGTCACGTTTCACAGGGTCGGTTCGATGTTCTGTTTGTTCTTCGCTTCACCACCGATTATCGACCTCGCGAACGCTCAACGAAGTGATTTGAAAACGTTCGCGAGATTTTTTCATGCTTGTTTAAACCGTGGGATATTCCTCGCGCCGTCGCAGTTTGAAACTGGGTTCTTATCCACGGCACATACCGTGGAAGATCTCGAACGAACAGGCTCGGTTATTCGCGAGGCGCTGGCGACTTTGTAACGAGACTGCCTGGCGTATTTCGGCCGGGCATTTCTCTTATGTCATTCCGAGGGGACGTCGAGGAATCTCTTGATTGAATCTGCTCGACGATGGAGAGATGTCTCCAGCCTTCGCGTGAAGCTACAGATTGGCAGACGACTTCGATCGACATGACAACAAACTCACGAATCCGCCCGGCGGCGAAATTCTTCTTGGAAGGCGACAAGAAGTTTTTCGTTAAGGGCGTTACGTACGGTCCTTTTAAACCGGACGCCGAAGGAAACTATCTCGGTCGGCCAGAACAGGTGGATGCCGATCTCGCCCTCATGCGCCAGGCCGGTCTGAACCTTGTGCGGATTTATCATTCCCCGCCGCCCTGGTTTCTTGATCGATGCACTAACGCTGGGATCCGAGTGCTGGTAACGCTTCCCTGGGAAAAGCATGTGGAGTTCCTGCGCGAGAGATCGATTCGCAAGCAAATTGCCGAAGCAGTCCGGACGACAGTGAGCAAATACGCGGGGCATCCAGCAATTCTCGGTTATTTAGTCGGCAACGAAATCTCCAGCACCATGGCCCGCTGGCTCGGCGCGCGTCGCGTGATTGAATTTGTAGAGGAACTGATACGGATCGGCCGTGCTATCGATCCGGATGCCCTTTTTTCCTACGCCACGTACCCGCCGACGGAATATCTGCTACCGCAAAATGCCGATTTTTGCTGTTTCAATGTGTATCTCCATAACCAGCACGATTTCGAAGGCTACCTGCTGCGACTGCAAAATCTCACAGGCGAGCATCCGCTGATCCTGGGGGAATTCGGCATGGATACGATTCGGCATTCACAGGAGGAGCAGGCTGAGATGCTTGGTTGGCACATCGACAGCGTCGTAAAATGCGGTCTTGCTGGAACCATTTTCTTTACCTGGACGGACGAATGGTTCACTGGCGGCCAGGAAGTTACAGACTGGGCGTTTGGAATCGTGACGCGCGAGCGTCGTCCAAAAAAGGCGTTCTACATGCTGGAAGAGAAACTGGGGCGAAACGATTCCACCTTGCCTCATCGTCCGTTGCCGAAGGCGCCGTTCGTCTCAGTGATTGTTTGCTCGTACAATGGTGGCCCGACTCTTGCCTCCTGCCTTGATTCGTTAGGCAAACTTAATTATCCCGAGTACGAGGTCATTCTGGTCGATGACGGTTCGACCGACGATACGGCTTATATCGCGGCGCAGTTTCCGTCGGTGCGCTACATTCACCAAAGCAACCAGGGTTTGAGCCATGCGCGAAATACTGGTGCCATCGCAGCCAAGGGTGAAGTCTTCGCCTACACCGATTCTGACTGCATGGTTGATCCGGATTGGTTGTATTATCTCATCGGTACTCTTGTAAGCGGTGATTACGCCGGAGTGGGTGGACCTAATGTCACGCCGCCAGCGAAAAACTGGATTCAAGCCTGCGTAGCAGCGGCACCGGGCGGGCCGAGCCATGTGTTGCTCACCGACGTGATCGCCGAACACATTCCCGGTTGTAACATGGCATTCTATCGCTGGGCGTTTGAAAGGGTAGGAGGTTTTGATACCGAGTATCGCAAAGCAGGTGATGACGTCGATTTTTGCTGGCGAATTCAGCAGGCTGGTTGGGTCATTGCTTTCAGTCCAACTGCGATCGTCTGGCACTATCGGCGTTTTACGCTTCGCGCTTTTTTGAAGCAGCAGGATGGCTACGGTGAAGCAGAGTCGCTGCTGCGTTTTAAACACTTGATCTTTTTCGGGCCAACTGGCACCGCAAAATGGCGCGGCCAGATCTACGGGACGCCACGGTTCAGCTGGTTCGTTAACCGGCCAGTGATCTACCACGGAATGTTCGGCGAAGGTTTCTTTCAGTCGATGTATCCCACACCTCAATCAGATGTGGCCGCCTATCTAAGCAGCATAGAGTGGGTTGCCCTGACGATTTTCCTGTTCGGCCTGGGTATTTTTCTTCCAGCGTTACGCATTGTTCCATACCTCATGCTTGGCGGCACGCTATGCGTCGCCCTTTCTTATATGGTCCGAGCTTCCATTGAACCGAAATTCGATACAGCGGCCGCGCGGCTGCTTGTGATGGTTTTAGCTTTTGTTCAACCGCTAGTGCGCGGATTCTCGCGTTATTTCACCTGGCTGCATTTCAAGCGCACACCGGCAAGTGTGATTCGAACACACGAACATTTACCGGAGCGCAACCGGTTTCCGCGCAGTCTAAGTCGCCGGGTTTTTTGGAGCGAACAAGGGAGGGACCGCCATTATTTGCTCGGCGCCATCTTCGAGCTGCTGGAGGAAGAAGGCTGGCGTTATTCCACTGATAGTGGCTGGAATGAGTGGGACGTTCAGATTTACGGTAATTTTTGGTGGAGCATCGCGCTTCAAACTGTCACCGAGTATCATGGCGGCGGAAAGTGTTTGACCCGTGTTCGGCTTCGGAACCGGTTTGTCACGACGACAATTATTTTCAATTTGATCGCCTTGAGTTTGTTGATCTATCGGCAGCTTAACATCTCGCACGTGGATTTTTGGGTCCTGGTTCCGTATCTGCTGTTTCTGCTGTTTCTCTGGACGCGCGCGCGCTTGCTCAAGTCGCGGGTCGCGGAACTTGTCGATCTTGCAGCGCATCGCGCTGGCTTGCAGCCGGTGCCACGCGGAGGCAAAATCAGCGGTGAGGGCTCGACGCGGCAAGTTGAAGTGCCAGCGAATATCGTAGACGAAGTCTCGGCGCATCTTCCTGAATAGGCGCGTTCGTCAAGGAGAGAAGGCCGCGTGGTCGTGACGTTTGAATTTCGAGAACTGCGCAAGTCATCATCCCTCAACTTCGCTCAGAATTTTCAAGCGAACCTTGCCGTTTCCGCGTGTGATTTGGCCGATTCGTTTTGCTTTTAACATTCGCATCGCGCGTTGAGCATCGCGCTCGGAAACGACCGCTGCCATCCCGATCCCCATATTGAAGACCTGATACATCTCGTACAGATCGACATCTCCGTTTTGCTGCAAGATTCGAAAGATGGGGGATACATTCCAGCTTTTTGTTTCAATCACTGCATCACAATTTGCAGGTAAAGTTCGCGGCAGGTTGTCAAGCAGTCCGCCACCCGTGATATGGGCGAGACCTTTGACCATGCCGATTGGCGCTTTTGCGAGCGTCGGCTGATAATTTTTGTGAATGCGGAGCAGTTCGGCACCGACAGTCGCTGTCGATCCTGGCAAACGTGAGTTCGGTTTCAGTTTCATTTTCTCGAATAAAACTTTTCGGGCGAGGGAGTAGCCATTCGTGTGCAAACCGTTCGATGGCATTCCGAGAATCACGTCGCCCGGTTTGATTTTCCGGCCGTCGATCATTTTTGTGCGGTCGACAATGCCAACGATGCAGCCAACCAGATCGTATTCGCCCTTGCGATACATGTCGCCGAGCTGCGCGGTCTCGCCTCCGATCAGGGCGCACCGAGCCGCACGACATGCGCGCGCTAATCCGCGCAGTAGTTGATCGAAGACGCGCGGTTGGAGTTTTTCGCAGCCGATGTAATCGAGAAAAAAGAGAGGGCGAGCGCCGACGACGGCAATGTCGTTGACGCAATGATTCACCAAATCCGCGCCGACGGTGTCATGTCGATCCAGCGCAAACGCGACTTTCAATTTCGTTCCGACGCTGTCCGTGCTTGCAACCAGAACCGGTTCGCGAATTCCGGGGAAGTTCGCTCGAAACAAACCGCCGAATCCGCCAATCTTGCCGAGGACTTCCGCCCCGTGCGTTTGCCTAACGAGTGATTGAATACGGCGCTTGAGCCGATTCCCAAGATCGACATCAACGCCTGCACGTGCATAAGCCTTCTTTCGCGTGGTCATCCCGAGCCGCGCAGACGGAGAGGGACTTCACGCAGGCCCCGTCGACCACACTTCTGAGCATGCCTGATCCAAGCTTCGTAGGGACCGTCCTTCGCTTCGCTCAGGATGACACACATGACGAAATCATTTCAAATCCGTGAACAACGTCGGATGCGCTTCCTGATCCGCGAGCGCTTTGGCGCGCTGCTCGCGTTTTTCCATGATGAACTTGTCCAACGCAGGGTCGACGGGCAGGGGATAATCCCCATTGAAACAGGCCAGACAAAAGCTGTTCATCGGTTTTCCAGTCGCCCGCACCATTCCTTCAACATCGAGGTAACCGAGGCTATCGACACCGAGGTACTTGCAGATGTCTTCCATCGACATCTGATTGGCGATCAACTTTTCGGGATCGGGAAAGTCGATTCCGTAGTGACAGGCAAACCGGTGTGGCGGACAGCTCACACGCATATGGACTTCCTTTGCGCCAGCTTCCCGCAAGTTTACTACACGCGCCCGCGAGGTCGTGCCGCGCACAATCGAGTCGTCCACAACTACTACCCGTTTTCCGGCGACCATTTCCTTAATCAAATTCAACTTTACCCGAACATCGAAATCGCGGATGAGCTGGCTTGGCTGCAAGAATGTTCGGCCGATGTAGTGATTGCGGACAAAGGCGTGCGCGTAAGGAATTTTTAGCTCCTGTGCGAAACCAAGAGCCGCATAGTTTCCCGAGTCGGGCACCGGCACGACAATGTCAGCATCGACCGGAAATTTTCTTGCCAGTTCGCGCCCCATTTCCATGCGCACCTTGCCTACGTTAACGCCGCCGAGCATGCTGTCCGGCCGCGAGAAATAGACGTATTCGAACATGCAGAATGCAGGCCGCGCATCCGGGAATGGTCTTTCGGAACGCAACCCGTTTTCATCGATGATCAACACTTCGCCCGGTTCAATTTCCCGGACGAACTCCGCATGAATCAGATCAAACGCGCATGTCTCAGATGCCAGAATATAAGCGCCATCGAGTTTGCCGAGGGCGAGCGGGCGCCAGCCAAACGGATCGCGCACCCCGATCAGCTCTCGTTCGCTCATGATAATAAGCGAGAAGGCACCTTGAATCCGGCGCAACGCCGCAAGAACATTTCCGCCATTCTCCGAGGGTTGCGCCAGAAGATGTAAAATGATTTCGCTGTCGGCAGTGGTTTGGAAAATGGAGCCTTTTCGCTCCAGCTCTTCGCGCAGAAGGTCGGCGTTGATCAAATTACCGTTGTGCGCAATTGCCATTTGGCCGCGCACACAGTCGACCACAAAGGGTTGCGCGTTTTTGATCGTGCTGGTCCCGGTGGTTGAGTAACGCGTGTGCCCAATTGCGCGCGTTCCTTTCAATCTCGCCAGCTCATCCTGCCCAAACACCTGGGACACGAGACCCATGTCCTTGTGCTGGAGAAAGGTTGTGCCGGGGCCGTTGCTGGTGACTATTCCCGCGCTCTCCTGGCCGCGATGCTGCAGCGCAAACAGGCCATAGTAACTCAAGACCGCAGCATTCGGATGACCAAATACACCGAACAGGCCGCATTCATGCTGCGGGAGCGGATTGGTCTCGGCACTGTTAATGTCGATCTTGTCTGGAGAGATCACACTCAATAATTCACCAAATTACGCGCGGTTCAACGAATCGTTGGTGTAGCACAATTTTCTCGTAACGCGCGCTTCATAAACTCGGAATGCTTTCCGCGGCAGAATCGCCGTCTACCGCGCGGCGGATCGTATTCCACCAATCGTCATGAAGATCGGCAATTGGCCACGAAAATTCTTCGCTGCCGACGCGAATGCGAAGTTGGTTACCGCTGACCAAACCAAGTTCTTGGAATGGAATCTGTCTCTCCTGTAAAACTGACATTGTCTTTTGCAGATCTTCCCGCGCTACGGAAATCACAACGCGTGATTGCGATTCATTGAATAGAATTGTAGCCGCTTCGCTCTGCGAAGCGCGGCGCCGACCTGTTTGCCGCTCACCCGATGCGTCGCCCCTAGGGCGCCGGGTACAGTCGATTTCTGCCCCGAAAAGTTTTTCCGGATTGAAGCAACATTCAGCAAGCGCGACAGCGAGACCACCTTCGCTGCAATCATGCGCGCTTTTCAGCAGACCTTCGCGAATCAAGGCGCGCACCGCGTCCTGGATTTTGATTTCATACGTCAGATCGACATCGGGCGGCGGACCCAGTTTCAAGTTGTGACAAACTTTAAGATAGCGTGAACCACCGAGGCTGTAGCCGAGCGCGGTGACCGCGGCTTTCCTGTTCTGGCCAGACTTGTTGCGGCCGCGATCAGCACGCGCAGCTACATTACTAACGATTTCGCCCAGCAGAAGGATCGTGTCTCCCTCGTTCTTGAACCATTGCGTCGTGATATGCTCTTCTTTGTCGATCAAACCCACCATTCCGATAGTGGGCGTTGCATCGACGACGCCTGCGGGACTCTCGTTGTATAAGGAAACGTTTCCTCCGGTGACTGGCGTGCCAAATGCGCGACACGCTTCAGCAATTCCTTCGACTGCTTCGCGCAACTGCCAAAAATTATCCGGCTTGTAGGGATTGCCGAAGTTTAAATTGTCAGTGACGGCAAGCGGACGTGCGCCGGAGCAGGTGAGGTTTCGCGCTGCTTCGGCCACGGCGATCTTTCCGCCCTCTCGTGGATCCAGCGCGCAGTAGAGCGAATTGCAGTCGGTAGTCGCGGCCAGGATTTTGTTTGCATAACGCACAAAGAAAACGGCGGCGTCCGAGCCCGGCTTCACGAGAGTGCCGGTGCGCACAGTGTGATCGTACTGCCGATACACCCAGTTCTTCGAGGCAATGGTTGGATCGCGCAACAACTGGCGTAGCGCTTCGAGATTGTTGATCTGCTGTAGCCGTCGCTCTGTGAGCGACGCATGCGCGGCCGGCAGCGACGCGGCTACAACGGGCGCTTTCGCTTCTCGCGAATAGAGCGGCGCTTCGTCAGCCAGTGCCTTGGCCGGAATCGCCGCGGTAGTTGCACCGTTATCACGCACACGCATCATGCCGTCATCGGTTACGCGGCCGATCTCGACACACGGCACATCCCATTTCTCGAATATTGCGCGGACCACATCTTCCTTGCCACGCTTCCCGATGATCAGCATCCGTTCCTGCGATTCGCTCAGCAAAACCTCATATGGCGTCATTCCGGGCTCGCGTTTTGGAACTTTCGCAAGATTGATCTCGATGCCGCTTCCTGCGCGACTGGCGGTTTCACATGTCGAGCAGGTAAGCCCTGCGGCGCCCATGTCCTGAATCCCGGCGACGGCATCACGACCAAGAAGCTCAAGGCAGGCTTCGAGCAAAAGCTTCTCCTTGAACGGATCGCCCACTTGAACGGCCGGTCGATCCTCGCGTGACTGCTCGGTCAACTCGCGTGAAGCGAACGCAGCCCCGGCCAGGCCATCGCGCCCTGTTTCCGCGCCGACATAAAATACTGGATTACCAACGCCGCTTGCAGTGCCGCGCGCCAGTTGCTCATGACGCAACACACCGAGGCAAAAAACATTTACCAGAGGATTACCCTCAAAACTTTCGTCAAAATAGATTTCACCGCCAATCGTTGGAATGCCGATGCAATTTCCGTAGTGCGCGATCCCGGAGACGACTCCGGTGAAAAGTCGGCGATTCGCCGCCAAATTCGAATTTCGAATTTCGAATTTCGAATTTTTACCTGTGATCGATCCAAATCGGAGAGAATTCAGGCAAAACTCCGGACGGGCCCCCATCGTAAAGATATCGCGGATGATTCCGCCGACGCCGGTGGCCGCGCCTTGGAAAGGTTCGATCGCGCTTGGATGATTGTGGCTCTCCATTTTGAACGCGATGGCCCAACCGTCACCGATATCGACAACGCCTGCATTTTCTTCACCTGCTTTGACGAGGATGCCCGGACCCGTAGTCGGAAATTTTTTGAGTTCTTTCCTGGAGTTTTTGTACGAGCAATGCTCGCTCCACATCACGGAGAATATTCCAAGTTCGGTGAAGTTTGGTTCGCGACCGAGAATTTTCTTAATGCGCTCGAATTCCTCCGGTGTGAGGCCGTGTTCCTTTACAAGTTCTGGGGTGACTGCTGGCTCTGCAGTCGGCATCTGGCTCATCATCGGCAGATTCACGTTAACGAATCTGCAAAGCCGCTCAATCACTCAAATAAGAATTTTCATCAAATCGAAACATCTGGGAAGCGTCCGGCAGCTATTCGAACTGCGAACCTTGGGTATCGGTATCAAAAGACGGAGGCATCATGTCCAAGAAAGCAATTGTCACTCTCGCTTGCGTGCTCATTGCATCAGCCGTGTTTGCACAGACTACTACAACTACCACAACCACTACCACGGAACGAGTAACCGTTACGGGTACGCTCACAGGAGTCGAGGAGGCCACCGCTGCCAATTATCAGCCTGCCAGAACACTCGTCGTTCGAACAGACAAAGCTAATCAGGAACGCTTTGAGCTGTACGGAAACGCTCTCGTTTACGATAAGTTGGGTCGTGTTGTGACTGGTCCGATTAAACCGGGCACTCGTCTGCGTATTTTTTACACAGACACGGGCTCGATGCGGACAGTAGACCGCGTGGAGCTACAGGAATAACCGGGGACCAACCTTGAGTTTGAGTCGGTGGCCGGTCGAGAATTTTGCGGCTTAATCACAAACATCAAAATTTTTCGAATGCTGGGGGACGCGGGCAGTCAAATGATCGGATGGGCGCGGAGCGTCCGTCCGACCCGCGAGTCACGAACTTGTGGGTAAAATAAACCATAACGAGGAGGAAACAGAGTGAAGAGAACAATCATTGGTTTGATCTGCGCGCTGGTAACGCCGTTAGCTTTTGCGCAAACGAGCACGACCACGACTGAGCAAACCACAACTAACGAACCAGCGACGACAACACAGACAACGACTACAACCTATACGGCCGGCACCGTGACCACGTATGAACCCGGCAAGACTGTTATAGTCAAGAGTGAGCAAGGCCCAGTCAGTTTTGCGTTGGGCACCGCTGCACGAATCGTCGATGGCGCAGGCAAGGTCGTTACCGCGCCGCTGCGGGCTGGCCAGAAGGTGCGTGTCTACTACACGGGACCGACTGAGAGTCGCACGGTCGAGCGCGTTGTTGTTGAGGATTAATAGAAAGTAGTTCGGTTTAAACCTAAAGCTGCAGGGTTCAGAGCGAACCCTGCAGCTTTTTTGTGAAAAATCCGTGATGCTCAAAATGTATCGGGAAAGATCGAACCGCATGCCGATCATTTGCGTTCCGGGCGCAAATCGGAGATCGTTCGACGATGTCTTTTGATTTGAAGGAAATTATCGCAGCGCGACTGGGTGAAAATTACCAGCTGCACGAGCGACACATAAACCCAACGCTGGTACAGGCTCAGCGAGTAATCGGGTTCGACAAGGTCTATGCGCGAGCGGAAGGCGCGTACCTCTACGACATGGATAACCAGCCCTACCTCGATTTCTTGAGTGGCTACAGCGTGTTCAACATTGGGCGAAATCATCCTGTGGTAAAACAGGCGATTCGCGATATTCTCGATCTGGATCTGCCAAACATGGTGCAGATGGATTGCTCGCTCTTGAGCGGGTTGCTCGCTGAAGCGTTGACGAAACGAACTCCGTTGCATCTGAACGCCGTGTTCTTCTGCAACTCAGGAACCGAAGCGATGGAAGGCGCTTTGAAGTTTGCGCGCGCTGCCACGGGAAGAAAGCGGGTCGTTTCGCTTGCCAGCGCATTTCACGGGCTAAGTCTTGGTTCGTTGTCGTTAATGGGATGCGAAAGTTTCACCGAAGGTTTCGGTCCGCTGATGGAAGGATTCGATGCGCGGGTGCCGCTGGATGACATGGAAGCGTTGGATCGACAGTTGCGCTCCCGTGACGTAGCGGCGCTTGTGATTGAGACGGTTCAGGGAAAGGGCTGTCAAACTCCCAAAACCGATTTTTTTGTTCGCGCGCAGGAACTCTGTCGGAAATACGGAACGCTGCTGATCTCCGATGAAGTGCAGACAGGACTCGGTCGCACCGGAAAAATGTTCGGCTTCCAACATTGGAATCTGGAGCCGGACATCATCACCCTCGCGAAAACTTTAAGCGGGGGCTACGTACCGTGCGGCGCCATCGTGACGCGACGCGAAATTTATCAAAGAACTTTTTCGCGCATGGATCGTTGTGTCGTCCATTCGACGACGTTCGGCCGTAACAACCTGGCGATGGCGTGCGGATTGGCAGCGCTCGAAATAACCGACAACGAAAAGTTAGTTGAGAATTCAGCGAAGATGGGTGCGCTACTGATGGAAAAAGTAGATGCGCTGCGCGCGAAACACTCATTTATCAAGGAAGTGCGTGGCAAGGGACTCATGGTCGGGATCGAATTTCATGAGCCGCAGGAGTTCAAACTGAAGATGGCGTGGAAGTTGTTGCACAAGATCGACAAGGTGCTCTTTGCACAAATGATCGTGACCCAAATGCTGAGCAAACATCGTATTCTCACTCAAGTCGCCGGGCACGCCATGGACGTGATGAAGATTCTGCCGCCATTGATCATCGGCGGAAAAGAAGTCGACTTGTTTGTGAACGCGCTCGACGACGTTCTTACCGAATGCCGCAAATTTCCGGGGCCGATGTGGGAGCTTGGAAATAATTTCGTCAAGGCAGCGCTAGGTTCAAAGCGCACGGTCGAAGCGCGTCCCGCTGTTTCTGCGTAAACTGTAGCGGCGCCCTGTGAGCGCCGATCGGCCAGATCAGTCCCCAGTGCCTTCGGTGGTTATAGGCCGCTGTTACAGATTTCTGATTGTCGATCGTTCGTTCGAGCATACGTTTACAAAGAACACTGTAGAGGAAGCCGTTGGCTCCCCATTTTGGCGAGGTTTTGGAAAGCCGGCAGCTATAGACTACAGACAGATTAAAGGAGGATCCAACTATGAGTACTGCTGTTGCTGAAGCCAAAAAAAGTGAAACGAAACTAAACCAGCTCGAGCAGCTAAAGAAATTTACAAAAGTCGTGGCTGACACCGCGGACTTTGAGTCCATGAAGGAATTCAAGCCGCAGGATGCGACCACAAATCCGAGTCTCGTCTACGCCGCCACGCAAAAACCAGAGTACTCGCATTTGATCGAGGAAGTGCTTGCCGATCGAAAAAAATCAGGTCTAAGGGGACACGAGCAGATCGAAGACATCTGTGATCATCTGCTTGTCCAATTTGGTTGCGACATCCTCCAGATCGTGCCGGGACGCGTTTCAACCGAAACCGATGCCCGCTTGTCGTATGACGTTGAGGGTTCGATTGAAAAGGCGCGGCACTTGGTCAAACTTTATGAGGACTGCAAGATTCCGCGCGAACGTGTGTTGATCAAAATTGCATCGACGTGGGAAGGATTGAATGCCGCCGAGCAATTGCAAAAGGAAGGGATTTTCTGCAATCTGACGTTGATGTTTTCGCTCGCGCAGGCGGTGCAGGCGGCCGAAGCAAAGGTGCAGCTGATCTCGCCTTTCGTCGGGCGAATTTACGATTGGTACAAAAGGGAGATGAAACGGGATTATACTGGATCAGAGGATCCAGGAGTGCAATCGGTTACGGAAATTTATACGTATTATAAGAAATTCGGTATTCCCACCGAGGTAATGGGTGCCAGCTTCCGGAATACCAGCCAGATTCTCGAATTGGCCGGATGCGATTGCCTGACAATCAGTCCGGAGTTGATGGAAGAACTCGCGAAGTCCGATCAACAGGTCGAACGAAAACTGACTCCGGAAAAGGTCAAAGCCGCGAAGCTTGATAAGATCGAGTTGGATGAAAAGAAATTCCGCTGGTTGCTAAACGAAGACGCTATGGCGTACGAAAAAACTGGCGAGGGAATCCGCAAGTTCGCTGCTGACGTGGTGAAGCTGGAAAAATTCGTAGCAAGCAAACTTTAGTAACCCGGCTCTTCCTTTACGCTGAGGTCTGCGGCGAGATTAGGGTAAA
>JBKPLD010000039.1:0-7420 GCA_046731415.1 Verrucomicrobiota bacterium
AATGAAAATCTCGGCGATATCCTGCAATCCATCGCCAATCGCAAAGGCGAAATCCTTGGCATGGATCATCACCCCTCGCGGGTATCAATCGAAGCGATCATCCCGACGCGCGGCTTGATCGGATTCGAGACCGACCTGGTCAACCTCACTCGCGGGGAGGGATTAATGAGTCATCTTTTTCGCGAGTACGCGTCTTTCAAAGGGGAAATTGGCGGCCGCGGACGTGGTGTGATGGTGTCGATGGAATCCGGGACCAGTACTGCCTACGCACTCAACAGTATTCAGGAGCGCGGCCGGCTTTTCATTGGGCCGCAGGAGGATGTTTACGAAGGAATGATCATAGGCGAAAATGCGCGCCCGGACGATCTGCCAGTCAATCCATGCCGGGAAAAGCACCTCACCAACATGCGCAGCCAGGGTGAAGGTAAAGGGATTCAACTTGAAGCGCCGCTGCGAATGACTCTCGAGCGGGCAATTGAGTACATTGATACAGACGAGTACGTCGAAGCGACGCCAAAATCGCTTCGTTTGCGCAAGCGCATTCTGGACGCGACGTCGCGAAAGCGCGCAGCAGCTGCTGCCGCGTAACCGCCTGGGATCGTTAGTCGCTGCCTATTGAGGAGGCAGCCTATTGGTTGTCTGTCCTATTCTCAGGTTGTGTCGCCAGGACGCAGCGGAACCCGTAAATGACGTCGCGATCGTTGCGATCGACCACATTTCGATAAGAAGATTGCATTTCGAGCCGATTGCTTGTCGCCCACGAACCACCGCGCAGAACACCCCAATCGCGTCCCGCAACTGCGGAATTCTCATGCGTCCCCTTGTAGCTGTCGGCGCACCATTCCCACGCATTTCCGCCAAGATCGAATATGCCTAACGAGTTCGCGTTGAAGCTTCCGGCTGGCGACGAAGTGGCATAATTATCGATATACTTGTCGATCGCCGTGCCGCCCCGCAGTTTCGCGCTCCTGTCGGCATAATTTCCAGCGCCGTTTGGCGGTGGCCATTGCTTACCCCATGGAAATTCGTTTCGAATTTTTCCGTCTCGCGCTTCCGGGGTCGCGCCACCTTCGTTCGCCAAACCAACTGCCTCGCTCCATTCCACGTCGGTCGGTAACCGATAGAATTGTCGATCTTCGATGACGCCTTCCGCGCGTTCCTTGTCTGTCAACCACTTGCAAAAAGCGTTCGCATCGAACCAATTTACTTTCACGACCGGATTGGTTGCATTTTGCGCAAAATCGGGCGGCTCGCGTCGGCGCCCAGTCACGCGACAAAAAGTGTCAAAGTCCTGGACGCGCGTTTCCCAAATTGAAATGCGGATGTCGCCGAGCGGTACGAACTTCATGCCTAACGAATTCGTCCAGGGTTGGCCTGGTTCCGGGCCAATAATTTTTTCCAGTCGGGTAGCCAGAAACATTTGCTGTTGCGGCTCCACTTTTCCGGTTACCGAAGCGCTTTTGTAACCGGCGAGCCGGAGTTCATACGTCACGTCACCAGGTTTAACTTCCTCGATCACCAGCGGCGTTTTGCCCAGCTCGCGTCCGCTGGCGATAACAGCGGCGCCGCCGGGAGCGCTTGTGATCTTGACACTGCCGTTAGCAAAGACGAAATGCGCCAAGTTATCGCGCCGCGGCTGGATATCGATCTTTTGCCGTTCGTCCGGCCAACCGTCCAGACGTGCGACCACCTCGTGTGGACGCGCCGGAAGGTCTATCCGCATCGGCGTACGCCCAAGCGTAATTCCATCGACAAAAACTTCCGCATCGCCCGGCTCGCTTGTGATCGTTACCGTGGCGCTAACAAAGGCGAAAGATTTATGTGTGACCTCACCCCGCTGCACTTCGACTTGCTCGCGCATTTCCCAATCGCCCCGCTTTGCGTCGATGAGATATTTCCCAGTTGGAAGATCGGTAATCGATTGTGGCGTGATACCTTCGCGCAAGATTTGTCCATCTTCGCTGCGCAACGAGAACTGGGCGCCTCGCGGGTCCGATTCAATCTCCAATCCGCCCTTGCTCCGCGTGAGATGATAGACCGGCAAATCGAGCGAGCGTTTGCCGCTAAGATCCACAGTCGTTTCCAGTGGATCGTAGTTAGGAGTCATGATTCGCAGTTTGTATTTGCGCGGCTCCAGCTCATCGAATGTTGCCGGGCTTTTCTGTGCGTGGTCCCCTAGAACAACCAGCGCCCCGGGTGGGTCTGTGCGGATCGTCGTTTGGAGATAAAGATCGGGATTCGCGCCTTCGCGATGCGACCAGAACCACCCCCCGCCAATAGCGAGGGCCAGGATCGATATCGCGGCGACGCCAATTTTCCAACGCGATTTTCTGCGCTTTGGGATCTCTCCTCGGTCCAGCGCCGCGAGGTGCTCGTGCATTTCCGCGGCAGAGGCGTAGCGCTCGGTCGGATGGTTCGCGCACGCTCTCACGAGCACATCATTGAGTTGTAACAAACGCTCGCGGTCCGGACGCGCGCTCAATTGCGAATCGATCTCCGGAAAATCGAAGCGATCTTTTCCGGTGCTGACTTCGTAAAGCACTTTACCGAGGCTGAAAATGTCGGCTTGCGGCGTGCCGGGACCTTCCGGCGGAACATAGCCTTCCGTTCCCACGAACGATTGCTGGCCAGTCGCAGCCACAAGTCCGATGTCCGCGAGTTTCGGAACTCCATCGATAAAAATAATGTTCGAAGGTTTGATGTCGCGATGCGTGAGAGCATGCGCATGCAATGCACCCAGCGCTTCGGTTAACGAAAGACCGAGTTGAATCGATTCTGCGGCCGACAGGCGTTTGTGCCGAGCCAGATCGCTCTTCAAGGTTCGGGGCTCGTAATCAAGAATGTCGATGTTCTGGCCCGCCACATGGTCATCTGCCAGCTCCATGATGTAATAAAGATATTCGCTCGTCCGGCCGACATGCAGAATGTCTACGAACCCGGCGTGCGCCCGCGAGATCGGTTCAAAGGCGGACATGCCTTGAAACTCTCGTTGAAACGTGCGCTCATTTTCAAACGTGCTGCGATAAACAACTTTCACTGCACGCAACGCGCCAGTCAGACTGCGCGCCAGCCAGATTTCGCCATACGCGCCACGGCCGATCACACGCAGCACTTCGTGGTCGGGAACGCTCGGAATTTTCGCAGAAACGACCTCAGGAATGAACGCGATTTTACACAGGTGGCGCTCCAGAAGCAATTCCGCGTAGCGCACGCGTCTCGTGTTTGGTTTCGGGATCGCACCGAAACAAATTTTCCGCTGGAGACCGGTCGCGACACGATTTGTCCGCAGAAAAGTTCGCGATCGCGAGGACGCGCTCGCCAGCCACGCGGGGGGCATCCGCTACCCAAGACGTTCCAGCGCTTTGATCTCCTTTTTCAAGAGGGCGGAAACCCGGTGACGCGCTAGGTAAACCTGGCCGATATTCACATGAAGTTGTTTTGCAACCTTCTCTGGGGGCCATTCCTTACGCACATAGCAATCGAAAATCTGAAACTGTTTGGGATCGACTCTCTTTTTTACTCGGGCGAGTGCGGCTTCGAATAGGTTATCTTGCCATTCCTTTTCCCAAAGCGCTTCAAGATCGTTAACGCTCGAATCGGGTATGCGCTCGATGGTCGCCGTCAAGGCGTCGTCCACCGAGTGCGGACGGTTTGCTTCGCCTGGTTCGCGTTTGCGAAACTGATCGGCAATGCGCCAACGGGTGATTTGCAAGAGCCACCCTTTGAACGAACCAATCGCCGGATCGTAATTCAACTTGTCGATCGCCTTTGCCACCGTGATGACGGTTTCCTGCACGACTTCCTGCGCTTCGGAGTCGGTTAGGCCGGATTTTCGCGCAGCCGAGTAAATCAATTTCCAATAGGCGTCGAAGAATTCCTGCCAACGTTTGCGATCGCCCCAATCCGCGAGCCGTTCAACCAAGCTCCTGCGTGTGGCCAGTAGGCTGCTCTTCATATGGGTCTTTTAATGCGGTTCCGCTCGCGGGCACAATTATTATCGATTTCCTGAAAGATTTCCGCTGAACTCACGTATTCTTCCTATGAACACACGCACTCTGATCAACCGATCACTGCAATTGACTGCCCGTCCGTTTGTGTTTTTCTGGGCGCTTCTCAAAAGGCTTGCCCTGGCTGTCTTCGGCCGATTGCAATGGAGTCCGCCGCGCTGGCTTTCACGAAGTCGCGCGGCCTTATCCGATTTCAAGCGCGCACATCCCTTGGCTGCGGCCTCCGGAATCATCGCAATCCTTCTGCTTTTCTGTGGGGCAGCCTGGACATTGCATTGGTATCAGCATCGGCCCATTCCGCACAAAATTACAGCTACCATCGCGTCTCCATCGGTCACCAAGCTAGAAAAAGACCTGCGATATCCGCCGCTCGTCATCCGATTTAGCGAACCGGCGGCCCGTCTGGAAGACTTGAAGAGACCATCGCTGACAGGCGTGCGCCTCGAACCAAAGATCGCTGGTGTCTGGTCGTGGAACTCGGACAAGGAACTTGCTTTTCGACCGACCGAAGACTGGCCAGCCGATCAAAAATTCAAAATTAGCTTCGAGAAGAAGTTTTTTCCGCCACAGGTTTTGATGGAGCACCTGGTTTACGAGTTCCAGACACCCCCGTTCGAAATCGTGATTAAAGAACTTCAGCTCTACCAAGACCCCGCCAATCCGAGCCAACGACAGATCACGGCGACGCTCGAACTCACACACGCCGTCGAACCGGGCGAATTAGATCGACATATTCAACTGCAGATGATCGGCGGATCGAATGTATTTCCGCCGTCCGAGGCGCCGCCGCATTTCACCCTCACCCATGGCCTGCACAACCGTCTGGCCTATCTGCGCAGCTCGAATGTGACTCTGCCAGAGCGAGAAGATTTCATGAAACTCTACCTAAGCAAAGGCGTGCGGACGGTGCAGGGCGGCGCGCAAACTCGGAACTCCGTAGAGGACAAGGTGCGCATTCCGTCACAGGAAACCGCGTTCCAGATCGATTCGATCGCCAGCACGATCGCGAGAAATAAGAACGGAGAGCCGGAGCAGGTTCTAATCTTGAATACGACGGCAGATATAAGTAGCAACGATCTGGCCAAGGCAGTTCAAATTCGTCTGCTGCCGAAACGCAACACCAAATCCGCCCAAGAAGCCGATTCGCAGAGCTCCGGTTCGGAAAGTGCCGAGGAAAGTAACGCAAGCGACGAAAGCAGCCAGAGCGCACAATCGCAGGAGGATTCGGAAGAAACGGAAGAATCCAACTCAAAATGGCAAAATCCGGCCGATGTGCCGGATGATGTCCTCGCGCAAGCTAAACGAATCGAATTCACGGTCGTGCCCTCAGAAAAGGCGCAGGATCGGCAACACGCTTTTAAGATACAAGTCGAGTCGGAGGGCGAACTTTACGTTCGGGTGGCAAAAGGTCTGCGCGCGCCTGGCGACTACCGGTTGGCTGAAGACTACAACGCAGTCGTCGCCGTGCCGGTGTTGCCGCAGGAAGTCCACATCGAAGGTCAGGGCGGTTTGCTGGCGCTCAGTGGCGAGCGGAAATTGTCAATTCGGTCGCGCGCGCTGGCGGCGATCGAATTTGAAATCGCCCGCGTCGCAACCACCCAGATCAACCACCTCGTAAGTCAGACCCAGGGCAAATTCGAGGATCCCGAATTTCGCGATTCCCATTTGTTCAATCAGGAAAATATCTCGCGGATCGGACGCGAAGAGCAGCCGATAGCCCTGGAAAACAAATGGAAAGCAAACTATTCGGCGTTCGATTTCTCTGAACATCTTCGTAAACCTGCCGATGGCGGGAGTGAGCGCGGGCTTTTCTTTCTGACTGCGCGCGGCTGGGATCCGGTCAAAAAGAAACCGATCGAGGCTACCGACAGCAGGTTTCTCTTGATCACGGACCTTGGAATTCTAACGAAGAAAAACACCGATGGGAGCAGCGACGTCTTTGTGATGTCGATCAAAACTGGTCAACCGGTCAATGGCGCCACAGTTGAGATTCTCGGCAAGAACGGCGTGTCGGTCCAGACGGCCAAAACCGCGGCGGACGGTCATTGTTCTTTCCCATCCGTCGAAAAATTGGAACGCGAACAGACACCGGTGGCGTTCGTAGCACGCAATGGCGACGACATCGCATTCATGCCGTTTGCGCGCGAAGATCGCATCCTGAATTTTTCGCGCTTCGAGATTGAAGGGGCTGAGAACATCGCGCCGGAAGGCCTGGACGCATTCGTTTTTACCGAGCGCGGCGTTTATCGGCCCGGGGACGAGATTCATATCGGACTCGTAGTGAAACAACGTAGCTGGGGCGGCAATCTTAAAGGCCTGCCGATCGAAACCGAAGTGGTCGATGCGCGCGACCTGCCCGTCCAGACCAACAAGCTCGCCTTGCCAGACACCGGATTCACCGAACTGAGCTACCAAACAGCCAATGAATCACCGACTGGCCTTTACACGATCAATGTCTACCTGGTCAAAAATAACAAGCGCTCGAGTTTGCTGGGCTCCGCCACCGCGCAGGTGAAGGAATTCCTGCCCGACCGCATGAAAATCGAGACGCGGCTTTCCAAAGCTGCACCACGCGGCTGGATTCATCCCAAGGAAATGCACGGCTTGATCGCCCTCGCGAACTTGTATGGCACGCCCGCAACTGATCGTAATGTCACCGGTAAAATCGAACTAGCGCCCGCCGCGTTTTCATTTCCGGAATTTCGCGACTTCACTTTTTTCGACCCCCTCTTTGACGAAAGCAAAACTCGACAAGAGCAAACGGTCGATCTCGGCGAAATGAAAACCGATGGCGAAGGTCACGCCGATTTTGACTTGCAACTGGAACGCTTCGCCGATGCGACTTACGCGATGCGATTCATTGCCGAAGGCTTTGAAGGCGAAGGCGGAAGAAGCGTTACAGGCGACGTCAATGCGTTGGTCTCCGCTCTGCCTTACGTGATCGGTTACAAAGCTGACGGAGATCTTCGTTACATCGACATGAAAAGGCCACGCGCCATCGACCTGGTGGCAGTCGATCCGCAACTCAACCGCATCGCGATCGAAAACGTCAGCCTGAACCTCATTGCGCAAGAATACGTTTCTGTGCTGAAGAAGCAGGAAAATGGCAATTACGCTTACGAGTCGGTTCTGAAAGAGCGCCCCCTGAAATCGGAAAAAATCTCGGTCGCAGGCACTGGCTATCATTACGCGCTTCCCACCGATGAACCGGGGAATTATTTGCTCGAACTGCGCGACGATCAGAATCGTACGTTAAGCAAGTTGCGCTTTTCCGTGGTAGGGCAGGCCGTAGGGGCCGGAGCCTTGGAGAAAAACGCCGAACTCGAAATCAAGCTCAACGCCAAAGAGTACCGTGCCGGAGACGAAATCGCGGTGAGCGTGACCGCGCCATATAGCGGTTACGGTCTCATCAC
>JBKPLD010000040.1:0-4053 GCA_046731415.1 Verrucomicrobiota bacterium
GGCACCTCGATGTCGGCTCATCACATCCTGGGGCTGGAGAAGGTCCCAAGGGTCCGGCTGTTCGCCGGTTAAAGTGGTACGCGAGCTGGGTTCAGAACGTCGCGAGACAGTTCGGTCCTTATCCACTGTGGGCGCAGGAGATTTGAGGGGTTCAGACCTTAGTACGAGAGGACCGGGTCTGACGAACCGCTGGTGTTCCAGTTGTCGTGTCAACGGCAGCGCTGGGTAGCTATGTTCGGAAAGGATAAGCGCTGAAAGCATCTAAGCGCCAAGCCTATCCCAAGATGAGATCTCCCTGAAGGGTCGTGGTAGACCACCACGTTGATAGGCTCCGGGTGTAAGCACAGTAATGTGTTCAGCTCAGGAGTACTAATAACCCGTTCGGCTTGATCTTTTACTTTTCCAATAACCTGCTGTCACGAGAAATCGCGGCAGCAGTAATGGGAAATGAAAGATCTCAAAACAAAACAAAGCCTTAGAGTTCCGTGATTCGTTAAAACGTTGAACCGTTAAATCGGAAAACCGTTGTAACGATGTAACGTTCCCTGTATGTAGTTATCAGAGAATCAATGGTTCTTTTGAAAGATCGATATCTGTCCCCAGAGTACGACATCGCGCCCACATCGCTGCGACAGCAGCGAGACTGCCAGTGCGGTTCCGCACTCTGGTGACAATAGCGCAGTGGTCCCACCCGTTCCCATTCCGAACACGGAAGTGAAACGCTGCAGCCCCAATGGTAGTACGGCGATAGGCCGCGCGAGAGTAGGACGTCGCCAGAACTAAGCGCCCAGCATATTGCCACATATGCTGGGCGTTTTGGCGTCGCCTACTCGAGCAGAGACACGGCGTGCTGGGAAGCTGTCGGGTAGATGGTCAAATTATTCATACGACGGGGGGATGACGGGGATCATTTTCAACAAATCCCGGCCTGGACGCTCAAGGCGCGCCGGCAACAACAAAATGCCCAGCTGCGCGAAATTATCCGAACTTTTCAGAGCGAGAAATAGATCGAAGCAGATCAGAAAGATCAATAAGCAGGAGCCAAGCCGTTGAGAGATTTGGGCGCCAGCCTGTTTTTCAATCCAATCTGATGTAATCAAATTGATCCTTAACCGAATTCCAAAACGCTCCTGCCGACTCCGCGTTCAACAGCGCATGATAAAAAAACTCAGGCACATCGATGTAACGATACGAATGTCCCTCTCGAAACTCGACATCCAACGTTCGATTCACTTCGTCAAACGTGACGGCATCGATTGCGGAAGAGTCGAGCCTGACCCGTTGCGTCATTCGCCTTATTGAACGTCGCGCGTTCATGCGCTAAGACAAGGATTACATCAACCGAAGGTTTTTCATGCTAACCAGTCAAAAAGTCATCGATGCAATAAACGAGCAGATCGGATATGAATTCAGCGCGGAGTTGCAGTATTACGCCATTGCGGCGCATTTTGCAGCGGAAGCGTTGCCGCAACTTTCACAGCATTTTTTCAGGCAGGCGGAGGAGGAGAAAGGCCACGCACTACGTTTCATCAAATATGTGGTGGATGCCGGCGGACGCGTCGTAATTCCGGGGATCGATGCGCCTAAATCGAAGTTCAAGACAGCGCGAGACGCTGTGAAGCTTTCGCTCGACCAGGAGATTCATGTTACCAATCAAATCAACGGGCTCGTCGAACTTGCGCGAAAACAGAATGACTACATCACGATCAATTTTTTGCAGTGGTTCCTAACCGAGCAACTCGAGGAAGTTTCTTCGATGGATAATCTGCTCAAGATCGTCGAGCGCGCGGGCACCGATCTGCTGCAGGCCGATGAATATCTCGCCCGAGTTGGCCTCAGGACGATGCCGGAGCCGCCGAAGGAGTAAAATCGCAGAATAACGCGGGAGATGTCTCGACTTCGCTCGACGTGACAAAGAGTGGATAAGTGCGTGGACGTCGGGGTGAAAAGGTTCCCGACACCGCAAGTATAATTGAGACGCTCGCCGCGGCGAACGCGTGGTTTTACATCGATCCACCGTCGCGCAGATTCGTTATGACGAAGATACTTGTAAATCTTGCGCTGCGGATTGTTCGGGCGTATCGCCAAACTATGAATCTAAAAATCATGTGTTTGTTAGCGGCGCTCAATCTCGCGTTGAGCGGAATCATTCTCGCCGCTGGCGCGAAAACTTATGAACTCACAGGAACGGTGCTGGAAGCGACAGGTAGCAAAGTCACCGTGGAGAAAGGGACAGAGCGATTTGAAATCGGTATCGATCCTGCAACGACCAAAGGTTCAGCAGATCTTAAGGTCGGTTCGACCGTGACGGTAACTTACGTGATGAGCGCCACGAAAATTGAAGCAGCCCCGCCGGCGACGAGCCCAGCAAGCACCCCGTAATTCTCGAGGAAATCGAGATTTCAGCTGTCACCTGCTTTCGCTTGAAAAGCAACAGTGGCAACAGGTACACAGCCGCCGCAGAATGTCGCTCGCATGAGCTTCAAGGATCATTTTTCGAAGCAAGCGGCGGATTACGCGAAGTTTCGACCGCGCTACCCGCAGGAGTTATTCGACTATCTGGGAAGCATCGCGCCGAGTCGTCAGCGCGTTTGGGATTGCGGCACGGGAAACGGACAAGCGGCAGTTGGATTGGCATTGGTATTCGATCGTGTGATCGCGACGGATGCGAGCGAGAAGCAGATCGCGAACACGGAGCAGCACGAACACATCGAATATCGTGTGGCGCCGGCGGAAAATAGCGGCATAGACTCAGCTGTGATTGACCTAATCATGGTTGCCCAAGCTCTGCACTGGTTCGGACTGGATCGTTTCTATGCAGAAGCGCGGCGAGTGTTGAAGCCTGACGGCATTCTCGCTGCTTCGGCTTACAACTTGTTACAGATCGAACCGGCGATCGATGAAGTTGTAAATCGATATTACTACGAAGTGGTTGGGCCTTACTGGCCGCCGGAGCGGAGCTTGGTTGAGCAATTCGCCGATCTCCCCTTCCCGTTTCATCAGATCGATCCGCCACAGTTCGCAATGACGGTGCATTGGAATCTCGATCAATTGCTGGGTTATCTCCGAACCTGGTCATCCACGCAGCGGCTCATGTCTGAGAAAGGTGAGGATCCTGTGAAAGAAATAAGCAATGACCTCCGCACTTCTTGGGGAAATCCGAGCCAGATGCGAAGAGTTATCTGGCCTCTGGATCTGCGCGTTGGCATAAAGCAATAGCGGCGATCTCCAGTCCGCCATCAGATCAAATGGGATAGTGTTACTAGCTGGAGACCGCCGCTCCTTGGGAATAACCTCCCTGCGCCGAAAACGCTTGAATAGAACCGATAGGACGCGGTCTAATCGCTCACTATGAACATGAAAGCAGCACTTAGTTTATTGGCAGCAGCGAGTTTGGCGCTTAGCGGCGCGGCTTTTGCTGCGGGCGGAAAGACTTATCAAGTGACTGGCCCAGTCCTTGAGGTCACAGACACAATGATTGCAGTCCAAAAAGGAAAGGACCGCTGGGAAATCAATCGCGACGCCAGCACGAAAGTCACGGGCGACCTTAAAGTCGGCGAAAAGGTGACGATCACTTACACGATGACCGCCACCGAAGTGGAAGTGAAGCCAGGCAAGGGTGCGAAGGGAGGCGCCAGTCCGGCCGGTGCGCCTAAGAAAAAATAACAAAACGCAGTTTAAATCGCCGGGTACGCAAAAGCACCCGGCGATTCTTTTTTGTAGCGGTCTTGTGTCAGGCACCGAAGCCTGAAGAGGTGGCTCGCACAGTGCCTGACAACTACCTTCGTCGGCCGCTCCCGCCGAGAATTCCACCGAGGATGCCGCGAACCAGTTGGCGACCGATCTGACTGCTCGCGGCTCGCATGGCGCTCTTGGCCATTGAAGTCGCAACGGAATCGCGGACGCCACCGCGAGGTCCGATCGTTGGTTGAAAGGCTGCCGTGACTGTTCCCAAAGCTTCGGAAAGCACTGAAGGCTTCGTTTCTTCGGGAGCGCCGGGTCCGGCCGCCACTGGCGGTGCGCCGGCCGTTTGCGCCTTCTCGCCAGCTCTAG
>JBKPLD010000041.1:0-8187 GCA_046731415.1 Verrucomicrobiota bacterium
TTCATCTCAATCCCAACGGATGATTGGCTGCGGCTGATTGAATTAGTGCGCCAATCTGGATTGAAAGCGAAACCGGAGGTTGGGATTCAATTTGGCGCTGGTGGCGCGACTGCCCCTGCCGAACTGAAGGCGGAAGGCAAACGCGATGCAGGCTGGGCCATCGCGCAAGCAAGACGATTTCTCGACGCCGGCGCCGACATCATCATGATCGAGAGTGAAGGCATCACGGAGAATGTGGATCCATGGCGGACGGATGTTCCCGCGAAGTTCGTAGATGAAATCGGCATGGAGCAACTCATGTTTGAAGGCGCTGATCCCGATGTGTTCGAATGGTACATCAAAAATTATGGCGTCGACGTGAACCTGTTTATCGATCATAGCCAGATTGTGCAGCTGGAATGCCTGCGGGCCGGTATTTGGGGAACAAAGAGTCTGTGGGGACGAGTTGTGACCTTCAAAGATACGCAAAAATAAAAACGGATTTCATCCTGAGCGAAGCGAAGGACCTCTCGCTGGGTCCTGGGTCACACAAGATAGTCAGTGTACAACTATGTCGATTGAGAGGTTTCTCGCTGCGCTCGGAATGACGGTTAGTGTGCGCCGCTGATGCGGCTGACGAACCAATCGCTCGCGAGCTGCGCCACTTTGTCGAGCGTGCCTGGTTCTTCGAAAAGATGTGTCGCGCCTGGAACGATCTCCAGCTTCGCTTCGCAGCGCATCCGATCGCGCGCTTGCTCGTTTAACTCGATGACGATGTCATCGTTGCCGCCGACAACGAGCAGCGTTGGCGCCTGCACTTTTGGCAAAGCTTCACCCGCGAGATCTGGACGTCCACCGCGCGATACGATCGCGCCCACATCCTGCGGGACTTCGCCCGCCGCTACCAACGCCGCTGCGCCGCCTGTGCTGGAGCCGAAATAGCCAATGCGTAAATCGCCAGTTTGCTTCTGCTGCCTGGCCCATTTCGTCGCGTGGACAAGGCGTTTCGCAAGCAAGTTGATGTTGAACCGAAGCTCGCGAGTCTCCATGTCGATTGTTTCCTCTTCGTGCGTGAGCAAATCAAAAAGCAACGTGGCAAGGCCGGCGTCGTTGAGTGTGCGCGCGACAAATTGATTCCGGGGACTGTGTCGGCTGCTCCCGCTGCCGTGCGCAAAAAGAATGAGCGCGCTCGCATCCTTGGGAATATTCAAATTTCCAGAGAGAACCGCGCGTCCGGCACGAATTTGCACCTCGCTCATGATTCGAAGGGTAGTATGTCTGGGGCTGTTCGCTGCGGTGCGCCCGGCCCTTCGGCGGTAAGCTCAGGGTCGAACGACGGTCGCGCCGTACCATCTACCGTGGACGTCAATTTCACACTTTAAATGGATATGTTTCTGGTAACTCACCAGCGTCCCAAACGCTGCTCTCTTCCAGCGGCTCGACTGCGCGCGTTTCATCGATGTGAACGATTGCATCGAACTGTTCAGGTAGCCGCGCATGAAAGTAATGGCTCAGGCGTTCGGTTTCCGGCCGGTAAATCACGCCGATTGCGCGCTCGATCCGTCGCTGTTGCAAACGCCCAACCTGTGCCGCGCCGCGCAGGTCAATCCAAAACCGAGGAAGGCCGGTTTCGTGAAACAATTCCTCGTAACTGCCGCGCAACGCGGGCCGGACGTTTTTGCGTTCAGCGGGCGCACCCCAATCCGATGCTGCGGTTACGGTGCCTTGATATGTGCTGAATCCGATCAGCATCGCTTCATCACCGAAACGCTCTCGCATCAGCTGGCCAACGTTTACTTCTCCGTAATGACTCATCTCGGTGGCGCGCGCGTCGCCGAGATGCGAATTGTGAGTCCAAATGACTGCTTTCGGTTGGCGGCTTCCATTCAGATGCGCCACCAGATTTTCAATTGTCTCGACCATGTGCCGGTCGCGCAAATTCCACGATGATGCACGTCCACGAAACATGGATCGATAGTATTGCTCGGCGTTTTTCACCAGCCGCGCATTTTGTTCGGCGAAGAAAAGTTCCTCCGCAGCGATCTCGCCATCGCGACTCAGAAATTCGGCTGCTTTGCTTTGGAGCTCGAGGAGTTGCTCGATCACGTCATCTTCGCATGGTTCGGCTGCACCGACAGTGGTGGCGTAACCGTATTCCTGGGGCTCTTGGCTGAAATGATCGAAGCAGGAATATCGCTGCCTCGCGCGTTTCGCCGAATCGGGATCGACTTTCTCAAGATACCTGAGCACCGCCTCGATTGATGCATGCAGGCTGTAGAGATCCATACCGTAGAATCCCACGGGGGCTCCCTTGCGCTTAATATCGCGGTTGGAATCACGCAGCCATTCGATGAACTCCAACACGACCGTGTTCCGCCACATCCACGTGGGAAACCTGCGAAAACCCGAGAGTGCTTCATTCGCGTTCGCATCAGCGGTGGCACCGCGAATATAACGATGCACCCGGGATGAATCAGGCCAGTCTGCTTCAATCGCGAGAATTGAAAAATCCTTCTCAGCGATCAACCGTTTCGTAATCGCTGCGCGCTCGGCATAAAATTCGTGCGTGCCGTGTGTTGCTTCACCCAGGAGCACAAATCGCGCGTCACCGATCAGTTTGAGAAGGCCGTGGTAATCACCTGCATCGCCGGAGAGCGGCTGTGCGAATTCGCGAACGAACTCGGCGTCTGTCATTTGTGCTGCTGTGCGGCATTAGTTAGCAACTCGCGAACATCTTCGTCGGTTGTCTGGGAGAAATCTTCGTAATACTGGCCGACTGCTTGAAAGAATTCAGGCGTGCTCAGGCAAATGGTTTCGTCGGCCTGTTCTTCGATCTCGTGGCAGGTGTCCGGTGGACCGACCGGCACGGCCACGACGATTTTCGCCGCGCCGCGCTGTCGGAGTGCCTTTACCGCGGCGCGCATCGTCGCGCCGGTGGCCAATCCGTCATCTACCAAAATGGCAATCCGATCCCGCAACTCCGGCGCCGGTCGTCCCTCCCGATAGATTTGTTCGCGCCGCTGCAGCTCTGTTGTTTCCCGCGCAGTCACGGCCTCGATGGCCTGGTCTGCGTGTGGGATCGCTCGCATGACATCTTCATTCAGGACACGCACACCGCCGGAAGCGATGGCGCCAGCGGCCAGTTCCTCGAAACCGGGGACACCGAGTTTGCGCACGATAAAAACGTCGAGTGGCGCACGGAGATGGGTTGAAACCTCGTTGGCCACAGGCACCCCGCCGCGTGGCAGGCCGAGCACGATCACGTCGTCGCGATCTGCGTACTTCTCGAGCTTCTCCGCGAGCAACCGCCCTGCTTCGATTCGGTTTGGAAAAGCTCGTTCCATGCGGCTAATCTCGCCGCTTTATGCTGCCGAGGCGAGCGCCTTCCTCTTGGGATTTCGCTTTTGCGCCTGGTCGCGCGTGTGCTACACAAGGAGCTTGAGTAGGCTAATCGCTAAGGTTGCAGATTTAAGTGGCAGGATTCCGATTAGGCCAGGGTGGGGGCGTCGGAAGCTCGTAGCGTTTTGTCTTTAGTTCTTCCTGCATCTCTTGGATTGCGCGATCGAGCTGCTGATCTTCGCCCTTAAATTCTTTCCCGGGATCGTTATCGACCACGATCTCGGGATCGACGCCGCGGCCTTCGACAATCCACTCCTTGCCGTCTCTTGAATAGGGCGCGAACTCCGGCTTGAAGAATTGGCCGCCATCAGCAAGCGGCAGCGACTCGCGAATACCAATCACGCCGCCCCATGTGCGTTTCCCGATCAACTTGCCAAGCCCAAGCGCCTTAAAGCGATAGGGAAAAATATCGCCATCGGATGCGGAGAATTCGTTGGTTAAAGTGACCATCGGGCCGATAAACGTTTGCGGCGGGTCGGTCTGCGGCGTGCCGTTCCGTGCCATTCCGACCATCACCAGCGCCCGGCGCAATCGCTCGATCACCAACGGGGAGACGAAACCGCCGCCGTTGCCGCGAACATCAACAATAAGCGCGTGTTTGCGGATTTGCGGGAAGTAAAGCTTGGTGAACTCATTTAACCCGGGCTGACCCATATCGGGGATGTGCAGGTAACCAACTTCGCCGCCAGTTTTCTTGTTAACATAATCCATGTTCTTTTGCACCCAGTCTAGGTAGTAAAGCGGCGCTTCATTGTCAGTAGGCACAACGGTCACATCACGCGCACCGGCGTCAGTCGGTTTGGAGTTCACTCGCAGGATCACTTGCTTGTCTGCGGTGCCGATAAGTGCGTCATAAAGGTTCGGCAACCTAGAAACGGGCGTGTTGTTGATCGCCAGAATGTAATCGCCCGGTTTCACGTCCACGCCGACATCCGTGAGCGGCGAGCGGGTTTTCTTGTCCCAATTTTCCCCGGGCAAAATGCGTTCGATGCGATATGCGCGCGTCGCCGGATCTCGCGAGAATTCGGCCCCGAGCAAGCCAAGCTTGATGCGCGGAGTGTCGGGCCGCTCGCCGCCGCCGACATAGGTGTGGCCGTTGTTCAATTCCCCGATGAGCTCGCCTAACAAGTAGGTAAGATCGTTGCGGTGATTCACGAACGGGAGCAGCGCGGCATATTTGTCGCGCATCGCTTTCCAATCGACGCCGTTCATCGCGGGCGAAAAGAAGAAATCGCGCATTTGCCGCCAACATTCGAAGTACATTTGGTTCCATTCAGCATGCCGGTCTAACTGTGTGTCTAGACCCTGGATCTTGTGCTCGTGGTCTTTAGTCTCGAGCTTGTCCTTTGGCACATCGACGATGGCGTAATCTTTTTTGACCTTCACCAGCATCTTTTTGCCGTCGAATGTGATTTGATAATTGTTCGCGTCGCCCAGAACGGTCTCCTTGCGATCGTCCACATTGTAAACGCAAAGATGCGATTTCCTGTCTCGGTCGGGAAACCCTTCTTCGTCATCTTCGCCGATGTCATCAGCCGCAGTTCGGCGCAGATAAAAGATGCGACCGTCGTCCAGCATCCGAATGTTCCGATAATTCCCCGGCGTAATTTCCAAGCCAACGATCCGATTCTGAATTCCATCGGCATCTACTTTCACAACGACCGGTTTCTTTGGTTTTTCTTCCGGTTTTTTTCCGGCGGCTTTTTCTTCCGGCTTTTTCTCTTCGGCTTCCTTTGCTTTTTCCTTTTGCCGTTTTTCCTCGGCCTTGCCGACTTCATCGCTCTTCGGCGCGAGCGGGTTCGCCGTTTCTTTGGCTAGCGTCACCAGATAAATGCGCTGCATATCGCGATACACGTTTGCAAATTCCTGGTCGCCGAATGTCGGTTTGAAATCGCGCGCGGAAGCAAGCAGCAAATACTTGCCATCGTCGCTGAAGACTGCTTCGCCGGAGCCGTACCAGCTATCGGTTACAGCAGTTTGTTGTTTGTTCGCGAGTGAGTAGAGATAGACGCGCGACATCCCATTTTCTTCCGGGCGCGCCCAGGTAATCCACTGGCTGTCTGGCGACCAGGTGTAACCTTCAATTTCGCCGTGTTTGTCCTGATCGACCAGCGTCACTGCTTTGGTTGTGACATCGACATACCGCAATCGCTGTTGCCTATCGCTCCACAAGAGCTTCTTGCTGTCGGGCGACCATTTCGGCGCATAGTAGTAGGTGTCGGCGCCACTTGTAATTTGCTGCGGCTCGCCTTTGCCGTCCTGAGAACGAACGTAAAGTTCGTTCTCGCCTGTCACATCCGAATTATAGGCGATCCATTTTCCATCGGGAGACCACACCGCGTCGCGTTCGTGCGCGCCGGAAGTCTTCGTCAGATTACGCGGCGTTCCGTTCTTTGCCGGGACAGAGAAAAGATCACCGCGCGCGACTGTGATGGAGCGCTCGCCGTCCGGTGCGAGGTTCACCGACTCGATATGTTTGGCTGCATCCACAAACGCCGAGCGGCCAAGCGCGAAATCTTCCTTAATCTCGATCGGCACTGGCATTGCCTGACCACCGGCGAGATCGTAGCGCCAGATGTATCCCGCTTGCTCGAACACGATCGAGTTTTTGCCGATCGACGGAAACTTGATGTCGTAGTCTGTGAAGTGCGTGAGCTGTTTGGTTTCTTTTGTCGCAAGGTCGATAGCGAACAAATTCATCCGGTTGTCACGATCGGAGATGAAATAGATTTTGTTGTCCGGTCCCCACATTGGGCAGATGTCCTGCGCGGGATTGTTCGTCAGGTTTTCGGTTGTGCCGTTTTTGAAATCGTAAATCCAGATGTCGTCTGCCATACCGCCTCGATAATGTTTCCAGGTTCGGAATTCGCGGAACACGCGGTTATAAGCCATCTTCGAATCATCCGGCGAAAACGAAACGAAACCGCCGCGTGGCACCGGGAGCTGCTGCGGCAATTCCGCATCCAGCCCGACGGTAAATAGTGCCCCGATGAAATCGTTGAATGACTTCATGCGTGAACGGAAGACGACAATGGGCTTGGTATTTTCCCATGCCATGACGAGGTTGTTAGGGCCCATGCGGTCCGAAATATCATCCCGCCCGAGCGTAGCCGAAGTCGTCAGTCGCTTTGGTGTGGCACCCTCGGCTGGCATCACGTAGACCTCTGTGTTGCCGTCGTATTGGGACGTGAACGCAATTTGCTTCCCATCCGGTGAGAAACGCGGGAACGAGCTGTAGCCAGGACCGCTCGTCAGCCGTCGCGCAATACCGCCGTCTTTACCGACTGTGTAGAGTTCGCCAGCATAACAAAGCACGATCTGTGATCCGTTAGTAGTCGGGAATCGCAACAGGCGCGTTGTGTTTGGCAATGTTTGCGCGGAAACGATGGCGCTCGAAGTCAGGGCAGAGACGATTAACGACGCAAAGAGGAAAAACCGAGATAGCCTATTCATAGAAAAAACATGAAGTGAGCAAGCTGGCGTTGAACGTATGGTATGCAACTGGATTTCGTTGCTCTTTTTGACGCATTCTGTTTGAATTTTGGATTCAGCAAATAGCGAATCAATGGAAAGCGACCGGCATTTCATCTTAGACGCCGCTAAACCTTAGTTTTGTCTAAAACGATGAGAAGCCGCTCTCAACGTCGAACGCTGTACGCCCAATGCTCGATGAGGCTTTTTTGGAACTCGGGTATTGCGCGTTAAGTGGTAGGCAGTGCTGCTGATGACGGAATGGTCAAAGTGCTAAACGCTGTATGTATAACATCGAGTAGGAAATCGGCGTCTTTTTCATGCAGGCACATCGGCGGGGAAAACCGGATCGTCTGGCCGTACAAGCCGCCTTTGCCGAGCAATAATCCCATCTCTCGACAGCTTTCCAGCACCTGCGCACACTCGGCCGTTGCCGGCTCTTTCGTTACGCGGTCTTTCACCAGCTCAATTCCAATGAGCAGACCTTTGCCGCGCACGTCGCCGATGACACTGTGCTTCGCTTTCAAGGACTCAAGTCCGGCAAGAATCTGATCGCCAATTCGCCGTGCGTTTTCCTGCAATTTTTCGCGCTCGATTACATCCAACACAGCTGCGCCCTGCGCGCACACGACCGGATTGCCGCCGAACGTGTTGAAGTGTGTGCGCTGCGCGATGGTGGCCGCAATTTTGGGTGTGGTCACGACCGCGCCGAGCGGAGCACCGTTACCGATCCCTTTCGCCATCGTCACAATGTCAGGCACCACTCCCTGTGTCTCGAATCCCCAGTAGTGTGTGCCCGTGCGCCCGAATCCCGTCTGCACCTCATCGGCGATACACACGCCTCCAGCCGCGCGCACATGGTCGTAAGTGTGCTTGAGGTAATTATCCGGGAACACCACGCAGCCGCCGACGCCTTGGATTGATTCGGCAATAAAGCCTGCCACCTCGCCCGAAGTTGCGTATTCAATCAAATTCTTGACGTCGGCCGCGTAATGTTGTCCTGCGCGGGGATCATCGCGTCCCCAAGGTCCGCGATATGGATCGGGCGCGATGGCATGATGCACGCCGAAGCTGTGTGGAATGTTAAACTTCCATGTGCGGTGCGCCGTTAGTCCCATGCCGGAAGCGTTACCGCCATGGTAAGAATTTCGCAGCGCAATGACATCGTAGTTCCCGGTGTAAGTTCTGGCCATTAGCAGCGCCAGATCGTTGGCTTCCGACCCTGAGTTGACGAAGTAGCAGACCTTCAGTTCGCCGGGCATTTTTTCCGCCAGCTTCTGTGCATACTCGGCAATGTTCGGATGCAGATAAATCGTCGTAGCATGTTGCAAAAGCTCG
>JBKPLD010000042.1:0-16773 GCA_046731415.1 Verrucomicrobiota bacterium
TGCACATTCAAAGAGCACAGCGCAGACTTCGACCTCTGCTGTGTCGCGGGTTTGTAATCCCGCCTTCCGTCGCCACGTTCTGCCGATTTGGAAATCGGCGAGAGAAGGTGCAGTTTCGCCTACCTCACCTTAAATGCGTGGAGCCATGGTTGAAGTGAGACCTTCCATGGATGCGGGGCGCCTGTCGGGAATCCGTGCGGCTTCAAATGAGGTATAACTTACTTGGCCTGTGCTTGTTACATGCAGGCAGCGCTTTACTTCCCGCGCGTTCGTCGGCAAGTCTTACAATACTTTGCTCCGCCCTTTGGTCGGACCAAGAAAGTTCTAAAGTTTATTTTTGGACTTAAGGCCATTATAATTAGCATGTTATAATACGTAGAGAAGCGTCACAGGGCAGGTCCTCACGCCTTGGCATGGCTATTGCTTAATCTCTTCCGAACAGCAGTAAATAAATATGAAAATTAAATACCTCTCAGCAATATTAGTAACCCTCGCCGGTCTTGGCCTCTCGCAACGCGCTGACGCCGTTTTGCAGATGTCATGGACGAACAACTCCCAGTACCTAGTGGGTACAGTTATCCCCGGAGTACAAGGACAGTTCGGTGGTCAGGTAGACCGCGACGTGTACATGACAAATAACTTGCTCGCGATGAGCAACCCTTCTCAAGGGGTTAACAACCTAGACGGCGCACTGTATTCGCGCACTACCCTGGCTGGCGGGCCGGCGGCAACAGCTGCAGGAGCCGTGGCGGTGACCAACGGTAATATGAATATTGTCAATGGCATCGTAAACATCACCCTGACAAACACGTTCCAGTACTTGGTTGCTGCGTACGATGGCCCGAACGGTGGCGTGGCAGTGTGGGATATCTCCAGTTTTAACGCTGGAGACACAATTCAGATATACGCGTATGCTCACCCCGACGCCCTTCATCCCGGTGATCTTGTTGGGGACACCAGTGGCCAGTACTTCATCACCAGTTTCACGCTCCTCAATCCTACCGGCTCGGTTCCCGATGGGGGAACGACCGCAATGTTGCTTGGGACGGCTCTCGGCGCTCTCGGTATGACACGCCGTTTCTTTAAGATTTAACTCCCCACTACAAGCAGAAAATAATAATCGACCGGGCAGGGTAAAACCTGCCCGGTTTTTTATTGTAAGCGCGGGAGTGGCGCCACGGCGGAAACCAAATCGCGTTCGATTTTGCAAGAATTTCCGGGTTGTCATGCGAGCTGAGCGTCGGGAATCATTACATTCCGAAATGCACACCGTAATAAGGGGGCATTCGGGGCAGTTACGGGTTGTTCGTTTTAGCCAGGCGAATATTTGTCGGGATTCCTTACTATCTGTTAACTCGACGGGACGCAATCGATGAAGCCGGGGGGCAGCGTAAACTTACGTCAAGGAGTCACTTATGGACTTAATGAACGGCCCTTGGCCTTTGGCACAGCCCTTGCTTTTCTTAGCAGGAGACATATGAGAACCACTCTAATTCCTACAATCAAGCTCGCCTTACTTTGCACCGTTTTGGCGGGAGCATTTCTTACCTTCAGCGCCAGCGCCTATGCCTTTAGTATCCGTGACGTCGGCGCATCTGCGGGTTCCAGCGACGAATCAACCTACGTGAATCATTTGGCTGGAATGGCCGTTCGTAGCGAGGAAAGAGCCAACGTATGGTCCTTGAGGCCAGACAACCTTTCGACTCAAATGACTGACCGGAACACGGCTGGTTCACGCGAAATCATCACTATCCCCAGCCCAGGCGGCGGGCCAGGCGGTGTAGGCGGCGGGGTTCCCGACGGTGGAACCACTGTAATGTTACTTGGTGCAGCGCTCGGTGCGCTCGGTATGGCCCGGCGTTACATAAGGCTGTAGTAGTAAGACAGCTTCCGCCTTGCTGAAAATTTAGACCAGAAGTGGCCGTTCGCTTGGACGGCCACTTTGCTTGTACTTCACGAAAGCCGACGTGGCTTGGTTTGACGGACGCTAACCAATTCGTCGCGTGCGCAGCCCGATTTGATTTGAGGTTTGTCTATCTGCGTCAGACCATGCGGCCCCACGCTTACGCTGCGAGTACTTTCGCGGTCGAAACTTCCATTTCTACGGACCGCCCAAGAAAATCGAACAGGACGCGGATCCGATCTTTTGCTGGAAGTAAATGAGTAACCACGACCTGAAGTCCTTGAAAGGGTCCGTCGACGATTTGAACCGGTTGGCCAACTTTGATGGAGCAATCCAGGGTCACAATCTCTTCCGAACCCACTCTTGATCGGAGCACAGTGACAACATTTTCAGGCAAGGTTGCCAGTCGATTACCAAAATGGACGATCCCTCGAATCCCATGGGAATTTTCAACGGCGCGATGTTGCGTCGAATAGACAAATTTTGCGAACAGATAGCCCGGAAACATCGCTTCGACGAACCAAATCGGTCCTCTTTGGGTCATCCTTCGGAAACGCAATCGAGGCGAGAAGCACTCGACGCCAAATTGACGCTTCAGCGCGGTCGCGGCCAAATGCTCGCGTTTTGGCTGCGTCTTTAGACAAAACCATACTGGCTCAGGAACCAGCGCGAGCGAGGCGGATGACTGGGTCACACTTCCAAACTACGGAATTGGCGACTCCAAGTTCCGACAAATCGTAAAGTTTTCCGTCGAATTCTTTGGACGAGGCTCCAGCGACGCGCGCAATCCGCCAGCCAGAGCCGACTTGAAAGCGCCGTAGCTCGGCCTATTACGACACAATCTCGGTCGCGAAGTGCCCGAATGCGCGCGCGACTCACTGGCATGGTCAAGTATCTGCAAAAGGAACCAACGCTTCTCGTGGCGGGCCCCGCCCGGATCTTCCCTGTGTAGTGAGGATTTGGATAGACGGTTGCTTGATCTCTGAGTTGGTTGCCGTGCACAAGCCTTTCTGCACGAATTCGCGAGGCTTGTTTTGTGATGGTGCGCGATAGAGGGTTCGAACCTCTGACCCCTACCGTGTCAAGGTAGTGCTCTACCACTGAGCTAACCGCGCATTCGAACCAGTGATAACTGATCGGGGACTAGAAATGAGTCAAGCGAGATATCGAGCCTATGATGACTTCAACAAAATTTTGCGCACGGAAAGATCGTAGGTTTTTGTCAGCACTTCGTGACTGGACAACTTCAATGTGAAAGACGACTGTTCGCGTCTCGTGAGTGCCCTGTTTTTCAAGCAGTTTTTGAAACGTCCGTTTCAGATCGCGTCGATCGTCCCCAGTTCCAAGGCGCTGGTGGAACGTGTTGCCAGCAAGATGGATTTTAGCCAGCCACGCGTGATCGCCGAGTATGGGCCGGGTGAAGGAGTACACTCTCGCGAGATTGCACGGCGGATGTCTCCAGATTCACATTTGCTTCTGTTCGAGTTGGACCGAGCGTTCGCCCGCGATCTGGAGCGCCAGTTTGCTGGCGACCGCCGTGTGCGTGTGATTCATGGCGATGCCGCGTCGTTGCCACATGAACTGCAGCGTCGCCGCATCGATTCCTGTGACTACATCCTTTCGGGTATCCCGTTCAGCATTCTAAAGATTGAGAAGAAACGTGCGCTTCTGCAAAAAACATATGATGCGCTGGCGCCTAATGGCAGTTTCATCATCTATCAAGTGACGAACGAATTGAAACAGCACGCGACGCTGTTCGAGCACGCCAAGTCAGAGTACTTCCTGCAAAACATACCGCCGATGTTCATCACCGTTTTTCAGAAGACGCATCCGCTTAGTCGCGACAAACGTGGGAGCCTTCAAAGGGCAAACTATAGTATTAGCGCACATCGTTCGGCATGACGGACAAGCCGACCCGAACAGAAAAAGATTCAATGGGCGAGATGACGCTTCCGGCATCTGCTCTCCATGGCGCTTCAACACATCGCGCGGTGCTAAATTTTCCGGTCAGCGGTTATCGGTTTTCAAGGCCGTTTATTCGCGCTCTTGGCTTGATCAAATGGGCTGCGGCGCAAGCAAATCACGATCTCGGCTTGCTCGATGCGGAGCGGGCCGCGTTGATCGTTCAGGCGGCTGAAGAAGTTGTTGAAGGCAAACTCGACGACCATTTTCCGCTCGACATTTTCCAGACCGGCTCAGGCACGAGCACAAATACCAACGCTAACGAAGTCATCGCCAATCGCGCTGCGCAACTTGCGGGCAAACCAATCGGCTCACGGGAGCATGTGCATCCGAACGATCACGTCAATATGGGGCAGTCGAGCAACGATGTAATTCCGTCCGCAATCCACATCAGCGCCGCCGAACAACTAAAGAATTGTCTCGTCCCGGCGCTTGAAAAACTGCATACGGCGCTCGAAGCGAAGGCGAAAGGATTCTGGCACATTATCAAGATCGGCCGGACCCATCTGATGGACGCCACGCCAATCCGGCTGGGACAGGAGTTCTCGGGTTACGCGCAACAAGTTGCCTATGCGAAGGAGCGGGCGCAGACATCAATTGAAGCGTTGCGTGAGATTCCACTTGGCGGCACTGCAGTGGGCACAGGGTTGAATCGGCACAAGGATTTGCCTGCCAAAATTCTGCGGCACTTGGAGCAGCGTACGGGCGTCTCCTTTTGCGAGGCGAGAAACCATTTTGAAGCGCAAGGGGGAAAAGACGCAGTAGTAGAAGCAAGCGGCCAACTAAAAACAATCGCCGTCAGTTTATTTAAGATCGCAAACGACATTCGCCTGTTGGGCAGCGGTCCTCGTTGCGGAATTGGGGAGATCCAACTTCCCGCCACGCAACCTGGCAGTTCAATCATGCCGGGCAAGGTGAATCCCGTGATGTGCGAATCGGTAATGATGGTCTGCGCGGAAGTGATCGGCAACGACACAACCATTACGTGGGCCGGCGCAAACGGAAATTTCGAACTTAACGTGATGATGCCGGTCATGGCGCATGATCTCCTCGAGTCGATCCGGTTGCTGGCAAACGTAGTCGACGTTTTCTCCGACAAATGTGTGCGCGGCATCGTGGCGAATGAACAGCGTTGCCGCGAGTTAGTGGAGCTTTCCATGGCAATGGTCACCAGCCTGGCGCCCAAAATTGGCTACGATCGTGCGGCTGAAATCGCGAAGGAGAGTGCAAGAACCGGTCGCACTGTGCGCGAAATCGCCCGCGAAAAAAAAGTCTTGCCCGAAAAGGAACTAGAGCAGGCGCTCGATCCAGTGAAAATGACCGAACCGGGCGGCAGGGAAGAGTAAGTTTATTATTCCAGCGCGATGGTTGCAAAGCTCGAAGGCCCGCAATTCTCCGGCGGAGCGAACATCGCGATCAAATGCCCCAGCCACACTTATGATCAGACGGTGTCCTTTTATCGCGACACGCTTGGACTGCCTTTAATCGAAGAAGAAAAGGACGGCTGTATTTTTCAGTTCGGCCCGAACCGCCTCTGGATCGACAAGGTGCCGAACCTGAGTCATCCGGATATCTGGTTGGAGTTGGAGACAAATGACACCGAAGCGGCTGCGTCATTCCTGAAAGTGCATGGTGTGACGCGGCGCGATGAGGTTGAGCAGCTGAGTGAGGACTTCAACGGCTTCTTCGTTTCCGCGCCGAACGGCGTGATTCATCTGGTCATTGGTCCGGAGGCCTAGCAAGTGAGGGTCAAAGGCTGTTGCAACCGGCCGTGATGTCCGACGTTTTTTAGAACGAGCACGGCTGCTCGACAATCCTTTGACTGGTCCGCTGGAGCTCTCACCTATCGACGACTCGGCAATCTGAGGTAACGGTTTTGTTGATGACGAAAGACGAAATCGCCGGCGTGCTGGAGCAAATCGCGACGCTGCTCGAATTGAAGAACGAAAACCCGTTCAAAATCCGGGCTTACACAAATGCTGCGCGAGCGATCGAAACATTTGGTGGGAACGTCATCAATTTTCAGGATGAAGACGCGCTGTCGAAAATTCCAGGAATCGGCAAGAGCATTGCACTTAAGATTAAGGAACTAGCGGCGACGGGGTCGTTGAAATATCTGCAAGAATTGAGCGCGGAGTTTCCGTCCGGAATTCTCGAATTGTTCTCACTGCCCGGGCTTGGAGCCAAGAAGATCAAGGCTCTCTACGACAACCTTCAGATCAGTTCCATCGAGCAGCTGCAAAAGGCATGCGAAACCGGACGTGTCGCCGAATTGCCCGGTTTTGGCGAAACAACGCAGCAGAAGCTCTGTGACATCATTGCAAGACGCGCCGCCCACGCCGGTTCATTTCAATTCGGGCAGATCGCAACTGAAGCGGAAACGTTGCGGTCCGATCTTGCAGCGCACGACGACGCTTTACAGGTCGATCTGGCTGGAAGCTACCGACGCAGAAAGGAAATCGTGCACGACCTGGATCTTTTAGTGGCCACAAAAAGACCGGAGAGCATCACAAAATTCTTCGTTTCCCATTCGCTGGTGGAATCGGTTATCGCGCAAGGTCCCACGAAATCGAGCGTGCGACTGCGATCGGGTGTGCAGTGCGACCTGCGAGTGGTGAGCACGACGGAATATCCTTTCGCACTCGCTTATTTCACTGGAAACAAGGAACACAACATCGAATTACGCAGCCGCGCGCTTCAGCGTGGTTGGACACTTAATGAATATCGACTCGCTCCGCTTCCGGTTGATCCGAAAGCGAACAAGAAGAGACCGGTGAAAAAAATTCCAAAGGTGCGCGACGAAGCCGAAGTGTATCGCGCAGTTGATCTCGATTTTATTCCCCCGGAGTTGCGGGAAAATTGGGGAGAATTCGAGGCCGCCGAGAACCATTCGCTGCCAAAATTAATTGACAAGGAAAACCTCCGCGGCGCGTTTCATTGTCATACCACTGCGAGCGACGGCCACAATTCGATCGAAGAGATGGCGGAAGCTGCACAAGACCTGGGACTCGAGTATCTCGGAATCGCGGACCATAGCCGCAGCTCGACGCAGGCACATGGAATCGATGAAGCAAAACTGCGCTTCCAAATCGCTAGCATTTGGACCCTGAATAAGAAGCTTCGCGGCTTTCGCCTGTTCGCCGGAGTTGAATGCGACATTCTGCGCGATGGTTCGCTTGATTTTCCAGACGGAATTCTCTCAGAGCTCGATTACGTGGTTGCGTCTGTTCATTCGGTTTTCAATTTAAGTGAAGCAGACATGACCCGCCGGGTCATCCGGGCGATGGAAAACCCGTTCGTCACGATGCTGGCGCATCCAACTGGCCGATTGCTCTTGAAACGGGATCCCTACCAGGTTGATATTCCGAAAATCCTCGATGCAGCGGCGCGCACCGGGACGTGGATCGAGCTCAACGCTGCGCCGAAACGCCTCGATCTCGACTGGCGATGGTGGCCGTTAGCGAAGGAAAAAGGTGTTAAATGTGTGATTAATCCGGACGCGCATCGCATGGAGCGACTGCAAGATTTGTGGTTCGGAATCGGGATCGCGCGAAAAGGCTGGCTCACTAAAGATGACGTCATGAATTGCATGCCGCTCGGCAAGATCGAAAAAGCACTGCGAGCGAAGCGAGAGTCGGTAGGACGCGACCGCTGAGCTCGCCAAAACTTCACGGACGGCCCGGTGGTCCGTCCCTACCATTAACACTTTTCCCTTTGTGGCATAAACATGGTGAGACATTTGCAAGCCCCACCGGCCTTGATGAATTCGCTCATCGGCAATTCGTGGCAGCGATAGCCGCGGTCTTGCAGTGTCGCGACGAGCTGCGGCGCGCCTTCGGGCAGGACAATGTCTCGGTCGATGACGACCGCGTTGCATGAAAAGTGCGTGGCTTCCTCTGGCAAAACGTCGATCAATTTAGCGACGTGTTCGCGAATGGCGCGTTGGCCGTATTCATCGAATGCGGACGGAAACCAAAACGCGGAGCCATCCGGCAGTGGGCAAAAGCAGGTGTCGAGGTGATAAAAGCGCGGATCGACCAATTCCACCGAGATTACGAGACAGCCAAGCATGTCCGCTATGGCGCGATGAGATTGAATGTCGGAACGAAATTTGTAACCGCAAAATAGTGCATCGCCGCCAAAAAGCGCGTCGCCTTCGCCCTCGAAATAAAGATTTTCCGGTAACCAGTTTGCCTCATAACCGTGTTGTTCCATCCATTTCGCGAAGAGCGGCTGCTCGCCCGCGCGCTCCTTGTGACGGAAATTGCTTGGGATGAATTTGCGACCAACAGCCAATCCGGCGTTGGCCGTGAAAACCATATCGGGCAGTCCGTGCTGAGGTGAAATCAAATGTACCTCGCAATCGAGATTCGAAAGTCGCGCGTGCAAGTGTTTCCACTGCTTTTGAGCCAGGGCTGCATCAGCACCGCGGGCCCGACTCATCCAGGGATTGATCTCGTACTCGATACCGTAATGATCCGGCGGACAGAGAAGCAGCTCGCGCATATGACTTGGCAATTTAGTCGCGAACGCGGGACTCACCAAGGTAATCGGCCAGCTCCCGCAGAAACGGTTCCACGTCTGTGACCAGACCGATTGATTGCAAGGGTTGGTGTTCGACCGCGCGCTCCACGGCAGCGGGATCAATATCAACGCATACTGTTTTAGCTGTCGGCGCAAGCATGCTAGCCACGGCAAGCGAATGCTGGACTGTCCCCAGCAGCATCACATGGGTCACATCGGCGAGCTTTTGTCGCATGACCTTTTGAGCTTCAATTACATCCGTCGTTACCCCAGGAATCGGTCCCTCGTCGCGAATCGCGCCAGTCAGCACAATGTCCACATCGTGGCGCACGCAGGCATGCATGACGCCGCGTGTCAGGATTTTTTTTTGAACGGCAACGGAAATTCCACCAGCCTCGCGAATCGTATTGATGGCCCGGAGATAATTCTCGTGTCCACCTCTGGCAAAGGCAAGATCCGGACTCATTCCCAGCGACGTCCCGTACAGAGCGCGTTCCACATCGTACGCGGCGAATGAATTCCCGGCGAAAAGGCGATTGACATAACCTGCTTCGACCAGGCGTACCAAATGCTGGCCTGCGCCTGTTCGTACAATTGCAGGACCGACGACAACCGCGATCTGACCTTTTGCCGCGTGCGCGCGCCGCAACTCCTCACCGAGTTCGCGGATGATGGCCGATTTTGGTTCGTCAGCATCAACAATCGTATTTATGAATTGAAAGATATCGGTGCGAGTCGTTGAACGCTGCACGGGCACGACGCGGATCCCTTGATGACCGACCACAATTTCGTCGCCCTTGCTAACATCGAAAAACTTGACGGCACGGGCAGATTCCTTCTTTCGATCCAGTGCAATCGCGCTGTTGATCATTGCGGGCCGGACCTCGATTTCCTTGCCGTCGAAGCGGACATACGTCTGTTGGTTGGTCGTCACGTAGAAATCGCTGGGGAAAACTCCGTCCGCAGGCGCACTGGCGAGTTGCACATTTGCCCGCTCAATCACTTCGGCCCCGTGCTGGCGAAGACGCAGCACCAATTCGTCAAGCGCTTCGCTTGTTTTAGCGGACACTTCGATCCGCGCGAAGCTCTGATCCGCACGTCTTTCCCCAATCTTGATCTCGCCGATCTTGAAATTCGCGCCGTGGGTCAGAATCTGATCCAGAACCTTAGGCAAAATGAGAGAATCGATGATGTGGCCACGTAACTCGATCGTTTCCGAAATCATCTGTAAAATCTAGTCCGATCAGAGTGGCCACGCCAGTTGCGCGAGAAAGTCGGCTCGCAATCTACGCCTTCCTGGATCAATTTCCTTACCGATATGGAAAAACCAAGCGCACGCGGCCCTTCCCCGAGCCGCAAAGCGCATCGCGCGTTGGGAGAGATGCTAAATCGAAAACCCAAACGCACGCCACGCCCGCCTGTGAAAAAAAGTACCACAAGTGCGGACCGCGCGGAGCCCCGCTAAGACGCAATGGCCATGCGGGAGCATTTGCCAGCTCTAGCCACGAAGATCGCAAGGATGCTATCGATCAGACCCGAGTACCTGGTCACTCAGCCGGCGGAGCTGCGAATTCTCCGAGAGATGTCCGAGACGGACGTCAGAGAGTTTGCAAAAAGTCACGGCTGGCGCGTGATATGCCGTCTCGGGGGACGGCAGATCGAATTTTACAACGACGCCAGCCGGCGCCCGCTGTAGCCGGGATAGTTATCAGTGGACTGAAATCGATCGATTCCGTTACAACCGCCACTGGACAGTTCAAAGCTGTTGGCTTACCAATGCGCCAGCCGTAATCAGATGGAAGCAGCCAAAATTTATTTCGTTCTCTTCGGCGTTCTGACGATCGCTGGCGGTGTGGTTGGTTACGTTAAGGCCGGCAGCGTGGCGTCGATTATTGCCGGATCAATCACCGGGGTGCTGCTGCTTGTAGCCGCATTTCTTCTGCCCGAACATCGCGCAATCGGGTTGGCCACGGCGTTCATTATCTCGCTTTTGCTCGCTGCGCAGTTCGTGCCCAAATTCATACGAACCGGAAGAGCCATGCCTGCGGGGATGATGTCGATCCTAAGTGTGATCGGAATCATCGCAGCTATTGTCGCCTGGGTAAAAAAGTAATCGCGTGGGAAGAATTCGTCTGCGGACGTGGCGACGGCTGGTGCTGGTTATATTCAGCGCACTTTTCGCCGCGATCGTTTATCGCTGGATCTCACTCGAACGCCTGCAGCATGTTGCCCCAGTGGAAGTCATCGTGACATCGACGCCCACGCCAACGCGGCCACCCCTCATCACCGGAAAACTGGACACCGCGAAATTGTTCAACGGGATCACGCTTCATTCAACAGTCGAGACAATACCGGGTGCCGATGCGACGACCGAGCGCGCCGAGGCAGACAGCTATGTGCTCGATCTTAAATTGCAGGCGCGGGTACCTTCGCCAAACAAGACCATCGAAGAGCTGGCCAAGGTCAGCCCCCAATTACCAACGCTGTTGCCTGGATTGGCAACGATGTTGTCGCCTGATCCGGTTTCGCCGCTCTACGCGCAGCTCTACGATACGAAAGTCAGAATCCTGAGAGAAAACCTCGCTCGCCTCGATTCACTGCTCTCACGGCATAATTTTTTCGATTGCCAAACGGTCTTGCAGCTTCAGCATCCACAAACCCACCGAAAAGCGCTCCTGCTCCAGGCCGATATGGATGTAGATGCTGACGGCTCGGATGCAGATCGGATGCCCATTAGCACGGGCACACCTGCAAATTTCAAGCCGTCGACCAGTTATCGCTGGCCCAAGAAGACGTCTGAGCGTAACCCCTATCTCGCGGCCACAGAAGAGAGTTTGAAACGTGCGGAAGCTGAGTTTGCGCTTTCCACAACGAGCCCTGCGCGCAAACGTGATTTGCGTAACGTGATTGCGCAGTTGCGCGCGGAAATCGACACGTTAAAAAAATATAGTTTTCTAATCGGCGCGACCGATCCTTTTATTGTTGTGCCGGGTGTATTTATACATGGCAGCGATCCGGTTAAACCCGGTGACTACGCACTGGTCATTTTCGGCAACTCGATTTATCCGGCTCTCGTCGGTGATGTGGGGCCTAACGACAAAGCTGGGGAAGCATCCCTGCGTATTGCAAAAGAGATCAACACAGTTTCAACGCCGTACAATCGCCCGGTAAGCGATCTCAAGGTGACTTATCTGATCTTTCCCGAGACCGCTGACAAACCGTTTGGTCCTCCAGATTTGGAAAAGCTTCAGGCGCGCTGCGAAACGCTCGTCAAAGAAATCGGCGGCGCGAGCGTGCCGCTACATCACTGGGAAAATATCATCCCGCCTTCGCCTACTCCCAGTCCGGCGTCGAGTCCGTTGGTATCGCCCAGTGCGACGGTGTCTCCTTCATCATATGTACCGACGACAGGATCTGCGTCGCCGGCGTCGACATTTGCATTTCCTGTTCCCAGTCCGGTAGCGACTTCCCCGACTGATTCAACGCTTGCGCCGACGAGTTCACCAGCCGCGAAGCGGAGCCCAGTCAAGAAACGTAAGCCGTGAACGCTAAATCCCGGGTGCGTTGCCCGACCCGCCCGCGCCGCGAAACTGAACTTCGTACGAAATGATCATCCGCAATGCTGTTGAAGCTGACCTGCCGGATATCGTCGAGATTTATAATGCCACTGTGCCGACGCGCATGGTGACAGCCGAGCTTGAGCCGACCACAGTCGAGGCGCGCCTGCCATGGTTCCGCGAACATTCGCCAGAGCAATATCCATTCTGGGTCGCAGAGTCGGAAGGTCGCGTGATTGGCTGGCTCGATTTCAAAAAATTCCAATCGCGCGCTGCATATCGGGGCACAGCCGAAATCGCCGTTTACGTTCATGAAAAATTCCGGCGTTGCGGTGTAGGGCAGCGATTGTTGGAAAAGGCGATCGCCCGCGCACCGTCGCTGGGCATCACGGCGCTGGTCGGTCTCATCTTTGGGCATAACGAGCCGAGCTTGAAATTATTTCAACGTCTCGGCTTTGAACGCTGGGGATTCTTCCCTGGCGTTGCGCACCTGGATGGCGTCGATCGCGATCTCGTCGTGATGGGCCAACACTGTCCAGCACGATCCACCGCAAGTGCGAAAGTGCTGGTTCAATCGCAAGCCACCAGTCAACTTAGCGATACCCTGAGTCTGATGTATTTGCTGATGCAATATCGGCACGAGGCGATTCATTCGAAGCTGCTAAAAATCCGAGACAAATATTCCATGTTGCACCTCGACGTGCTGATTCTCATTTACCACTTCGCAAAAATTTGCTCCGGCAATATTCTCGAGATTGGCGCCTTCGTCGGTGGAGCGACGATTGCCGCGGCGCTCGGCGTGCGCGATTCCGGAACACGGAAAAAGCTCATTGCCATCGAACCGGGCGGCAGGGTCAAACACAAGCGGCTCGGTACGCGCAATATTTTCCGCGATTTGGAACGCAATCTGGCCAGAGAGCGTGTATCTGAGCTGGTCACTACCATCAGGGGTCGTTCGTTTGATCCCGCAATAATCTCCGCGGTCAATGCGATGCTGGGCCCAGATAAAGTTGGGCTCCTGATTCTTGACGCCGATGCAGCCAAGCGGCGCGATCTCGAACGCTACGGCGAGAGATTTGCAGACGGATGTTGGATGGTGATAGACGATTATTACGGGACTGATACCAACGCAAAGATCACGCCGAGTCGAGCAGATGTAGATGCGCTAGCCACAGCCGGTTATTTGGAGCCGCTCGGCTTTTATGGCTGGAGCACATGGGTCGGTCGATGGCGTGGCCGCCAATGCTGAACGTTGTTCGGTGAAAATGTGAACAATTAGCGTTTAGCGACCGAGCTCGCTTACGGCGCGACCAGACTCCATCCGGCGGGCAGAGTTGGCCCGTACGCAGCCCCGATCAGAACGTTGTTATCGAGATACCAAATCGCAGTTTGGCGGCTGCTAACTTTGTAAAGCAGATAGTCAGGCTTGTTGTCGCCGTTAAAATCAGCTGTGCTGACCATGAGCCATCCGCCCATAATGGTAGGTCCGAAAGCGCTGCCAATAGGGGTGCGTCCTGACAGGTACCAGAGGGCTGTCTGGCGTGTGCTGGAATTAAACAAGGCAAGATCTGAATGACCGTCGCGATTAAAATCTGCAACGCCCACCACAGCCCAGCCGGCCGGAGGTGTTGGGCCAAAACCGCCGCCAATGAACACGTTGTTGTTTAAATACCAGATTGCGGTTTGATGGGTGCTCGGTTTGTAAAGCACATAGTCAGGGTGGTTATCACCGTTAAAATTGCCTGCGCCGACGAACTCCCACCCGGCGGCGAGAGTCGGTCCATAAGCGCTCCCGATGAAGTTTGGCCCAGACAAGTACCAGATTGCGGTTTGGTACGTAGCCGGAGCAAACAGAGCATAATCTGAATGGCTATCGCGATTGAAGTCCGCGACGGCCCGCAGACTCCAGCCCGCTAAAAGAGTCGGACCCAACGCAGAACTAATATAGACATTATTGTTCAGATACCAGATCCCCGTTCGGCGCGTGTTCACGTTCTGCACTACCCAATCCGGGTGACCGTCATTGTTAAAATCCGTTACGCTGGCCCTCGCTGCGCTGGGGCCGAGCGGCGCGTTACTTAGGTCATAACCGATGACGTCAAGATTGATTCCTTCCGGCGATGCGGCTGCAACGTCGGAAGATTGGCCCGTGCAACCGAAAGCGTTTTGGACATATGGATGCGCCTGCGGGCAGGCTCCGCTTAACCAGTCACCGAAATCGCCGCTCGGATTCTGGTTAAAATTGACAATGTTTGTGACACCGCCATTGATTGAAAAATAACGCGTTCCCGAGGAAGTGATGTTTCTGTGGCTGGCCGACGACCAGCTAAACAGATCTTGAGGGCGAAGATCGTTGCCGTTCAGGTTTAAGCGTGAGCCAAGGCCGATGACCTCGTCCATCTCATGTTCGGTAGCCCTCTGTGCGTCAAGGTTGTTTGCACTGGGAGGCCGGGTGAACTGAAATGGCTTCGAAGAATTAAGAGTCACGATCCCATCATATGGCCCACCATTCCCGACGGTTCCGTTTGCAAACATTGCCGTTGGGGTGTTTAACCCAATCGCTCGCCCGCCCGCGCTCGCCGGCTTAATGTTTGTCGATAACGCGTTGCCGGGAAGGCTTGCGTTTGCAAGATTATCGTTGCTGGTTGTCGCGTCCGCGCGCAAAGCATCAATAAAATCGCCCCAGGGGACCGAGTAGATCACGAAATCACTTCGCGAGAGTGTTCCCGCGGGCAGTTGAGTTCCGTCCGGCGCGGTAGTGGCGTAGCGGAAACGAATCTGGATTGTAATAGGATCGCTAAATGACGACTCCAAAATCGAGATCGCCCGGTTGATCATCGCCTCGATAGCAGCGGCGTTTGGTCGGCCCGTAATCGAGCTGTCGAAGGCTGGATGAATAGTCAGTCCTGTCGTAGGCGTTGTCGTTGCCGTCATTACTTCCGAGTAAAAGCCTGGACCAGCCACGCTATAACTCCGTACCCGGTAGTAATAAGTAGTGCCCCGGCTCAATCCGGTCACAACACGCCCGGTTACGTTGCCGACATCCAGATCGCGGTAGCCGTCGACATAAGTGCTGAACGAATCGCTCGTAGAAACATCCAACAGATAACCGGTCGCTCCAGTCACGCTGTCCCAGCGCGCCATAAAGCTGGTGCGTGTTGGCGATGGCATTTCAAATTCAGCTTGCGATTGAGTCTCGTTGGCATCTGCAACCTCAGGCGCCGTTTCGCTCTCCGTCCGCAGCTCATGCGTTCCGATGCCTGCCTGGAATGCAGGCAATTCATCGGCCTGATCATTTTGTCCCGGCAAACTAGTGTCGGAGGCGAGGAGCGCCAGCACGATACCCCCAGCAAGCATAAGTGCACCGCTTATGAAAGAGCCCGGTCGTCGCATTGTCTCGCTATGAAAGGCGCGAGCTTAGATTGACAATTCTTACCGCACAAGTCGAAAAAATCGCATCGCCCCCGACTCTCGAATCGAGCGGTGACGGCACAATCAGACTCGTCACATTTGCCCTCGCCGCTGGTAAAATTGGTAACGCTCGATAATTGAATCGACGTATTTGCGGGTGCCGGGAAAGTCGATGTTCTGGAGGAACTGCTTTACCGGGATGTTGCTCGCGCCACCTCCGCCGCTCCATCGCTCGACGCGACTGGCGCCCGCGTTGTATTCGGCAAGCGCAAACGGGATGGGATCTGACTGCGCTTCCCAGCGCTCAAGGGCGCGATGCAAATACCAGCTGCCAGCCTCAAGGTTGGTCTTCGGATCAAAAAGGTGGTCCACTTGAAAGCCGTCGATTTTATTTTCATGCGCCCATTCGTTGGCCGCCTTTTCGCTGACTTGCATCAGGCCGCGCTCTCCGTGGCTGCCATATTTTCTTGGATCAAAGCGGCTCTCACGCCATACGACCGCTTTCACAAGCATCGGATCGAGATGATGTTCGGCTGCAACGGCGCGAATCAGGCGGTCGTACTGATGAAACCGTGCCGGGCTCATCCATTCGTAAAATGTGTAGGCGGGATCGCCCGATCGCACCGCGAGATAAGCGGAACCTGCGGCCAGCGCCAGCATGACGCACAGAATTAGTTTAAACAGGAATCCTATCACTTCGGCATCAAATCTCGTGCTCCTGCTCCCCCGAGCAATTAAATTAACCGGGTCTCAATGACGAATCCCATCTACGTTCGCGTTATCATTGATCGGGCAATTCATCGTGAGCTCGACTATGTCGTGCCCGAGAGCTTGATCGATCGTGTCGGGATTGGCTCGCGCGTGCGCGTGCCGTTTCGGGAGAAATCTGCTCTCGCGACGGTGGTCGCTGTCACAGAACAGAGCGAGGCGAAAGGCATCCGAGCGATCGAGGCGGTCGTAGGCGAAGCGCCAATTTTGAGCGAACCATTGCTCGATTTAGGCAGATGGATCAGCGCCTATTATTGCTGCCCAATCGAAACAGTGATGCGGAGCTTGTTGCCGCAAGTCATCCGGCGCGCGGAAGTCGGCTGGAAAAAGCAATTGTTCGTCCAGCCCGGACGCAAGATCTACAATGAAGAACTTGAGAAGTTGCGAAGACGCGCGTCCCGCCAGGCGGAACTGCTCGAGGCTATCTTGAGATTGGACGCCCCAATCCGTGCGTCGCATCTTTTACGGCAAACCGCTCTCGACAATCAGACACTTCGCGCGCTGGTAAAACGTGGTCTCGCCGAGTTACGCGAAGAAGCGGTCGTGCGGGATCCGCATGCTGACGAACAATTCATGGCGACGTCGAACCTCATTCTCAATCCGGAGCAAACCCATGCGCTCAAGGAAATCACGCAAGCGCTCGATTCA
>JBKPLD010000043.1:0-3754 GCA_046731415.1 Verrucomicrobiota bacterium
ATTGATTGGGACAGGTTCGCGATCGCAGCCGCGAAAGAAAGCGCGACCGAGAAAGAGATTTATATCGCTGGCGACGTGGAAGAGGAACTCGCCCGAGGAAACTTGACTGCTTTAAGCACTCAAGTTTCAGAGAGTAGAATCAGAGCTTTACCTATCAGCGCGCTCATCGTGGATCCTCCCGCGACCGGCCTGTCGGTGAACATGCGCCGTTCAATTCTCGATCTTGCGCCAGCGACGCTAATTTACGTTTCCTGCAATCCGGCCACACTGGCGCGCGACTTAAAAGACCTGCAGGAAAAGTTCATTATCCATTCGGTTACGCCGCTCGACATGTTTCCGCAGACGGCCGAGATCGAGGTGGCCGCGCATCTTCAAGCGTAAACCAGCAGATCGATGTCTTCCGGGAGCGAATTCGACACTTCGCGAATGACGTTTCCACGCAAAAGGTTCATCAACGCATGACGCTGCGGCGCGCCAAGAATCACCCGCGATACACCTAGCGTCGCGGCAATATCAACAATCGTTTCGGCAGCCGATGGACTGACGGCATAAGCAAGGAGCGGTTGCTGGTCGCCGGCTTTTTGTCTGGCCTCCGCGAAGATTGCGCTCGCTTCCGGATCTTCCTGCCATTTACGGCGAATATCCTGTTGAGTCATGAATGATTGTTCGCGGACAAAGAGCAAATAAAGCCGAGCGCCTGCTTTGCGCGCTTCGCGCAATGCAAAATCGAGTGTCCGGCCAGCGCTGCGAACCGCGCAAAGAATCGACTCGCCGCTCGAAGGCGATAGCGCTTTAGACTTGGGCCCTGTAAAATCGGCGGGCAACCGTTGGGGTACGACCGCAGGCGCGGCCTGTTTTTTCATCCGGCGCTCCTGCACAAGACCGCGCAGGATCAAGCCGACTGCCAGGATTGTCACGGCAAAATAGCGTGCGTTCGGTTTGTCAATTAGCAGTGACATCTCGATCGCAGGCCATTACCACAAAAGTGGTGAACAAGCAGGCGTTCCCAACTTTTGATTGATAACTTCCGATCCGTTGCGGTTGCGCCAAGATTTGTGGCGATCGCACCCACGACGCCGACTGCGTACAGATCAGCTAACCCGGCCATGTCCTTGACGAGAAGCACCAGCAAGATCGGCACGATAGTAGCGAGAGCCATGCCGAAACCAGGCACGCCCCAGTGGTTGAGCCGCTGGAAAATTGTTGGAATCTCGTGGTCGCGCGACATCAGAAATTGAATCGTGATAAGATCAACGATCGCGGTATTAACGGCGGAGAGCAGCAGCAACCCGAATACGATGCTAATGAGAAAACCAAATGCATGCCCGAGCGCGCCGCCCACAAAGACTTGTCCCATGTAGCGCAGCATGTAATCGCGGACGCCTTCTGCACCTGGCGCGTTGACGTCGCCGTTCGCGATAGTGAGGCCTGCTAGAGCGTGCAACGCCAGTCCCAGCAGTGCGGTGAAAACGCAGACCTCGATCATCACGATCAAAATTGCGGGAGTAGATGTTTTCGTGACCCGTGGATTTCGTTCGGTGGTACCGGGATCGAGTTTCATCACGCCAGTCGCATTTGCGATCGCTTCTACGCCTGAGAGCGCAAGGACGATTCCGACGAACGCCGCCCAGTTTTTACCGAACGATCCGTGGAGCGGCTGCAAATTCCGCCAAGCGTCGCCAAGATGAGAAAGGCTAAACGCTCCAAGCGCGATCACGACCAGCACCGTCGGAGCGGAAATAAGGAAAGCGAGGCCACCTGTATGACGTGGTCCGAGTAGATTCAACAGTCCGATGATTAGGATTGCGAGGGCGGCGAATTTTTCGGGATGGGGTACGCCAAGATATTGAAACGCAGACAGGGCTCTGATTGCGGCCGTCACCAAGTAGTCTGCGATCAGCAAAAACGCTCCGACAATTGAGATAACTTCGCTGCGGATGACGGACGCTGGCATAAACGCCGCCGCCGTCCGGATAAAGACGGCAAATGACCATGTAGTTCGCGCCGACCAGCGCGGTCAGCACGCACATCGGCGCAATCAACCAAAACGATGAGTAACCGGCGACGGCGAACGCAAGGCCAATGACGTAGGCCTTGCTCGTTCCCCAATCGCCATACAAGATGGCCGCCGCCCGCTTCCAGTCCACGTTGCGCGGACGTTTAACGTTTGTTGGGATCATTAGAAGTGAATGAGGAAATCCATGGATGCGACGAACTGGTTTCTTCGCGTGCCATTATCGAACGCGGGTGTGTCGTACGAATGGTCGAAGCGTAGCTCGGGCCGTAGCGTGACGATCTTATCAGGCCACCAGGTTGAGCCTAACGAATGCTCGAATATTTCGTTGTATGGCCAGTCCGGCTTCCGACGATGTCATCGTAGAATTCATTTCGCAAAGTGAGAAACGCGCTCGGTGCGACTCGGAACATCGTGTAATTGAGAATGCCCCATTCCGGTGCGTAACCGGGCTGCACCGGAAATGAACCGCTTTGGAAGGGCACTGCTGCGGTCGGATGCGTCTTGGCGTCGAACATGTACATGTAAAGCGCCTCAGTCGCAGTGTAGATTCTATCGTTAAACTTGTGGGTCCATGTACCCACGATTTGCTGGAGGTTGTTGTATCCGAATTCGGCGTTGTTGAACGCGTTGTCGCCAGCGTAGATGGAATCTGTTTGATCGGGCGAAACCCATTGGATCATAACAGTCTCGGTCGGTTGATTGCCAGGATCCTTTTGCCAAAGCGCGACGTCGGTCCCGTTCGAAAGTCCGACTTGAATGGTCCATTGGTTATTGATCTTCGTCGTGAAGATTCCGGTCTGCGTATAATTGTCGAAGCCGTAGACGAGCGAATGGCTTGCTCCGTCGCTGTGGTCCCGAGGCATTTGGCGCCGGCGGCTCGTACGCCGGCAATTGCAAATCACCTGCAAATTCGTCGAACAGGCGTTTTCCAAACCAATTCGGGGTCTACGCGGCAAAGGCGTTCAAGGTTACAATCCCTGCTACCAGTGCAAGTTTTGCTAGCCTCAATTAACTTCTTCCTTCGACTCAAACCGAGCGTTACTCGCGCGGACGAGGTTTCTTACGCTGCGAAAGTTAAATTCGTAAGACTACGGAAAGAGTTCGACGAGTGGGGCCGCGGATTTTCGATAAACCAAGTCCACAACGGATGCACTGACTCATTATGAGTTGTCGACTTGTCTGCGCGTAAAATGGCGACCGCTCGCGGGTGCTCGCTGTTAGGAACGGCGAGTGGCTGGCCTTTCGGCGGCTTCACGTCAAACGCTGGGGCGAATATGACCACGATCGCTTTCATCCCTACAGCTTCGCCTGGGGTTCGGCGCGACCGGTAATTAAAATGTTCGTCTGAAACGCTAAAAGATTGTTAACGTTCCGCGAGCTGTGCGCGAGTTCTCAGTGCTCGCTCGATAGCCTGTAACCAATTCCGACTTCTGTTTTGATGAGCCGGGGCGTATTCCCGCGGGCCTCGAGTTTCTTTCGCAGATGGGTGACATAAACACGAAGGTACTGGGCCTGGCTTTCAGATTTTTCTCCCCAAACAGTGCGAAGTAATTGCCTATGGGTTACGACTTTCCCGGCGTTCTGCACCAGCACGCGCAACAATGAGTACTCGGTGGGCGTTAACCTGATCTCTTCGCCACCGATCTTCACCTGGCGCGCCGCGAAATCGATGTAGAGCGCTCCGGAGTTAAAAACCGGGTCACCGGTTTCCGTGAGCGAGCGGCGTTGCGCCGCGCG
>JBKPLD010000044.1:0-28730 GCA_046731415.1 Verrucomicrobiota bacterium
TGGTGCTCGAATTCGAATCAGCACAACGCGCCAGGGAATGGCTCAACTGCGAGGAATACCGCGAACCGCGCAAGATGCGCCACCGCACAGCCAGGACAAACATGATCCTGGTGGAAGGCCATTCCGCGCCGTAGCGCTCCGCCGACGCGGACATTACGAAACTGACAGAGCGCGCTTCTATCGAGCGCGAGATGATTTTTCTGCAGCTCTGTCGCGAATTAAATCCGTTTGCCGTTGAGCAGTATGGCTTGTGGTTATGAGCACGCCGGGTCCGCTTGGTCGTTTGGGCATAAACGTTTGTAGTGTCGTGGTTGCGCGGTCGCCCCATACCTTGAACGGCGTGTTCCACCCCAACGTGATCAGCGCACCGATCACAACTATTTCAACTAATAATCGCATACGAATAGGTGAGACTTCCAAACATGGTAGGCAAAAGCAAATTCCGCTAGTTATTCATTTACTACTTCGATTTGTTTGTCGATGACTTGACCGGTAAAACGGTCAATGGCGACATGTACCCAGTAATGTTGTTCTCCTTCCACAATGAAATCATTCTGGAGGTTAGCAGCGTTTGGCTTGTAGTGACCTGACTGGGCAACTACATCGATCAGCAAATTCCACACACGCGTTTGCGAGACGGACGAAATCGCACGAGCGACGACTTCTCGCCTGCTTTTAACCGTTTGGTCGTGTGTGGCTCCAGATAAAGCCACTGGAAGGATAGATGTGGGCAAGCCAGAGCGCGTAATTAACTCGGAACGGTTCCGCATGGGAGTCGATGTGGCATTGACAACATTGGCAGCTAAGACCGGCGCGTCTGTGGCACCGGTGCCTGTTTTGTTCACTGTCGTTGAGTTGATCTCATCCAAGATGGCGCCCGCAAAAATTGACTGAAGATCAGGAGTCTGCGTACTATTTAGATTGACCTGTCCAGCAACGATCGTCGGAACAGGACCCAGACGGACGAAATTGTTGTTACCATCCAATTGAACAGGCCCATCGTTGATCGTAAAAATATCGAGAAGTCCCGCGTCCGCACTTTTGTCGGTGAAGAAGTCGAGCGTTTTCCACGGCAAATCGCGAAATGCGTAACCTAGCTCAGCGACGTTGCGGAACGGCCTGTTTAACATGATGGGGTGGTAATCCGTCGATGCCGAATAGTAAGGCGTCGATGATCCGGTTGTCGCCACGGTTGGATCGGGGTACGTGGCGTCAGCGGGGCGAATCACTGCGTCCCCATCTGCATAGCTCGTACGAGTGCTGGTGCTGGCGGCATTATTAACACACAAAGTCGCTGGGAAGTAAATCCCGTTCCCGCCTCCGGAAGTGGAGAAGCGAAGTGGCGCGTGCTCCACAGGGCCATTGGGGTCCGCTATGCTACCGCCCCAGCCATTCGGATAATTTGTATTTCCAGCTGGCCAAAGAGGATCCGTGATACGCGCTGTCGAGCTAGAGACAATCTGCTTAAACTGCAGAATCCCGAATCGAGTAGCACGGGGATCGGACTTTATTAGGGAATCGGGAATCGGAAAGTCCGTGAGTCGGGCTGCGCTAAATTGATCATTGTTAGTGCCGCTGGTGCTAGGGTTAGGCGTACCCGAGAGGCTGCCCGAATTATGGACGGGGACAGTTGCTCCATTTATCCAAGAACCCGGTACCGGAGTTGGTGTCACGGTCGGTGCCGGAGTGGGGGAAGGAGCATGGTCAATAATACCACTAAAGTGGTTATACGGAACCCAATTGGCGCCATCGGAGGTATATTCCATAGTAGCGTTGAACTCATGGGTGGGGTCCGTTCCGAAGTACAGAACGAGTTGCGGGACATTGCCTGAGGCACGCGAGGTCAATCTGTAGTCCGGTAACAAACGTAATCCAATATATTGCTGAATGCTAGATGCGCTGTTAGTCAGTTTTGGCGGGAGAATCTCGAATCCTGCAGGCGCCGTAGCGGAACCTACTGGCGGCGCGATGGCAGCGACGGGAGGCGTGCTCAAAGGCGCTGGTGTTGGCGTTGGTAATGTCTGAGGAAACGCCCCCGTCGTGAGTGCGATTGATACTCCGCTCGCTGGTAGTGCAAAGGTTCGGCTATCCGCGGCTGTACTCCACGTCTGGCCATTGCCCCCGGTGAAAATGCCAATATTGCCCTCTACTCGCAAGCGGACTTGCGGGGCAGGTGTTGGCAGTGCTCCTCCTACATGCGGGTTCCAGAGTTGAAAGAGAAGATACGTCGCCCAGTTGGTGTTTATGGCAGGACTGGTGCCTGTAATCGGATAGATTTGGCTAATGTAAGGCAGGCTTTCGACGCCATACGCGGTCCACCATACGGACGCCCCGATTGGTTGGAACTGAACGCGAATCGGAATAGAGTCTGGATCTGCCTGATCGATAATACACGTGCCGATCGAGAGTACGTGGAGGGCCTTATTGGACATGTGGAGATCTGGAAACGTATTTGCTCCTTGAGCGTCGGCGGCACTGGAAGTGACGCCAGGAACTCCGTTCAAACCGCGTGTATTCTGACCTAAGGAGGCATCCAAGATTCCTGCGCGCAAAAGCTCGAAGAAATCAGGCTCGCGATTTTCGGATGCGACCGTTGCCAATGTTTTGATGTCTGAAGCAGCATTGCCGCTCGGGTTGGAACTCGGATCAAAGTTACCACCTGTGTTGGTAGAATTCGGGGAGACGTAAACCCATTGTTGACCCTGAGCGTTTGTTGTCGCCGTAGCGGGAACATACGCTCGCGAGTCCCACACTAGACCAAAACACGTCTTAATATTTGCAGCGGTTCCAGCCTTAATCGTAGTCGCGTTAACGCCAGCGTTGATAAGTGCTTGATAAACCGGATCAGTTGTAGCCAGAGAAGCACTAGGCCCCTTGTAGGTAATCCAGGCTAGTCGGCTTAGAGGAAAACGCGTCTTAACCAGAGGTTCACCCAGTGTTGCGATAGTGCCATCAAACCGAGTAAAGGCCGTGGCTGCACGTATTGTCAGGAAGTTCGGGTTAGTAGCAGTCGGAGTAGCTGGCGAGAATGAAGGCCCGTTCGTTTCCCTTGAGAAGGTACTGAGATACTGAAGAGCATTGGAAGGAAACTTCTGATTGGCACTCAACCCCGATGAACTGGTATTTCGAAACGCGACCAGCTCTTGCCGTTGGACAAAGCTTTGATCCGTGCGGCCGTTCCAATTCGCAGCAGTGCTGCATAAAAGTAGACTGGAATCCCAGGCGCATGGACTCAAGAATCCGGTCGGGTTGTTGACTATGTAATTATAAAAATTGGTCGCGGGCGCTGTACTGGTCTGAAAGTTACGCGCAAAGGCCTGACTCGCAGGAGTGACATCGGGAAAATTGTTGCTTGCCCGTGTCGTAGCATAGTTGCGCCAGCCAACCAGCCGATCTACCTGATAAACGGCAGCTCCAGTCGTGTTAGGATTAGGGATCGGCTCATTCCCCAGCGCGGTCAGATCCGCATAGGCGATAGATCCCTTGCGGCCGACCCGCTGAACTGGTATCGGAGCAGCTGCGGGATCGGTAGGATACCCTGCGACATTCATATCCAGCAATCCACCTACGTCATAGATCGCATAGGAATATCGACCGATAACCAATGGGTCGGGCGTGCTAATGATCCTTCGACCCGCGTCCGTATTTGTTGGGTCGCTCGTTATAAAAACCCAATCGGGCGGAGTAAAGCCACTGGGAACTGCTGGATAAGGGTTAAAGGGCGGCAACAACGGGCTCGGCGGGTACGTGTCGTCGTTACCAATATTGTACTTCGGCAACATGTAGTGCGTGTTCCACCGCGCCAGCGTGACAGACCGGCCATTAGCCGATGCGTCCGTCGTTGAATTCACTTCTGAGGCCTTGCTTGGAAGACCAGGGGCAATGATCGAATCATCTCGCACGCTGCGCCTGATAAGATTCGGTGCGATTGCGGCGCTTCCGCTGCGCCGCGGGATCATGTTTGCAGCGACACTAGCCGTATAAAGCGTCGTGCCGTCGGGCTCAGTTGTAGCGGTTGAGCCGTTTGCAATCTCTTTCCGCAGGTCACCGATGATGTTATCCATGGCGCTCGCGACTAGCTGATCAGCCTTTGTCTGGTTGTAACTCCCATGGGCAACCTGGCGATCATTCGTTGTTCGGGAGAGATAAGCCACACCCAAGCCCGTCAGTAACACAACGAACGCGAGGACAATGAGGAGCGCTGCGCCGCGCTGATGAGAGCTGATTGTGTTGCGCGGCCGATTCATCCTACAGCGTTCTTAGATCGAAGGTCTTGCTGTAAATGCGAATTGCCTTTGCTGCTTCTGGCGGAATCGGCGTACCTGCGCTGGTGCGACCAGTATTGATGACGCCAGGATATCCAACCGTGGCGTCTCCCACCAAAACGCCATTCCAATCAGCTTCGAGATCACCTATGTTCTTCGCCTGGCCCACTCCTCGTCCGTGTGAGCTTCGGAAGTCAGGCATGTCTGAAGCGAGATCATCTAGGCTACCAGAGTTGGCAGCGTCAATCAGCGCGCGACCTGCGGGATCTATGACAGCAATTGCCACGGTAATTGACTCCACATCCGCGAGCCCGATCTTCTGCGGGCTCGTAAGGCTCGTCTGGTTCGGCCTCGCCTCCTGGTCCCACGGTACATCAGTCAGCTTGCCGTTTTTAAGAAGATAGTAATACTCGAGCCTGAACACCCCAGGACCAATCGTCTCGTAATCGGGATCGCAACTGTTATTGCTACCACCGCCGCCACAGGTGTTGGTGTTGTTGACCGCCGGCGGCCACGTCCCACTAATTGTTTGGTCGAGGAAAACGATCGGATACGTGGCCTGTGTATTGATTCGGGTGTCGACTCCGTTCCAAAGCAGCCCCTTTCCCATCCGTTGAAGCTTAAGATAGTCCGGATTAGTCGTGTTGCTGTTCTGGTTGATACGGTACGCCACAAGCGATAGCGGGCTTTGCGACGAATAGCCGGTAGAGTTGTAGCCAGGCACTTGGCTGAAAAATGCGATCTGATCGCTTCCTTGTTGTCCGGCCCCCCGTCTGTTCCCCCAACCGTGCCCATTGCCGTGGCCGTGCTGGTTATAAACGAGAGTTCCCTTCACGTAATAATCGAGATCGTTCCGCTTCAGCATCTGCGCGAAGTCCACGGCCATGCGGTCAAAGACCGTCCGTGCCTGCGTGTCCGTTGTAATATGTTTATGACCGATTTTGGTGATCGCCGCAGCATTATTCATCAACTGCGACACCATCAGCACAATTATCACAAGAACAAATACGGACACCAGTAACTCGGCCAGGGTAAAACCGCTGGCATTGTTACGGCGGTTGAAAGCGATGGCGCCGCGTGCGCGCCATAGGCCTGCAATAATCGCTGACTTCCTTTTCATCGATTAATTGCCGCGAATGTTTCGATTTTCCCAGCGCCCTTCGAGAAGTCGGGCTGCCCGTCTAGGTTGACTGGTATACCCCGTGCCGGCCAGCCGACAGTGATATCCGCCAAAGATGTCGTTTCGGTCGGCGGTCGCAGATAAGTAACTGCTGCCAGAAACACGGCGGTTGACGGAGGAGGGCGCTGGTTGGTGGAGCCAGGGACAAAAGTTCCATCCTTCGCAAAATACAAGAGGTCGGGCGTCTGCAACGCCGCCCAATGCCCATGCAAATTGAATTGTTTCGACTGCAGTCCAGGAGGAAGCCGAAGAGCAGCGCTCAAATCGGCGACGATTTGCGAAGCAACCGTGTTCGCAGTGGTCTGCTGGATGCTGGTCTGTTGGGTCTTCAATGCGACCGGTATCAACGCAAACAATGTAATCAAGCAAAACGCGGCAATACCGAGTGCAAGCGTCAATTCAATCAGCGAAAATGCTGTCGCTTCTGACGATGGCTGTTTCAGCGCACTTTGCCGGGGGACTTTTAAGCGGTTCATCGTCGATAAATTCTTACGTCACCGCCAATGCCAGTGAACTGAATGGCAACTGGATTTTTTACCGGGCTCGGTTCGGGCGCGATGCCGTGCGTGGACTGCAAACCTATCTCGGAGGCTGTCGCGAGAGTGTAGTTCGCATCGGCAACGACTGCTTCGCCGCGAGGGCTAAATTGAACCACCTTCACAAACGTGTATTGCGAGCCGCCCGCTGGATAATGAAAGGTCAGACACGGATTGGGCGGAGTACTGATGCCGCCGATACGGGCGCTGTTTGAACTGATGGCCGGTCGCGTGTCAAATGTGTCAGGCGGAGGTGTGGCGGTGGCGTTCGGAAATGTTACGAGATGCGCGTTGTCGATTTTTACGAGCTTGTCAACCTGAAGCAGTGTTGTTGGGTTGGGATCGAGAGTAACAGGGCTGCCAGGCACTCCTGTATAGAGTTTTGTTCCGTCCTTAGAAGCAACGGTCGACATAACAAGCCTACCGGTCCCAGCTGTCGCTGGGTTGGCTGATGGTTGCGAAACGTCTTCCTCAAAAAAACCGACCCAGGTATAAGTGTTATTTGCTTTGGCGTATGTGCGCGCGCTATCGAGAACGCCTTTGATCGTGTACGCAGCGGCGGTGACGTCGCCGCCGCTTTTGATGCTTGTGAACGCGGGCGCAACCAACACCATCAAGAGCGCAATGATGCCCACGACGATGAGAAGCTCGACAAGTGTGAATGCACTGTTCGCCGAAGGCCGTTTGGCGTTTTCGGTACAGTTGTTTTCAACGGCGACGCGATCAGCGTAGCGTCGCCCAGGCATGGCGGCCAAAAAGGCCGGACGTGAAAGCGAGAATTCCACAGAGGAGGGTTTGGTTCATTCGAGAACCTGATGACTTCTTCTACGGAAACCGGCACCTGAAGTTTCGGGAAAACTTGCCTAATCGACGATAGTTAGCGACGAAGCCCAATCCCGCCGCCCCAAGCATCTACTAGTGCGCTAACGGGGCGCCTCCGGGTCCAATTCCAGCCGACACGAGATTCGAACAATCCTCGCGCAGCGCTTGCTGACCAATAATGAGTCGCAGCGCTCAGATTGCGGTTACCGCCCTCCATAGACCACGAAGGACGAATTATTCGTTTACGACTTCGATCTGCTTGTCGATCACCTGGTTCGTGAAGCGATCGATCGCAACATGGACCCAGTAACGTTGTTCCGAATCAACCACAAACCCGTTCTTGAGATTTGTAGCGTTCGGAGGAAAACGACCGGTTTGGGCAATGACGTCAATAAACAAGTTCCAGGTGCGGGTCTGGTCGGCTTCCCCCAACGCTCTAGCGATTGACTCACGCTGCGTTTTTGGTACTGACGGTCCTAATCCGGTTTCGCTCGCGATCAGAGTTGCCAAAGCTGCCTTATTCCGAGCAGGCGTAGTCCTTGTAAGCGACACCAGGCTGTTTGCCGCGTTATTGGCTTCTACAGCGCTCATCGGCCATGGCGTGGGCGCTGGCGGAGAGCCGCCGCGGGGGGTCTGCTCTTTTTCAATAGTGCTTCCAAGCACGGCGGCCAGAGCGGCAGGCTGCAGCGAATTAAGGCTAATTACGCCGGCGCGCATCGAAGTTGGATCGCTATAGTCATTAACTGAAAACAGGTCCAGAAGACCTGCGTCCGGATTAGAACTGATAGGACTCCATGAGAAGCTCAGCGTCCTGAAGGGTTGATCCCGGAAGGCGTACGCCATTTCGCCAACACTGCGAAACGGCCGATTCATGATCACTGGGCGCCATGGATCGCCCAGGCTAACAGCTGGTACTGGCGGCGTTGGCGTAGGGGTTGGTATCAGTTCATTATATAGGTTAGCGGCATTTCCAGCTGGTGCATTGTCGCCCAACGTAGCCGGGTTAGCATTTGGCGTCGGCGTCGGGACGGGATATTGCGATGCCAACATGGGCGGCGGAGTCGCATATTGACTAGGCCAGATTGGTCCGATGATGCCTGCCGAATTAAATGGCAGCGGTGGGTTGGCGACATTCACAACACCTATCATGCTGTTGTAGCGAATACTTCTAGGGTCAGCTTTGACCAGCATCGGCGCTTTTGCCAAGGCATCCACAGTCCACAATGTTACGTTACCAATCAGTGGCGGACCGGCATTGACGATCGTCGGGAGCGCAGAGGGCGGTGGTGGCGGTGGGCCAGGATCAACCCCGTATTGGCTATAGCTTGTACTGAGAGCTAAACCGAGCGTGGAAGGCCTTAACGGATCTGATGAAATCCACGTATTAGGTGCGTTATTACCTTGTAGAAAGGAGTACGAATACCACTGACCATTAGGTGATTGATAATCAAGGCTGACTTGGAAACCTGGTTGGAGTATTAAAACTGGCTTTTGACCAAGTAAGCTCAGAGGGGAAATAAGGACTCCCGGAAGCGATAACCTGAACACCACGAAGCGATCCGTTCGATACGTCGAGTTATCATTAGTTGGGCGTGCGATTCTGTTCCATTGAAACGCAATCCCGGTAGGAGATTGCGTCGGTGGGTTAAAGAGCGTGACCGTACCGCTAATGTCGTTCTCACCCAGGCGCATCGCCTGGAGAAAGCCGTCGCGACCGAACGTATTGTCGCCGGTGAGGAGAGGTAAACTCGCATTAATCGCAGTTGTCGATGCTCCGATGAATGGCATCAACCCTGGTGTAGGGGAAGGATCGACGCTGCCACTTTGCGAAACGTTTGCAGCTCCAAAGCTAGCCGTACCTTTGACGGTAATTCGAACAGGAGGACGCAGATAGTTCGGCGTGAGAGTGCTGCTGGCATTCGCTTCCGTAAGATCCCAACTGTCGCGGAATGGATCCCACAAATTTGGAATGAGGAACCAGTTCACGCCGCCGAGGGGCACACCTGAATTACGGTCCGTGCCGGCAACGGGGCAGGCGGCAAGCCCGTTCAAGTATGGCAGCCGAGGCATGCCAATAGCCTCCATGGTGGTCCCGCCCACGTTACAAGCTATTCGAACAGGATAGGAATCGGTTCGGGATTGAGCGATTAGATTGGCTCCGATCGTTAGAACATGAAGCATCTTCGACTGTTGGTGCACCGAAGGCAACGCGGGATCTGAAGAAAACGCATCACCAAGTGAGCTGTTAATGATTCCCGCTTGAAGTAACTCGAAGAAGTCTGGCTCGCGGGCACCCGTCAACGTACCAAGACTGGCAATAGACCCGGCCAACGAACCTCCGGAGGGACTGGTGTAATTCCAGCGCTCGTTCGTAGTGTCCCACACCAACCCGAAGTACTTGAGAATGTTGGCAGCGGTGCCTTGCTGCAAAAACGTCGATGTGAGTCCGAATCGGCCTGTTAAAAGCCACATGTCCCAGTCAGGATCGGTTCTCGAGTTAGGCTCCCGACTCGGAATCGAGCGACTTGCGCTTGGTCCCCTGTAGGTGAGCCAATTCAGACGTTCGAGTAAAAATCGCTTGTTCAGATAAGGGTCCCCGCCGTTCGCAATAGTTCCATCATTACGTGTGAATGAACCCGTGACCAGCAAGGTTTGAAAGTTCGGATTAATGGCCGTCGGAGTGGCCGGACTCCATTGGGGCACCCCAGCTGCGGACTCCCGCGAAAAGGTACTCAAGTATTCGAGCGCACTCGGAGAAAACTGCGTCGCCTTCCGAAAGGCGATCAATTCCTGACGCCCGAGAAGCATCTGATCCGTTCGTCCGTTCCAAGGATACGTAGCGGGACCAGAGTCGCCTGTTACGTTCAGGTAGTTCCATGGATAGGGAGTCGGGTTGGGATCACTTCTTACACTTAGAAATCCGCTGGTATTATTCACTACGAAATTGTAGAACCAAGCAGCTCTGGCTGTATTCGGGGGACGAAAGTTGCGCGCGAAAGCTTGAGTTTGGTTTGGAGGCGATCCAGGATCAGGAAAGCTGTTATCAGGTTGAGTCGTGCCGTAATTTCGCCATCCTACAAGCCGGTCGATTTGATAAATCGGAGGCGATCCGGCTGGATTAGGAACTGGATAGGGCGGCACTGTTAAGTCTGCGAATGCGAGAGAACCTTTGCGGCCGTACTGATAAATGTCCGTGCCTGAAGGGTAGCCCGCAACATTCGCATCCACGAGGCCAGCCTCGTCATAAATCGTGTATGCATATCTACCTAGAATTGAGTTGTTCGGAGCAAGGATAACGGTGGCACCTTGATTGTTAACGAAGACCCAGTCCGGCGCCCAGTAGTTTGGTCCTAGAAACCCGGTGGTAACTGGATCAGACTTATCATTGAGTCTGTTCGTCTTCGGTACCAGGTAATGCGAATTCCATCGTGCCAGGCTGATAGACTTACCGTTTGCAGAAAGATCTACGGTGGAGTTTACGTCTGAAGCGCGACTTCGAACGCCCGGCGGTGAGGGCAAGGCGTCCGCTGCGACACTGCGCCGGATCAGATTAAGAATAGCTGGACTCGCACCAGCCGACGGGGTGGGACTCTGCCTAGGGACCATGTTCGCGTTGGAAGTGGGAACATAGATCGTACGGCCATTGCTTAAGGTTATTGGCGTCGACGCACTCGGGTCCGTTATCTCCTGACGCAGATCGCCGACGATGTTATCCACTGCGCTTTGCGCCAGTTGGTCGACATTGGATTGATTAAAGCTACTATGAGCAACCTGGCGGTCGGTGGTTGTCCGCGACAGGTAGGCTACACTTAGCCCGGTGAGTAACACAACCAAGGCGAGAACAATGAGCAGTGCGGTGCCAGCCTCCTTAGTAGTCACAACCCTAAGCAGCCGATTCATTTTACAAGGTCTTCAGATCAAAGTAGCGACTGTAAATCCGAATTCCCTTGGCTGCCTCGGCTGGAACCGGCAAGCCCGAAGGCGTCAGGCCGGTCTGTGCGACGGATTCGACCACAGTTTTCCACTGATATTCGAGATCGCCGATTTTTTGCGCTCCTACGCCCCTGCCCCGCGCATTCTTGAAATCCGCCATGTCGCTAGCGAGATCAAGAAGTCTACCAGGAGAAATTGCATTGATCAGCGCGCGAGCCGTCGGGTCTATAACCGCGATTGCAACCGCAATGGCCTCGACTTGCGTAAGACCTATGTTTTTCGGATCCGTGATGCTGAGCTGGTCAGGCATGTCCCATCTGTCCCACGGCCAATCCGTCACTCGACCATTCTTGAGAAGATAGTAGTACTCAAATCGGAAAGCTCCCGGGCCGATCGCCTCATAGTCATCGTCCCGGCTCAAATTTGGATTACCGCTCGCAAAATTGTGAGTAGCTGCGGGCCAGGTTGCATCGATCGTCAGAGGTAAGAAAACCAGTGGCGTGTTAATCGTCGAAACGCCATTCCAGATCAACCCCTTCGCCATCCGTTCGAGTTTGGTAAAGGTACGGTTGTTTGCGGTGTCCTCGTTAACGCGATACGCGACCAGAGAAACGGTACTTCCCCAAGATGAAGGATAATAACCCGGCACCTGAGTAAAAAACGCTATTTGATCGCTGCCCAAATCGCCATTGTGTCCTTGTCCCCACCCGTGCCCATTGCCGTGCCCGCTGTATCCAGTCCTTTGCTTAACGTAGTAATCGACGTCGGGTCGCTTGACCATTTGCTCGAAATCTAATGCCATTCGATCAAACACTATTCTCGCTTGGGTGTCCGTATCGATATGTTTGTGGCCGGTCCGAGTAATAGCCGTTGCGTTGGTCATTAACTGCGTGACCAAAAGCAGAATGGCTGCAAGCACAAAAACCGAAACGAGTAGCTCAGCCAAGGTAAAGCCAGCCGAGCTGCCTCGTTTTGCAATAACAGCTCCGGGCGCGGGGAGCGCGATAACATGAGGGCTCATCTCGTATTCATCTATTAACTGCGATTAAGCTGGTGACTGAGCCTGCTGGGATGGTACCCGAATCTGGGTCAACCCGAGCTGGCCAGCTCACTCTGATGTCGGCGAGTGAGGTGGTCTCCGATGGCGGGAATCTGTAAGTGATTTTTGCCCTGAAGACTGCGTCCGCCGGTGGACTTCCATTAATCGTCCCGGTTTGCTTACCTTGATTAGTGAAGTAGATCGTGTCGGGCGCAGCGACATTGCGCCAGTGACCATGCAAATCTCGCCATGCGCAAGGCTCGTTCGGGTCATCGGGGCAAACCTTTGAGTCCAGACCCGGAGGAAGCCGTACATCTGCGCGCAGATCAGAGAAGATTGTTGAGATAATCTGACTGGCAGTGGTCTGTTGAATGCTAGTCTGCTGAGTCTTTAAGGTTGTAGGGAGTAACCCCAACACCGCGATTAGGCAAAAGGAGGCCACACCCAGAGCCAACGTCACCTCTACCAACGAAAACGCCGCCATCCCTATAAGCGGGGGGTTCGTGCTCGATGAAATTTTCATATGGCCGATCGCCAACTCTCAAGTAATTTCGCTGCTCGCTTCGGCAATAACGGGTTCGTCATCGTCGATAGATTTTTACATCGCCAGCAAAGCCATTGATTTGAACTGCCGCGACGTTGCCGTTGAAAACGACGTTTGATGTGCCACCGCCGCTAACAGGAATCGGCGTTGTTGTACCGTGCGTTTGAAGAAGCCCTACTTCGACTACCCTCCTTATGTCGTAAGTACTATTGATCCTAGACTCTCCACGCGGGTTGAACTGTAGAGTTTTAACGAAGTAATACTGTGCCTGTCCTTGAGAAGCAGCAGTCAGCGGGTACCAGAAAGGGAACTGCGAGTTTGTAAGCGGTGCAGTTGGACTCGCGGCATTTAGCTCTCCAAAACGCGAATAGTTCGAGTCGCTTGCTGGCGATGGCGAGGGCCGCGCGTCGAATGTATCACCCATCCCTGTGCCGGCAGCGAAAAGCGGTAGATGAATACCTTCGATCTTTATCAGTTTACCCACCTGAATCAGCTTTGTTGGATTCATAGGGTCGGGATTGTTTGTGCTGTTTGGGTCATAGACGGTCGTTCCGTCCTTCGAAGCCACAATTGACATCACCAGCCTGCCGGTGCCCGGTGTAGCTGGATTGGTGGATGCCTGAGAGACATCCTCTTCGAAAAAACCGACCCATGTATAAGTGTTGTTGGCCTTCGCGTAGGTGCGCGCGGTGTCGAGCACTCCCTTGATCGTGTATGCAGCACTGGTTAGGTCATTGCCGCTTTTGATAGTTGTAAACGCCGGAGCAATTAAGACCAGCAAGAGGGCGATGATGCCGACCACAATCAATAGCTCGAGCAGAGTAAAGCCCGCTCGCATTGAGTTGAGAATCTGTCCACGTTCGCGCCCGCTTCTATACTCCGTAGTGAAGTTACTGCGAAGGGCGGGGCAGCGGCCAGGTAGTTGAGAATTGAGAGACAGTGGACGACTGAGACAGTCGCCAGCACAAAGCCGCCCGCTGGCGTCGTGGGGAAACATGAGAGTGAAGGAGGAGCGCCGATTATAGCAGAGCCCCGGCTTCATGCAAGCCTATGGCAGGGAGAGTCCGCTTCACTCAAAGATTTGCCGCGGAGCCAGGGACGTTAGCGCAAAAACGACGGCGATTTTCATAATCGCGATTGTAATCAAGCTGTCGGTTGCTGTCTTCTCTTAATGATCACGGACGAGGGGCGACGGAGTAATGACTGCTGTTGCGACTCAGGACAGCCGCCTCTACTGTTTGCCCCTTATGCCATACAAAGATGTCGCTCCGCCTGCCGGAGAAAAGATCGCCAGAACCGAGACACTGAATGTACCGGATCAGCCGGTCATTCCATTTATCCGCGGAGACGGAACCGGTCCGGACATCTGGGCCGCTAGCGTGAGAGTGTTTGATGCCGCAGTCGAAAAAGCCTACGGCGGCAAAAAGAAAATTGCGTGGTTCGAGGTGTACGCGGGCCAGGCAGCAAAGGATAAATTCGGTGAATGGCTGCCGGAGGATACCGTGGAAGCGTTCCGCGAGTATCACGTGGGAATCAAAGGTCCGCTGACTACTCCAGTTGGCGGCGGCATTCGTTCACTCAACGTGGCGTTACGGCAGCTCCTCGATCTCTTCGTATGCCTGCGACCGATCCAATACTTCAACGGCGTTCCGTCGCCCCTTAAACATCCCGAAAAAGTTAACATGGTGATCTTCCGCGAAAACACGGAAGACATCTATGCAGGTGTCGAATTCGCCCCTGGTACGCCGGACGCGCAAAAGATTCTCGATTTTCTGAAAAAAGAATTTCCGACGCTCTTTGAGAAAATTCGCTTCGGGACAAAACAAAAAGCGGCCGACTTTTGGAAAAAAGTTGGCGCACCGGAAAAAGACGACGTTTGCGTTGGAATCGGAATCAAACCAGTCAGTCGGTCCGGCACCGTCCGTCTTGTGCACAGTGCGATCTCCTATGCGATTGCGAACCGCCGCAAGAGCGTGACGCTGGTCCACAAGGGCAACATCATGAAATTCACCGAAGGCGCTTTTCGCGACTGGGGCTATGAAGTCGCGAAGCAATATTTTGGCGCAAAGGAGATCGATGGCGGTCCCTGGTGCGAGATTCCCATGGGTAAACCGGGCGCCGGCATTGTGATCAACGACGCCATCGCCGACAACGCTCTCCAGCAATTCCTGTTGCGCCCTGCAGAATACGACGTGATCGCAACGCTCAATCTGAATGGCGATTATCTGAGCGACGCGCTGGCCGCGCAAGTCGGCGGAATCGGGATCGCACCTGGAGGAAACATCAATTACATCACTGGCCACGCCGTATTCGAAGCGACCCACGGAACTGCGCCGAAATATGCAAACCAGGACAAGGTTAATCCGGGCTCGGTGATTCTTTCGGGCGAAATGATGTTCCGTTACATGGGCTGGACAGAAGTAGCAGACCTGATTCTGAGAGGCATAAGGGGCGCGATCGCGAGCAAACAGGTTACCTACGATTTCGCGCGCTTAATGGAAGGAGCAACCGAGATCAAGTGTTCGCAATTCGGCGACAACGTCATCGCACATATGTGAGCGCTCACTTCGTGAGCGAAATGACGAAAAAATGAGGAAAACCAAAACCGACAAGATCATACTACCAATGTTTCGTCATTGGATCATTCGTCATTCCTTCGAGCTTCGTCATTCGTCGTTCGTCATTTATTTATTGTTGGGTTTGTTGGCAGGAATCGGCACCGCGTTCGCGGAAAAACGCGCCCTCACTGAAAAGGACCTGTTCGATTTCGTGTGGATTGGAGACCCGCAAGTTTCGCCGGACGGATCGCAAGTGGCCTTTGTGCGGGTGACGGTCAATGAAAAGAAGGAGGGTTACAATACTTCCATTTGGAGTGTTCCGGTCGCAGGTGGGGAAGAACCTCGCCAACTAACAAAAGGCGATCACGATTCCGCGCCCCGCTGGTCGCCGGACGGAAAATTTTTGCTCTTTCTGCGCGCGGCAGAGAAGAACGGCAAGCCCGAGTCGCCACAGCTGGCGATCCTGCCAATGGCCGGCGGCGATTCATTTGTGTTTACAGATTTGCCGAAAGGTGCGGGGAATCCGAGCTGGGCCCCCGATGGAAAGACAATCGCGTTCACCAGTGACACCAATGCTGAAGATCTAACGAAGCAGGAAAAGAAAAAGCGTAAGGAAGAAGAATCGAAAAAGGCAGGCGGCGGGAATGCTTCTGCGACCCCGGGGTCATCGCCGCCGATTACGGATGAGCGCGAGAGCGATGTTCGCGTCATTGCACGCGCCGTCTATCGACAGGACAACGAAGGTTACGCCGATCCAAAGCGCCCCACGCATATTTGGCTCGTTGCCGCGCCGCAGAGAGCCGACGAAAAAGTAAAACCGCGTCAACTCACGAGTGGCCGCTTCGATGAAGAAAATGCGATTTGGTCAAAGGATGGTTCGCAGATTTATTTTACGTCGGATCGGAACGACGAACCGTACTACGAACTGCCAAAAACTGATCTTTACTCGGTGCCGGCAGCCGGCGGCGAACCTGTAAAGATCACAACGATTGATTTACAGGTGGGGGGGGTTGGACCCGGCGGAGGTGTGCTGTCGCTCAGCCCCGATGGGAAACAGGTCGCGTTTACCGCGTCAACCACACGCCCGATCAACTCATACACGCAGCCCGATCTCTGGATCCTGGATCTTTTACCGAATGCTAAACCGCGCAATTTGACCGCCAATTTTGATTTCGATGCGCCCGGCTTTGTCATTGGGGACAGCGCGTCGCCCCGGGCAGGTGGACAAAACAAACCCATCTGGGCTCCGGACGGGAAAGGCCTTGTTGCAGTTTATGCTAAAGAGGGCAAAGCAACTCTCGCGCTGTTCGACGTTCCAGCCGCCGAGGATACTGATCCCGATAGCACGGGAGTGCACGACCTAACTTCGGGAAATCAAGGCGTGTTGAGTTTTCGCGCGTCGCCCGACGTTTCGAAGTTGATCTATCTCGTTTCGACGCCAACGCGCATCAACGACCTTTTTGTCCTGGATCGCACGACCGGCGATGCGACACCGAGACAACTGACACACGTCAACGACCAACTTTTCTCGAAGCTAAACCTAACGGAGCCGGAACAGATTTGGTACGAAAGTTTTGACGGCAAACGGATTGAAGCCTGGGTGCAAAAGCCACCGAACTTCGATCCGCACAAAAAATATCCGCTGATTCTGAACATTCACGGCGGGCCGCACGTTGCGTACGGTCCTATTTTCGTCCACGAATTTCAGTGGATGGCCGCGAAGGGCTATGTGGTGCTTTACCCAAACCCGCGCGGGAGCACGACCTACGGCCAGGAATTTGGGAACGTCATTCAGTACCATTACCCTGGAGACGATTACAAAGACCTCATGGCCGGCGTGGATAAGGTGATCAAACAGGGATACATCGACGACAAAAAACTCGGCGTCACCGGCGGCAGCGGCGGCGGATTGCTAACCAACTGGGTTGTAGGTCAAACAAAACGCTTCGCCGCAGCGGTTGCGCAACGCGACATCGCCAGCTGGGAAGATTGGTGGTACTCCGGGGACTTCACCCTGTTCCAGCCAACGTGGTTTAAAGTGCCGCCGTTCGAAGACCCACAGGAATATCGGGCCCATTCACCCATCAACTACATCAAGAATGTGACAACGCCGATGATGTTCATCCTTGGCGAAGCAGATTACCGGACGCCGCCTGGCGCGGGCGGAGAAGAAATGTTTCGTGCGTTGAAATTCCGCAAGATCCCGACCGTCATGGTGTGCTTCCCGAATGAGTCGCACGAGCTCTCGCGTTCCGGTCAGCCGTGGCACCGCGTCGAGCGTCTGCAGCATATTGTCGGTTGGTTCGATCACTGGTTAATGGGCGTGGCTAAGCCAGAATACGAAGTCGCGCTGGGACAACAATGATGGATGACTGCGCTTCGTTGAGGCCGTAGCCGCTTCGCTGCGCGAAGCGCAATGCCGGGCCTGTTTGGAAAGCGCGCGCCGCGCGTCTCAAAGAAACGGGGCTACAGAAGTTAGGGACATCGAATTACTCTGGGCGAATCGGTTAGCTCCTGTTTTGTGCCGGCAATGCGAAGATGGATCACGTGTGGGCGTTGGTCTTTAAGTTGCGGCGGGGTTGGAACGCGAAAGGCATGCCGGCCGTTTCCGTAACCGGCATTCACCAGATCCTCTCGGAACCGATTCGCCGGCAACGCCATGACATACCGGTCGCCATCCCAGAGCTCAATATGGACTTCAGCGTCTACGTCGTTTTTGTCCCAAATCCAGCCGGAAATCGCCGTGCAGTTTGCATTTTCGACTTTGCTGACAAAATGCGGCAGTGGTGCAGCTCCAATGCGTCCCGAAAAAATCAGTAAGCCGAAGCAAACAAACTGGAATGTAATGAAAACAGCCGCTGCCCGCCAAGCGAGACCGTCGCGCCAATAGTGGTGCGCCTTGTTCCAGCGAGAAAAAATGTGGAACCCAGAGAGCAACACCGCCTGATAAAATCCGTAAGCGATGTAGTGAAGCTCAGGTCCATGCCACAGACCCATCAGTCCGAAAGCCAGAAAATACCCTGCGATTGGGGCGACCCTCTTGTTCGCAAACCACTTGCCGCGCATCGCGGCGTAGAGAAAGCGCATGTAAACATGGTCGCGAAACCAAAATGAAAGAGTGATGTGCCAGCGATTCCAGAAATCGCGGATATTCCGGGCGAGAAACGGCCGATCGAAATTTTCCGGAGTATGGAGACCGAAAAGATAACTCAGAGCAATGGCAAAAGCGCTGTAGCCGGCAAAATCAAAAAATAAATAGAAGCTGTACGCATACATGTAGCTGACGAACGCCGCGAGGCTCCCACTGGTGGCGGCTCGTTCCAGCCAGTATTGTTTAATGAGCGCGGCGAGGATGAATTTGTAAAAGAACCCCCGAAAAATGCGGTGCACCGCGCCGTCGAGATCGACAAGGAATTCAGCGCGTGTTCGCCTCTTTCTCCATTCGCCTGCGAAGCGTTGGAAGCGGTCGATGGGCCCGGCTGAGATGGTGGGGAAGAAAAAAAGGAACATCAAGAAATCGAGCGTCCCAGGCAGGGCGATGACTTTATCGCGCAGGGAAATTACGACATCCAATGCTCGAAACGTAATGTAGGAAATTCCGAGAAAACCAAACTCGCTTCTCGGCGACATCACCGGAAAAAATTTTGACGCCGCCAGCGGAAGCAAGCCCGCCGTGAGAGCAACATAGAAAGGCCAGCCGGCTCGTGCTCCGCTCTTCGCGAATAGCCACACCGTTGCCCATTGCCAGACGGCGAAACCAATGACGATCCAGATCTCGCGGACTGGGAAATGCGGCCGAATGTTTAGCGACCCATGATACTGCATGAGCAGCATCCCGGCAGTCACAAAGGTCGCCCAGCGCCAGCCGGCTTTGCCGAACACACCCAGAATAAGCGTCGGAACTACCGCGTAAAGCAGCAGCCCAAAATACGTGAAACCGGCGTAGGGAATCACAGCGACTGGGCGAGCCGGGGTCGATCGACTTTGCCGTTCGCCGTCAGCGGGAAAGAATCGCGAAAAACGAATTTTCGCGGCAACATGTACAGTGGTAGTCGCTCGGCTAGTTGCTGTCGCAGCGACTGCGTTAGTTCGAAATGCGATGCCTCGGTTTTCCCGCTGAGAACTACGAAGGCGGCGAGCGATTGGGCCGCGCCGTTTTTCATCACCGGTGTTACTACTGCGTCACTTACAGAGGGCAACGCCAGCAGGTTTGCTTCGACATCGCCGAGTTCGATGCGGTAGCCGCTGAGCTTGAGCTGCGAATCCATGCGGCCCTCAAAAAAAAGTAAGCCATCACGAAATCGGCCCTGGTCGCCGGTTCGATAAGCGCGCCGGCCGCTATACTCAAAAAAGACGGCCGCCGTAAGATCGGGACGACCAAGATAGCCAGGGCTAACGTTCGGCCCCGCGATGATAATTTCGCCTCGTTCATTTGCCGGCGAGATCATGCCACTGTCATTCACAACGAAAACATCCGTCCCCCGCATTGCGCGTCCCACGGGGAGGGCCGAATACGTTTTCAGAAGTGAATGGTCTATCCGTACCGAAGTCGTGGCCACCGTTGCCTCGGTCGGGCCATACATGTTCCACACTTCCGCCTTTGGAAAGCGCTCAAGTAGACGCGCCGCGGTTTGCACGGGGAGCGTTTCGCCGCAGAAAAGAAAACGCCGAATGCGCGGAAGCATTCCTTCTGCAAATTTCTCTTCAACCAGACACATTTGCACAAATGACGGCGTAGAGATCCACGTTGTAGTGCCGGAACCTGCGAGCGCGCGATAAAGCATTTTCGGATTCGCAACCAGATCGCGGCTGATGCTGAACAGGGTGCCTCCCGTAGTGAGGCTGCAATACAGATCCATCACAGACAGATCGAATGAGAATGGGGCCGTGTTCAGGAACGTCTCCACAAGGGGAGCGATCTTTTGTTCCGCAAGCATCCATCTCACGAAATGCTCCAGGCACCCGAGCGTAATGATAACGCCTTTCGGTTCACCCGTGCTGCCGCTGGTGAACAAAATGTAAAATCGGTCATCGCGCTGCAAGCGTGTGGCAGGCGCTGGTGTAGCAGCGCTGGAGAGTTCTGCGACGTGTTCCGGCGTGAGAAGTAAAGCAGGGCGTGAGATTGCCAGAATTTTGTCGATACGTTGTTGCGGCAATACTGTGTCCAGCGGGACGTAGGGCCTGCGGGATTTTACCGATCCCAGAAACGCGATGAGCATCTCAGGCTCCCGATGTCCAAGCACCGCGATGGGAGAGCGATCGTCACCAAATCGTTCCACCAGGTGCGCGGCGAGGGCGTCTGAACGCCGGCGGAGCTCGCCATAGGTCAGCCTCCTATCGCCGCTGATGTGTGCGATCGCGTTTGGAGCCGCAAGAGCCCAATGATCGATTTGTTCGACGACATTCACTCAAAAGCCCTGATAAACAAACGGCGGCGTGGAAAAGTCGCCCCGACCATAGGTCGCGATTAAACCCGCAATAACAGCGAGGTAATACAGAATCAGCAGCGCTCGCCAGAGCGCTGGATGTGCTCTGGTCCAGCTCACGCGTGCACCCGCAATCGGCTCTCAAGATCGGCAATGATCTTGCGCGGTGTCCCCCAATTTTCGCGCTCGAATTCCGCCGGCGAAATCTTGAGACCGAATTCCTCTTCAATTCGTATCATCAACTCCACCGTCTTGATGGAGTCCAGGATCTGGCATTCATAAAGCGGTAGCTCGAGATTGGTACGGACCTCGTCAGTCTCAGTGACCGACGCCAGAAGATGTAACGCTTGTTCGTGAAAGCCGGTATTCATAATGGGTAAGTAGCGAAAAGCATGAGACGACGAATCAACTCCCTGGCACGCGTCCATGGTAAAAATCGTCAAGAGCACGATCAAAAAACAGCCACCCTTCTTGCGTTAGATGTGTGTGCTGAGCGTCAAGAAAGGCCGGATCCTCGTCATGCTCTTCAAACTCGATCAGCGCAAAATTGTATCGGCGTGCCAGGGCACGCACTTTTTCGTAATAATTCTCGCGCGCCAACCGAGAATACCCGACCCGATCGTAAAACCGTCCGTCCATCGGCATGCTGAGAAGAAGCGGGCGGGCGTGAACCTTGGCCAGAGCGCGCAGTAGCAACTCTAAATCGGTCCATTCAGGTGCCGCATCCATGCGGTTACGAAACACGGGGTCAAGACGACCAGGCGTAACCGCTTCGGTTTCCGCGGGCGGATTTTCGACTTTGGTTTGGCTCCAGATGCTGGGTTCGCTTGCTTTTGCAGTGAACTTCGGTCGATCCGGCCCTTGTCGCGCCTGTCCGGGAGCGGCCTTCGTTGCATACAGAATATGAGCGACCGCTGCGAGGTGGTCCTGCAACTCCAGGCCCGCAGTGTACATTTTTCCAAAGGGCACGATCGCGCAGAAAATCAACCGATCGACCCAACTACCAGAAGAAAGTCGCCTCAGGGCAAACTCGAGCAAAGGGCTCTTTTCGAGCGTGTCGGGAAACTGGAGCATGCGTGAAGCAAAATCTCTCTTGAGCTCGAAATCGAGCGCGCTCCCGAACGTCAGTTCACTCGCCGCCAACAGCGAAAAATTTCCTTCATACCAATCCGCCCTCGTGGCAGGCATTAGAAACCAGGCAGGTGAAAGCACTACCGCAAGCCTTCTATCGCGCAGGTCCGATCCCAGAGCTGCGATCTTTTGCGAAATGATTAACGACGTCGCGCCAACTGTACCGACCGGCGAAACTTGAAAGCCTGTAGGCGCATTTTCAAAGAATTTGTTCGCCCTCTCCGGGATTCCAATTACTAGCTCCGAACTCCCGTAGATGGGCAAGACCCTCTTCGCACGCGCAGCCAACCGTTGAAAGACCATCCCCTGGTTTTTGAGATGAAATCGTTGGGGCGCAGTCCAGGCAATGGCGCGTCGTTCGATTTGAATCGCCGCCGTTCGGCCTGCGAACAACATTGCAGCAGCGACGCCGAAGGCAATAATAGCCGAAAACAAATGTGGTATGCGGGTACGGCCGGAGCCCATGATGACTCCAGAGTATGCCCGGGAGTAGCGCCACGCATGTGAGCCAGGATAGGAAGATCGTGTAGGATATTACCCTACACCCTGAATGGGCAGATCATCCAACGAGAGCGCGCACCGAGGCGTCGCTGTGATTAACCCCGGGGGACACGCCCATGAAAGAAATCATCGAGCGCGCGGTCGTTATAAATCCAGCCTTTTGCAGTGAGGTGACTTTGGTGACGGTAAAGAAAAGCTGCGTCCTCATCATGCCCCTTAAATTCAATCAACCGAAAATGGTATCGTTGTACCAGCTCGCGAAGCCTTAAATAATAATCCTCGCGAGCTGAACGCGACACGCCCTCTCGATCATAAAGGTCGCCGGCGAGTGGCATGCTGAGGAGCAACGGCGACGCGTGAACGCTGGCGAGTGTGCGTAAGAGCAATTCCAAATCGGTCCACGCCGTTGATGTATTCATCCGATCTCGAAATATCGTGTCACGACCATCAAGCATTTTTTCCTTTTCCCAGTTCGAAGCTTTCGTGGTCTTGTCTGCGTCGGTAGGGTTGCTTCCATCTGCGGTCCCAATGAGCTTCGGCCAATCCAGTGTTTCCGGATGAAACGCCGGGGCGGGTTTGATCTTATGCCGAATGTAATTGGAAGCCGCCAAGTGATCCTGTAACTCCAGTATAGTATTCTGCGCCTTTCCAACCGGCCAGAGCACAGAGAAAATGACGCGATCCAGCCAGCGTCCAGAAGCCAGCCGCTTCAACTCAAATTCAAGGAACGGGCTCTTTTCGAGCGTGCTCGGACATTTCAGTATGCGTGAAGCGATGTCGCGTTTCAGCTCGAAATCGAGTGCGGCCCCGAATACCATTTCGCTGGCTGCCATCAGCGAAAAATTTCCTTTGTAGCCATCCAACCACCTGGGACTGGGCTTTATAAACCAGCCGGGCGAAAGCGAGATGGCAACCTTTTTACCGCGCAAGTCCGAACCGAGCGCGCCAATTTTTTGCAACATGATCAGTGAATTCGCGCCTCCCGCGCCTACGGGTGAAACCTGGAAACCTGTTGGCGCAGTACGAAAGAAAATGTGTGCCCTCTCCGGCACAGTAACGGCCGTCAATTCCGAGCTGCCGTAAAGCGGTAAAACGTACGGAGCACGCGCGGCCGCGCGCTGAAATGCAAGGCCCTGGTTTTTAAGCGAGAACAACTCGGGAGCACTCGCGCGAATCGTCTTGCGTTCGAGATGGACCGATGCGCTTTCTGCGCCAAACAAAACGGCTGCCACCAAAACGAAAACGATCAGTCCCGCAAACAAATGTGGCATGTCTTGCCTGCGGTCGGGACTTATCATGGTACGCGAAGCTATTCCCGTGATCTGGCGCCGCAATTGGATTTCATGCAGCGACGGGCTTTACGATCGCGAAAATGATTCGTGGACAATCAAGATGACTAACCACGATGGGCCGCGTTGCCCAGGTGGTTTTATTTTGGATTTGCAGACTCGAGGATCGATATTCAAATGTCGTTTGCATCCATAACAATGTCTTCTTCTTCACTCTGGCAGCGTTTTCAGCAGTACTTTTTGTATTACCACGACCTTGGTTTCTCTCTCGACATCAGTCGGATGAAATTTCCGGATGGTTTCTTCGAGAAAATGCAATCGAAGATCGATAAAGCCTTTGCAGCAATGCGCGCGCTGGAGGCCGGGACAATCGCTAATCCCACCGAGAAGCGAATGGTTGGACATTATTGGCTTCGGAATCCCGCCCTGGCGCCCACTGCAGAAATTCGCACCGAGATCGAACAAACGATCAACCGGATCAAGACATTCGCGGCGGACATCCACGCCGGAAAAATCACGGCTGAAAATGGAGAACCTTTCAAGCACATCTTGCTCATTGGCATTGGCGGGTCGGCGCTTGGACCGCAATTCGTCTCAGACGCGCTCGGGTCACGGCGTGATCCAATGGACATCTTTTTTTTCGATAACACCGATCCGGACGGGTTCGACCGCGTTTTCGAGAAAATGGGTGATGAACTCGATCAGACACTTGTCGTGGTGGTTTCAAAATCTGGCGGGACAAAGGAAACACGAAACGGAATGCTTGAGGCCGAGGCAAAATTCAAAGAGGCGGGGTTGCGATTTAACAAGCATGCGGTCGCTGTCACTGGAGCGGGGAGCGATCTGGACAAATACGCTGAAAAGAACGGTTGGCTCGCCCGATTCCCAATGCACGATTGGATCGGCGGCCGCACTTCGGTGATGAGTGGGGTCGGGCTTTTGCCCATGGCGCTGCAAGGTTTTGGTATCGACGATTTTCTCGCCGGCGCATCTGCGATGGATGAGCACACTCGCACGCAAGACGTAAACCAAAATGCTGCGATGCTTCTGGCGCTGATGTGGTATTACGCCGGCAACGGGAAAGGCGACAAGGATATGGTGATTCTTCCCTACAAAGACCGGCTGGCATTGTTTGCCAAATATCTGCAGCAGCTGGTGATGGAATCGCTCGGCAAAGAAAAGGATCTCGACGGGAACATCGTGCATCAAGGCATCGCCGTTTACGGTAACAAGGGATCGACCGACCAGCACGCCTATGTGCAGCAGTTACGTGACGGTGTTTTAAATTTCTTCGTGACGTTCATCGAAGTGGACAAGGATCGGCGCAACCCGGCGATTGAAATCGAAGATGGGGTCACCAGTGGCGACTACCTGCACGGATTTCTCCGCGGCACGCGAAGCGCGCTCTACGAGAGCGGGCGCGAATCGATCACCATGAGCATTCCCGAAGCGAACGCATTTAATATCGGTGCATTGATCGCTCTTTACGAACGCGCGGTGGGCTTTTACGGCTCTCTGGTTAACATCAACGCTTACGATCAGCCTGGTGTCGAAGCGGGAAAAAAGGCGGCGACCAGATTGTTGGAACTTCAAAAACAAGCCCGCGCGAAATTGTCTGATTCCCCTGGGCAAACCGCCGAAGAAGTTGCGCGTTCCATAGACGCCGACCCCGAAGATGTGTTTCACGTGCTGCGACATTTGGCGAATAACGATCCACATATTCGGGTTTCGCGCGGCGACGAACCAGCCGACGATCAATTTTCGCAAACTGATTAGAACGCTGCAGACCAAGGCAGAATATGGCGAAGCCGCCTTCTGAGGATCGAAATGATAACCTGAACGTTGCCTGGAGGGATGCCGTTCGTTTCATTCGTCAGCTTAGTCATGATCTGCGCAATCATCTGAACGCAATCGAGCTGCAGTCCGCTTACATCAGCGAGTTGGAGCGAGACGATGAGCTCAGGAGCGAAATCAAGCGCTTGCGTGAAATGATTTCTGGATTGACCACCGCCCTACAATCCCTTTCCAAGGCAGTCAGTGACGTCAAACCGAATCTGATACCCTACCGGGCGGCCGATTTGGCGGAAGATTTGCGCAAAAAAATCGATCACGATTTCTCCGGAGAAAGCGCGGCAATCAACTGGAACATTCAGGTTGGCGACGCGATGCTAAATGTTGACCCCCAGCTTTTGCAGGAAGCTCTTGGTGAGCTTTTCGCCAATGCTTTCCGTCACAATCATGACAAGGGCATACTTGTCGTGATTGCAAAAGCCGCCGAGGAGCGGGTGCTATTCACCCTTCAGGAGCCAAAAAGCGGATTTGCCTTGGCCACCGAGAGCTGGGGACGCGAGCCGCTTCGGAAAGTCAGCCAGGGCCATTACGGCCTTGGTCTGAATCGCGTTCGCGCTATCGTAGAGGCCCATGGTGGCGAGATATATGCTCAATACGATCCGAATGTTTCGGCGCTCACTACCACTCTCGTTTTGCCTGCATCAGACCGTTGATTCTGTAGCCACGGGGCTGCGGCCCGTTCTCTGTTTCCCTCGACGGCTCGCAGAGTCATGGCTACAACAGCACAAGCGGCGCAAATATCTAATATGAATACCGGGAACCATCGCGTCCTGATCATCGACGACGAACGTCCGGTGCTCATGACGCTCGAGGCGCTGCTAAAGCGGCACGGTTACCACGTGGATACAGCGTCGACGGCTTCGCAGGGACTCAAGTTATTAAGGTCTAACCCTTCGACAGTCGTTTTGCTCGATCTCCAATTGCCCGACGCCGATGGATTGGAGACGCTCGATCAAATCAAAACCGAGGCGCCCCAAACACAGGTCATCATTTTGACCGCGCACGACTCGTTGCACAACGCCATCGAGTCAATTAAACGCGGCGCTTATCATTTTATCAGCAAGCCGTACGCGGCCGAGGAACTGCTTAGCCTGATGGAGAAGGCTTTGGAAAAACAGTTTCTCTTGCAGGAAACCGAAGAACTCCGCGAAAAAACCGAGCAGCTCGAACGGCGCTTGGAAATGGCAGAGGCGCGGCCGACACTCATCTTCAAAAGCAAACCGATGCACGAGATCGAGGAGCTGATCAACGCGATGGCGCCCTCTGACGCGAACGCGCTCATCGTCGGTGAGAGCGGCGTCGGCAAGGAGGTAATTGCCAATGCTATCCACGCGCGGAGCCGGCGCGCAGGAAAACCAATGGTAAAGCTAAATTGCGCGGCGTTTCCGCAAACGATGATTGAAGGAGAGCTTTTCGGCTATGTGAAAGGCGCGTTCACCGGAGCGATGCAGGATTTCCCCGGAATGATCGCGGCAGCCAATGGCGGTACGCTTTTTCTGGACGAAATATCCGACATGCCGGCGGATTTACAGACGCGCTTCTTACGCGTGCTTCAAGAACGCGAGTATCGGCCTCTTGGAAGCACGCAAACAATGAAAGCGGACTTCCGCGCGATCGCTTCGACGAATCGGCCAATCCCGCAGGCGCTCGCGGAGTACCGGCTGCGCTCCGATTTATACTACCGGCTAAACACGTTTCAAATTGAAGTGCCGCCGCTTCGAAAACGGAAACAGGATATCCCACCCTTAATCGCTGCATTCGTGAGGCAGTTTGCTCAGCAACTCGGCAAACCCGAGCCCGATATTTCGCCGGAGGCCTTTCAAAAATTGCTCGATTACTCCTGGCCGGGAAACGTTCGCGAATTACAAAACGCGATCGAATATGCCGTGGTGCTGGCGCGACAGGGAATAATTGACGTGAAAGAGCTGCCTGCAGAAATACAGTTGCCAACTGCGCTGCAACAAACCGAGCTCGCCGCGCTGCCGCGTTCGGGCGTGCAGACACTCGACGACGTTGAGCGAACTGCGATTATTCAGGCACTCGCTGAGTGCCACGGGAACAAGAAAAAAGCGGCGGAACTTCTCGGGATCCAGCGCCCCACGCTCTACAACAAGATGAAGCGCTACGCGATCGAGCTGTAGCGCTCCGATTTCACCCTGTCACACCGTAGCCTTCCGCGAAGGCGGACCTGTCACGCCGTAGCCTCTGGCGAAGGCGGATCGTTCGTAACTACCGCTTCCAATCTTATTTCCTGGAACGCGAGTTGATCGTGAATCATTCCGAGTAACTCGAGTGCACGCGCATCAGGCACGTGCGTGCAGCGCAGTTCAATTCGGGCCGCTTTGCCGGCAAGCTCGGGATGCGTTTCCGCCATTTCGCCGTCGAGTAGAAATGAAGCGTACGCGTTGAAGCGCTCCTGTAACGCGAGCAATTGTTCGTCCGAACCATTCCACTCGTTAGGCTCATTCATCACGAGTACGACGTCGCCGGTTTTCGAGTCCTCCGCGATTACATCGATTACGCCGAGGCGATCTTTGATTTTTGAAGTTTGAAGTTTGATGTACATCCAGATGACCTGCCGTTGGACGTTCGGCGGTCGCCAATCGATGTTCAAGGCTTAAGAAAACATGAACAATGATCTGACAGCCCAGGAGATTCGACAGCTACTAAAATTGGAGCCCCATGCCACGTGTGGATTCGTGCGTGTGACATTTGTCAGTAAACAACGCATTGCACCCGGCGGGCTCCCGCCGCCCTTCACTGATGGCCGGCCAGCCGGTTCCGCCCTCTATTTCATGGTCACACCGGCTGCGCCTGTACGCCTCCATCGCCTTCGCAACGATCAGCTTTATCACCGTTACTTAGGTGATCCGATCGAAGTTCTAATGCTCCACGAAGATGGAACAAGCGAGCGTGCAATAGTCGGTCCGGATCTGCGCGCCGGTCAATGCGTGCAGCTTTTGATCCCCGGCAACACCTTTCACACTGCGCGTCTCATCGGAGATCGCGGCTGGTTCCTCGGCGCAAGCACCGAGTGGCCGGGCGTAGAACAAGTTGACGTAGAAACCGGTAACGTGGAAGTGCTCGCAGCAAAGTGTCCGGACGTCGCGAACGATTTGCGCGCGTTCCAACAAGGTCGGGGCGATTGACCTCAATCGCCTTCGGGCGAACCTTGATATCGCTGTGGCAAAAACAAAACGCTCGGATCAATTGACGCTTCTCGGGCGAAGTGAAGCGAAATTGCCAACGTCGCCATCAAAAGCGCGGCTTGAGACTTTTCCAAATCCCGCGCCTCGTCGAAATTATCGGATTCATTTCGAAACAGACGATTTCACTTCAGTTTGTCCAATTACTGGCCAGCCCGATTTTGCCAGGATCGACATCGACTACGTGCCGGATCGCCTCTGCGTCGAAAGCAAGTCGCTCAAGTTTTACCTCGCTTCCTATCGGAACGAGCGCGCCTTCAATGAAGCGGTAACCAACCGCATTCTCGAAGATTTCGTAAAAGCGTGCGCGCCGCGCGAGGCAATCGTGACCGCGCAATTCTCAGCGCGCGGTGGGATCGCACTCACGGTGCGTGTTGAGCATCCTGACAAAGGTAAAATCGCTCGAGACGGGGGATGAGATGGTAGGGCGCGATGCCGAGCGCGCCGAA
>JBKPLD010000045.1:0-17847 GCA_046731415.1 Verrucomicrobiota bacterium
TCCCACAGTAACACCTACGCCAACTCCAACCCCCCCAGTAACACCCACGCCAACTCCGACTCCGACTCCACCACCACCGACACCTACGGCTACTGCAACTGCAACAGCAACTGCAACTGCAACTGCGACACCGACGCCAACGGCGACACCTCCATTCGCGGCGGACAACTTCAACCGCGCGGATGGCGGACTTGGTTTGAATTGGGCCAAGCCGGTGCCGGCATCGGAACAAACATTGGTCATCGTAAACAATGAAGTGACCCCCGACACCGAGGGTGCGCACTGTTACGCATATTGGATCGGGAATACGTTCAGCCAAGATCAGTATTCCCAGGTGCGGATCAGGAACGTGGGATCATGGAGCGGCGTAATTACCCGGGCCCAGTCCGCGGTCGATCGATTCTATTTGGCCTTTGTATATGCACCCAACGACTACCGGATTTTCCTGCGAAAGGACGGGCTTTATTATACCTTAAGCCTGGGAAGTACTGAGACGTGGGTGACTGGTGACATTATCCGATTGGAAGCGGTAGGCTTAAACCCGGTGCAACTCACGCTGTTCCGGAACGGCAATCCGGTTTTGAGCTACACTGATACTACAGAGAATCTCGTTGGAGGCAGCCCGGGTATCGGGATCTGGACACCGACCGAGCCACACCAGGCGGTTGACGACTGGCAGGGCGGGGACGTTGGGACGGAGGGGATTTTCTTGGCACAGACGCAGGCGCCGAGTGTGCCGGGCAATTTTGTGGCGGCGGTATTAGGCGTGAGCCAAGTTAAGCTGAGTTGGACGGCATCAACCGATAGTGTCGGTGTGAAAAGGTATGTAGTTCAGCGGAAGGACTCTGGAAGCAGGAGTTTCGTACAAGTGGGAACAACTACAGAAACAAGCTATACCGACACCGGATTGGCAGCTGGTAGCAACTATAGTTATCGCGTTCTCGTAAGGGATATGAAGGGGCGCCTGAAAAATTACTCGGATACGGCGGGCGTCACAACAGCTTCGCCCACAATCGTTCCTCGCATACCACGATAACGAAACGAACTGAAACGGTAGGCGCGCAATGTAAGGCGAGCGCGACGACGCCACGGTGGGCAGGAGGTTGCATGGCACGCTGGCGGTCGGTTATCCAGGCAAACGAATCGTCTGCGAGTGCAACAGAGTCCTGGTAGTTGATTTCGTAAGAAATGTTTACGCATTCTGCAGGAACGGAAAGATATCTGAGCTCATTGTTGCCAAGTTCACCTGGGACTTGGCATGCGAACCCCACCCTTATTGACATGAATAGTTCGTGGCTGGCACGTCTCCAGTTATCGAATTCATTCCTATGCCAAGAACTATGAAATCCGCCGCGGACGTAGTCGGCACTGACTTAGATTTCTTGTCGCATCAGTTGGAAGCGGAATTCGAGCGCTTATCTGGTCACAGCGTTCTTATCGCAGGCGGTGCCGGCTTCCTCGGTTACTATCTAGTCCAAGGGGCTCTTCATTGGAATCGTACTCATGAGTCTCACGCGCCCATCCAGGTGATCGTGCTCGATAACTTCATTCGGGGTGTGCCCAAATGGCTGATCGCACTGGAGTCGAACCGGAATCTGCGCCTGTTGAAACATGATATCACTCAACCGCTGCCACCCGCGCTCGGCGACGTTGAATACTTGATCCATGCTGCTTCGATCGCCTCTCCGACTTACTACCGTAAGTTTCCAATCGAAACGATGGACGCCAACATCAATGGGCTGCGCTTCCTACTCGACTACAGCCTTAGGCAGAAACAAAAGGGCAAGCCGGTCGAAGGAGTCCTGTTCTATTCCAGCAGCGAGATCTACGGTGATCCTACCCCTGACGGCATTCCAACGCCGGAATCATATCGCGGTTACGTCTCCTGCACCGGGCCGCGCGCCTGTTATGATGAGTCCAAACGGTACGGTGAAACCCTTTGCGTTAACTTCGCGCGTCAGTTTGACCTTCCCATCAAGGTGGCTAGGCCCTTCAATAACTATGGTCCTGGACTGAAGATCACCGACGGCAGAGTCATCCCTGATTTCGCTCGCAACGTTGTCGGTGGCGAGGACATCGTTATGTTGTCGGACGGCTCAGCCAGACGGACTTTCTGCTATGTCGCGGATGCCGTGGCGGGTTATTACAAGATTCTGGTCAACGGCAGGTCGGGTGAAGCCTATAACATCGGCGTGGAGACGCCCGAGCTTAGCATGGCGGAATTGGCCGATCGGATCGCGGCGCTGGGCCGGGAATTGTGTGGCTACAGCGGCAAGGTTGTGCGACAGCAAAGCGCGGACAAGGATTACCTCGTGGATAACCCGAGTCGACGTTGCCCGGTCATCACCAAGGCGAGGACGGAACTTGGTTACGATCCGCAAGTAACGATTGAGGAAGGCTTGCGACGCTCCCTCATCTGGTACTTGGGCAACCGCGAGGCATCAGAGGCTTAATGAACGTCTCAATCATTGGGATCGGCTACGTGGGCCTGGTCACGGGGGCTTGTCTGGCGGAGAAGGGCCACCATGTGACGTGCGTGGATATCGATCCTGAGCGGGTGGAGGCGTTCAACCGCGCGGAGTCGCCTATCTTTGAAGCCGGCCTCAATGAATTGTTGCGCAAGCACGTTGGACACACACTGAGGGCGACCGCGGATCTTCCGGCTGCAGTTTTGGATTCGGAACTTACTCTCATCGCTGTCGGCACGCCGTTCAATGGTCAGATGATCGACCTCACGGCGGTGATGGCTGCGTCGCAACAGATCGGTTTAACATTGCGGAACAAGACCTCTTATCATGTTGTGGTGGTCAAGAGCACTGTTGTGCCCGGGACCACCGACCTGTATGTGATTCCCGCTCTTGAAGCCGCTGCCGGCAAACGGGCCGGGGTGGATTTTGGGGTGGGCGTGAACCCTGAGTTCCTCTCGCAAGGCGAAGCTGTGCACGACTTCATGTTTCCTGATCGCATTGTATTGGGCGGGACCGACGCACGGACGATCGACACCCTCGAAGAACTGTACCGGCCTTTTGCCGCGGCTCCTCGCATCCGCACCAACACGCGCACTGCCGAACTGATCAAATGCGCCTCAAACGCTCTCCTGGCGAACCTCGTATCCTTCTCGAATGAGATCGCGAACCTTTGTTCCGCCCAGGGGGGAATCGATGTTATGGATGTCATGAAGGGCATCCACTTGAGTCAGTACTTCGGCCATCATAACGCCGACGGCTTGCCCCCAATCGTGTCTTTCTTGCGGCCTGGTTGCGGATTTGGCGGCGGTTGCCTTCCAAAAGATGTTAAGGCGCTCATTGCTCACGGACAAAAGGCGGGTCTTCCAATGAATCTCTTAGAGTCGGTCATCCAGATTAATGAGGAACAGCCCAGAAAAGTGATCGCTCTTTTGGAGAAGCATTGGCCAGATCTCATGGGAATCCGCGTGGCCGTCTTGGGGTTGGCGTTCAAACCGGGAACCAACGACGTCCGTGAGAGCCCGGCCTTCCCCATCCTGCGCGAGCTGCTTAACCGGGGTGTTGTGCTGAAAGCCTTCGATCCTGTTGCGATAAACGAGGCGCGCCGGGTCATCGGGGACGCTGGTATCGCTTACTGCGAGAACTTATCGATAGCATTACTTGAAATCGACGCAGTTATCGTGGTGACCCCCTGGCCGGAGTTCCGTGAAGTTCCGGCGCTGCTACGGGGTCGCGATCCCACTCCAGTGCTTGTTGACGTACGGCGTGCCTTCGCACCTGAAAGCGTGGAGCGCTATGAAGGCATCGGTTTGTAGGTTTACTTATGGAATTCATCGAAACGGCACTTAGAGGGGCCTTCCTCATCCGGCAGAAAAAGATCGAGGACCACAGAGGCTATTTCGCACGTGCCTGGTGCCGCGAAGAGTTCATTCAGCATGGCCTCAATCCCAACATGCTCCAGCTGAACACAGCCTTCAGTTTTCTGCGAGGTACGCTTCGAGGTATGCACTACCAGGAAAAGCCCCACGAGGAAGCCAAACTCATGCGCTGTACGCGAGGCGCCATCTACGACGTAATCATCGATTTGCGCCCGGACTCGCCGACCTGCGGCCAGTGGCATGGGGAGGAGCTTACTGGCAGCAATGGCACCATGCTTTACGCTCCCGAAGGGTTCGCTCATGGATACCAAACTCTTCTTAGCGACACCGAAATGTGTTACATGACGTCAGCCCTTTACGCTCCCGAAGCGGCACGAGGCGTGCGTTATGACGCTTTCGGCATTCACTGGCCGCTTCCGATCACGGCGATATCGGAGCAGGATCGGAAATGGCCGGATAGCTGGCAATGAGCCGCATACAATCGCCCGTTGTAGTTCAACATTTAGCGTAACGAATCCTAATGGTTAACGCGGTAGATACTGTCTTGACCCAACGCGAGCGCGACGGCAATCCGGTGCGTGTGGCAATGGTCGGAGCTGGCGTTACAGCTCGGATGATTGCGCTTCAGTTGACCACCCCTATTCCCGGTATGCGTTTGGTGGCGATCGCCAACCGTACGGTCGAAAAGGCGACTCAGGCTTTTTCCAATGCCGGTGTGCCAAGGGCCGAGGTTCTATCGGACCTCGGCAGGCTTGAAGAAAATATTGATAAAGGCCGTGTTTCCGTTGTGCAGGAACCAAACCTCGTTTGCCAAGCCGGCAATATCGACGTCATCGTCGAAGTTACCGGTACGGTTGAGTTTGGCGCTCACGTCGCCTCAGCTGCCATTCGTCACCGCAAGCACGTCGTCCTTGTTAATGCCGAACTTGATTCAACGGTCGGTCCGATACTCAAATTCCACGCTAACCGGGCTGGTGTCGTGTTGACAAATACCGACGGCGACGAACCGGGAGTGGCGATGACGTTGCTGAGGTACTTGCGCAGCGCGGGTTTGAAGCCCGTGGCTGCAGGCAATCTCAAAGGGATGATCGATAGGTATCGCACCCCGGAGACACAGCGCGAGTTTGCCACTAAGTATAATCAGGACGCCGCCAAGGTAACCTCTTTTGCTGATGGGACGAAACTCTCAATGGAGACCTGCATTCTGGCGAACGCCACCGGGTTTAAAGTCGGGCAGCGCGGCATGTATGGTCCAAAGTGCGTCCATGTCCGGGAAATGGCCAAACTATTGCCGTTGGACCAACTGCTCGCCCATGGCCTGGTTGACTACGCGTTAGGGGCTGAACCTCACACGGGAGCCTTTGTGATTGTGCACGAGGAGCATCCGCGCAAGCAAAAGGAGTTGGCTTATTACAAGTTAGGAGATGGACCCTGCTACGTTTTCTATACGCCTTACCATCTGCCGCACATCCAAATCGCCTCGACCATCGCCCGGGCTGCCTTGTTTGGCGATCCCACAGTGACTCCGCTCGGGGCACCCATTTGCGAGGTGATTACGATCGCCAAGCGCAACCTCCAGGGTGGCGACGTGCTGGATGGGGTCGGCGGATTCATGGCTTACGGTGTGATCGAGAATGCCCCTATCAGCGCAAAGCAGAACTTCCTGCCCATGGGGGTTTCTGAAGGGTGCCGACTGCGTCGAAGCATACCAAGAGATCAACCAATTACGTATTCTGACGTTGAACTGCCGCTGGGCCGCTTGTGCGATCAGTTGCGTGCGGAACAATATCGCCATTTTGGCGGTGAGACCCACTCGGAGGAAAAGATCGAGAGCAACAGCTGATTGGCGGCTTGTTTTCAAGGAACTCATTGGCCCAAAAACCGGAGAAAACATCGTGAAGGTGGTTCTATTTTGCGGCGGTTTCGGAATGCGTATGCGCGAATATTCCGAAGCTTTGCCCAAGCCAATGGTGCCGATCGGGTACCGTCCCATTCTTTGGCATGTGATGAAGTATTACGCCCACTATGGACACAAAGACTTTATTTTGTGCTTAGGCTATAAGGCCGATGTTATAAAAAAGTATTTCCTTGAATACGACGAATGTGTCTCAAATGACTTTGTCCTCTCTGGCGGAGGCAAGAATGTTGAATTATTGAGTAGCGACATCGATGACTGGAACATTACGTTTGTCGATACAGGGCTAACCTCGAACGTCGGTCAGCGTCTGAAAGCTGTCCAAAGGCAGCTTGAAGGAGAAGAAATGTTCCTTGCCAACTATACTGATGGCCTTTCAGACGTACCGCTTCCTGCAGTCATCGAATCTCTCGAGAATAGCAACAATGTCGCCTGCTTTGTAGGTGTGAAGCCGCGAGCCACCTTCCATCTTATCACGATGGAGTCCGGTGGCGTTGTCACGAGCATCGAACATATCGCGAAGTCTGGCACACGAATGAACGGCGGGTTCATGGTGTTGCGCCAGGAGATCTTCAGTTATATCAGGAATGGCGAAGAGCTTGTGGAAGAGCCGTTCCACCGACTCATCGGCGCCGGACGGCTGATGGTTTATCCCCATGACGGCTATTGGGCCTGCATGGATACTTTCAAAGAAAAACAGGACCTTGAAGATCTCTTTAGCCGGGGCGATGCCCCCTGGGCAGTTTGGAATCATCAGCACGAAATCAAGAAATGATTTCGTGCAACCTGAATGGTGTAACGCGGGTGCTATGCCTGGGGGCGCACAGCGACGATATCGAGATCGGCTGCGGCGGCACAGTGTTGCAATTAATCGAGCAGTCGAAGTACGTCGAGTTCTATTGGCTTGTTCTATGCGCTAACCCCAAACGTACGTTGGAAGCCAGACGCAGCGCCAACGCGTTTCTCGCGCGAGCGCGCAAGAAGACTATCGTCGTAAACTCTTTTCGAGACGGATTTCTTCCCTACCTCGGATCGTCAGTCAAAGAATGCTTCGAAGAACTGAAGAATGCTTTCATACCGGATGTGATCTTCACGCATTGCAGACACGATCTTCACCAAGATCACCGTTTAGTGTGCGAGTTAACCTGGAACACGTTTCGCGATCACTTAATACTCGAATACGAGATCCCCAAATATGATGCTGATCTGCGCTCACCTAATTTCTTTGTGCCATTAAGCGCTGCTCAGGCGCGCAAGAAAGTCAACAACCTGATGCGCTACTTTACCACACAGCGAAACAAGCGTTGGTTTCGCGAGGAATTGTTTTACGGTCTGATGCGGCTGCGATCCGCCGAGGCAGCCTCGCCCGCCGCTTACTCGGAGGCTTTCTATTGCCGGAAAGCCGTCCTCCAAACAGCGAATCGAGCCGCGCGATAGACCCGCGATACACGTTCGTCCCGAGGCAATAACGGATTTGGGATGCCATGCGCGGCGCATTACGGGGAAGAAATCGGGCGACGCAGGAACGTGAAAAACCTGCTGTCATCGACCTCGTCTATTTGTCTTGCCAATCGCCGAATCTGTAGAGTAAACGAAGTTGCATGACACACGATAACGGAAGAATGCCGTACGATCGACAACTGCCCGTCACGGATACAGTTTATCGCGGCCATAAGCGCAGCGGGCGCTCTTGCCTGTTGGCTGTTCTGGTTTCTGCCGCGCTCATATTCGGTTGCCAGTCCCCGCTGCCGCCTTTGCCAAATCCACCGGGTCCCTATACAGCAGTTAGGCTTGCTCCCGGGGATGTGATCAAGCTTTCCTTTGCTGAGGAGAGCGATCTCGATCAGACCCAGAAAATTCGCCGGGACGGCAAGATAAGCCTGCCCTTCCTTGGGGAAGTGACAGCCGCTGGCAAGAGGGTCATCGACCTTCAAAGGGAGTTGGTCCGCCGATTTGACGAATATCTCGAAAATCCGGACGTGCTGGTCACAGTGGACAACGGTCTGGCGACTGTGGTCGTGTCGGGATTCGTCAATAAACCAGGTACCATCAATTTTGATCGTCCGACGACTGTGTATCAGGCGATCATGACAGCAGGTGGAGTTAGCGATTACGGAAGCCCAAGCAATGTTCATCTCACGCGAATAATCAACGGAGTACAGCGCACTGAGACCATAAACCTTCGACAGAGCATTCGCGGCAACCCTATCTACCCAGAATATGTCCAGGACGGGGACGTGATCTACGTTTCGCGCAGCTTGTTTTGATTGAGTTGCCGGCAGGCCGCGACTTGCAAACATGATTTTGCCATGTCGAATTCACCGGGCCCGTAACCGCGTTGATTCGCTAGTTTTCACGCTTCTTTTCACTGGCCTACTTGCCCTACAACCTGAGGACACTCTCGGTCAAGACACAGCGGGTTCGACGTTCGAAGCCGCTGGTTTGGGATGGTTGCCAGCTGTCCCAATTCAAATCACAGCCGGCGTGGACACGGGCTACGACGACAACGTCACCCTGGCCTCGATGCGCGCAAAAAGCTCCTGGTTTGCCACAGAAAATGTTGCCCTTACTTACGATCGCCCCGGGATACGGACGGAATTTTATTTGCTTGGTGTGGGACGTTTTACTCAGAATTTCGATGTGACTGGGCAGGACGAAAAAAGCGGAAACGTCACTATGTCGCTCACGCATAACTTTTCGACACGGCTTTCCTTCTACGCCAGCATTTATGCTGCCTACCAGAACGAGCCCAATTTCCAGTCCAACGTTGGTCCGGAGAACGTGCGCGCTAATTTCTTCGACACGCGTGACATTTTTTCGCTGACATATCACTGGTCTACCCGACTTACTTCGATAACAAGCTACACCTTCGAGCGCGTCAAGTACGATCAGTCGTCGGTTGGAGAGCTTCAGGACCGGATCGACAGCACGTTTGGCGAGCAGCTTGTGTTTAACTTGACAAGCCGCACGGGTTTGATCGGCGAGTATCGTTACGAAACAATTAACTACGACACTGCACCGAACGACTCCACAACTCATTTCCTCCTGGGTGGGATCAATCATAATTTGACCGAACACTTGATCGTCCATCTCCGCGCGGGTGAATCATTTCGCTCTCTCGAGAACGATGGAGATATGGCGCTTCCCTATTTTGAAAGTTCGGTTGGCTATGCGAGCAGCAACCATTCCCTGAACTGGATAACAAGCTATGGGTTCGAATCGCCCACGGCCGCGGGTGCGACGACCACCAAGACATTGCGGACTGGCTTGAACCTGACGTGGGGTTTAACTTCGCGGCTCACTTCGGTGGCCGGAATTTATTATCATCATGATGAAAATGAGGGTGCAACGGGAAGCAGCCTTACTGGGTCGCAGGATTCATTCGATCTTAATCTCGGGCTCCGTTACACACTCAACAAGCATTTTACCTTGCACCTTGACTACAACCATACCACGCAGAGTTCTCTGGGATTGATTCCTGGTTACTCACGCAATCGCTATTTCGGTGGAGTAACCTATACTTACTGAGATTTGCAGGCGATATAGCCCCAGTCAGAGAAACTCCCGGCGAAAGCGAAGATATTCACGGCTCCGACTCGAGAAACACCCTGGAAATGACTTCCTCGCCACACGGAACCACTGCTGGCGGAAAAATCGTTCACGCCGAGACAGGACGGCTCTTTGAACGTACCGCTTTGAGTCAGAAGAAGACATTGCGGGTCTGGAGCGGTGTTTGTTTTGCGATCCTTCTCCTGGCCGCATTTGGCAAGTCCCTGTTGGCATTAGCGAATTATGCGGCACATAGCGAGCTGCATTCATACATCTTATTGGTACCGCTCGTCTCTGCCTACCTGCTTTACCTCCGACGCGATCAACTCCCGAAAAATTACGGCTCCGACGTTCCCCTCGGGATCGTGCTGTTGGCAGGTGGTCTCGGAATTTTCGTGGTCATCTATCGGCTTAATTTCGCCGGGCAAGCAACTGGTGATAATTCCTATTTCGTGCTGCTGCCTCTCTCGTTTCTTTGCTGCCTTGCGGCGGGTGGTTTCTTCTTTCTTGGACGAGACTGGATGCGAGAAGCAGCTTTTCCGTTGGCCTATCTAATTTTCTTGGTTCCGATGCCGGATGCAATGGCAGATGTGCTCGAGACGGCCTCTAAATATGCCTCCGCGGAGGTGGCAAATTTTTTCTTTCACTTCAGCGGCGTGCCTTTTCTTCGGGCAGGCTTGGTTTTCCAATTGCCGAACATCACAATCGAAGTTGCGCAAGAATGCAGCGGCATTCGATCAAGCTGGGTTCTCTTGATGACAAGCATCCTAGCCGCCAATTTGTTCTTGAAAACGCCGTGGCGACGAATCGCGCTGATCGCATTCATTATACCGCTCGGCATCTTGCGGAACGGTTTCCGCATTCTTGTGATCGGCCTCCTCTGCGTGAACGCAGGTCCGCAGATGATTCATAGTATAATCCACCGCCGCGGTGGGCCTCTCTTTTTCGCACTGTCTCTGATTCCACTTTTTTTGTTGTTGTGGTGGCTGCGCAAAGGTCAAATCCGAACCAAGTCAGCCGACTTGCGCTGAGTTGCGTAGAGCAACTCGCCTGTCTCGTCGTTCCTCACTGGCTAGCCTCGGTCGGGCTTTCCTTTTTCATTTTACGGAATTCTGAGGGAACTTAGCTCTGTAATTTCCGGAGAAACGGTAGAGAACCCACTCTCCGGTGTCTGATACGTAAGCGGACATCGCGCTACGGCCGGTAGCCCGGGGAACATTTTGCTTAACGAATGAGACTTCCATTTAGTGATTGGCACCCAACCCGTGCCGGGACGGCGACTTTCATCATGCCAGCTCGGAGCAGATTGTGAGCCCGAATACCGTCTTATCCTTGGCGGCTGGAATGTTTAGCGCTGCTCTTGCGGGGGCTGCCGCCCGTCGAAAGCAGCGCTCGGTTGCGACTTGGTGTTTCTCGGTCGGAATGGCCATTTTTGCCTTGGAAAGTCTGTTTGGAGCAATAGGAAACGACACGAGTATCCCTGAAAGGGCAGCATTTTGGCAAACGCTCGTCTTGGGAGTAAAGTCGTTTTTCCCCGGCATCTGGCTGCTTTTTAGCTTGACGTATTCCAGGGCGAATTATCGCGATTTCGTCGCACGATCGCGATGGCTTCTTCTCGGGGCTTTTTCGATTCCGATTTTATCCCTGGCTGCGTTTTATGGTCCTCTCCTGTACCCGATCGCGTACGATCCACCGGGCCACGGTTGGGGACTAAGGCTTAGCGACCCGGCAAAAGTTCTAAATGTTCTGATCCTCGTCTCGACGGTATTCATTCTAACGAATATCGAGCGAACGTTCCGAGCGGCCGTTGGGACGATGCGCTGGCGGATCAAATTCCTGGTGCTTGGGCTCGGAATTGTTTTTGGCGCTCGTATTTACACTGGAAGTCAGGCGCTGCTTTTCTCGGACTATAGTTCGAGTCAATTAAGCATCGAAACGGCAGCGCTATTTGTCGGATGCGCACTGATCACGGTTGCTTACGCCAGGACTGGTTTCAACGAAATTGATGTTTATCCGTCGCGTGCTGTTTTGCAGACCTCGGTGACTGTGTTGCTGACCGGGGCATATCTTTTTGTTGTTGGCATTTTGGCTCAAATCGTCGCGCGGTTTGGTGGTGCCGCCGATTTTCCAATTGCAGCCTTTGTTGTCCTGCTTGGCGCGGCGATCCTGGCTGTGCTGCTTCTTTCTGACCGCGCGCGGCAAAGTGTGCAGCTGTTTGTTAGCCGGCATTTCAAAAGACCTCAGCATGATTTCCGCCAAATCTGGGCCCGATTCACGCGAAATCTATCAGCTGCCGTTGACGAGGCGGCGCTTAGCGCGACGGCTTCGCAGCTAATTTCAGAAACGTTTGGGGCGCTTTCCGTTTCGACTTGGCTTGTCGACAAACAGCGAGAGTGCCTAATCCAGGCGGGCTCCACCTGCCGTGCAGAACAGACCGAAGCCGAGCACGTGACCAAATTAATGACGGCAGAAGAGCTCAATCCACCAGAATTAATCAGATTCTCACGACCGTTCGACCTCGGCAAAGCCAAAGAAAGATGGGCAAGGGACCTCATGGAAAAAAGCAGTGGCCAATTCTCGGCTGGGGGCAGCCCAATTTGTATTCCGCTCGTTGGTGGGGAGCACTGGCTTGGGGCGATCGTGCTCGCGGATCGTGTTAGGGGCCTCTGCTACTCGGCGGAAGAAATGGACTTGTTGAAATGCATTGGCGACCAAGTGGCGGCTAGCCTGCTGAAATTGCGCCTCACGGAAGAAATCATGGAAAGAAGAGAATTGGAGGCGTTCCAAACTATGTCCGCATTCTTGATTCATGACCTAAAGAATGCAGCTTCGACCCTTGGCCTCATGTTGCAGAATTTGCCGGGGCACTTCGACAATCCCGCGTTCCGGCAGGATGCATTCCGCGGAATCGGCAGTGCGGCCAGCCGGATCAACGATCTTATCAACCGCATGAACGCGCTGCGTCATGAGTTGCGCCTCAAGCCAGCGGAATTGGATCTCAATCACGTCGTAACTGAGGCGCTCACGAACCTGAACGGCACGCTCGACACGAAGCTGGTGACCAAATTCAATCAGATCCCAAGGATACTGGCAGATCGCGAGCAACTGCGAAGCGTGTGTACAAATCTTCTTCTCAACGCGTGCGATGCGGTGGGCACGGATGGCCGGATCACAGTGGAAACAGCCAGGCACGATCAGTGGGTAGCTCTGTCGATAAGTGACAACGGTTGCGGGATGGCCGAACAGTTCGTCAAAAATTCTCTGTTCCGGCCGTTCCGCTCTACCAAGAAAAAAGGGTTGGGTATCGGCATGTTTCAATCCAAGACGATTGTCGAAGCGCATCAAGGAACGATTCACGTAGAAAGCGAACTCGGCGTCGGGACAACTTTCCGAGTGATGTTGCCTCTCAAGTGTCAAACAGCATGAAACCGAAAATACTCATCGTGGATGACGACGAAGCCATCCGAACGCAGATGAAATGGGCCCTGAGCGAGCACTACGAAGTCCACTTCGCCGAAGATCGCAAGGCAGCAGTGGAGGTCTTCGAAGCTAACTCGCCAGCCGTAACGTTACTTGATCTGGGTCTACCACCGCGACCTAACGAATGCGACGAAGGTCTAGCCGTCTTATCAGACATAGTGACAATCGATAACACTGCCAAGGTCATCATTATTTCCGGACAAAGCGAAAAACAAAATGCAATTCAGGCAGTCGGCGCAGGTGCTTACGATTTCTTGTGCAAACCTGTAGAGATGGATGAACTCAGGTTACTCCTTCGTCGATGCATCCATGTCGTGGAACTGGAGAAGGAATACCACAGGTTGCAACAAAGTCAGCGCGCTGATGTTTTTGAAGAAATGCTGGGCACCAGTCCGCAAATGCAGGCGGTCTTTGCTTTCATTCGCAAAGTAGCCGCGACAAATGCTCCGGTCCTCCTCCTGGGAGAAAGCGGCACCGGCAAAGAGATGGCGGCAGCAGCCATCCATCGCCGCAGCACGCGTAAGGATGGACCGTTTGTCGCCATCAATTGCAACGCGATTCCCGAAAATCTTCTCGAGAGTGAACTGTTCGGCCACGAAAAGGGGGCTTTTACCGGTGCTCACGTTCAGCGCAAAGGACTCTTGGAAACGGCCTGTGGCGGAACCCTGTTTTTAGATGAGATCGGCGAGCTTCCTCCCGCCATTCAGGTAAAGCTGCTTCGTTTCCTTCAAGAACAGCGCTTGCAAAGAGTCGGCGGCAGACAGGAGATTCAGGTCGATACCCGACTTGTCGCAGCGACCAACGCCGATCTGAAAGAGCTGATCAATAACGGGAAATTTCGCGAGGACTTGTATTTCCGGCTTGCCGTCGTCACGATTCGCCTCCTGCCGCTTCGCGAACGTGGAGAGGACATCGTTTTCCTGGCGCGCGAGTTCCTGCAAAGATACTCCAGCCAAGACGGTCGCCCGAAGATGGTTTTCGCTCCTGATGCCTTGCGGGCAATGAGAGCTCATTCATGGCCCGGAAATGTCCGCGAACTGCAAAATCGCGTGAAACGAGGCGTAATTATGGCGAGCGGATCGCGAGTCATCGCAAAAGATCTCGAGTTGGAGCATGGGAAAACTCTGGCGGCCTCGTCTGCAACGACGCTCAAACAGGCACGCGAACACGTCGAACGAGAAATGGTCGAGCAAGCACTCAAGAGGAACTCCGGTAAAATCACTTCGGCGGCTGCCGACCTCGGCATCAGTCGGCCCACTTTCTACGAACTAATGGAAAAACTTGGCATTTCCAAGGAACGCGCAAATACAAACGTCAGTTAATACCAAATCCTCCTCCGCATGCAAATATCCAGAACCTTGTTTCAAATTATAACGCTTATTCTGGCGGTCGCTCTCGTTACCGCCTGCTCCAAAGAAGCTAAAAAGGCGCGCCTTCTCACTGAGGCCGACAACTATTTCAAAGCAGGCGACTACGACAAAGCAAAGCTGAGCTACCTCAACGTGGTTCGCTTGGACCCCCAAAACGCGCTCGCTTTCGAAAGAATCGGCGCGATCTGGCAGGACGACAACGCCATGCTGCCCGCCGCCGCATTTTTGAAAAAGGCAAGCGAGATCGATTCCAAGAACATTCCAAATCGCATACGGCTGGCTCATTGTTATGCGGCCATCGGGCGATTTGAGCAGGCAAAAAAAGAAGCACTCAAATTACTCGAACAAATTCCGGACAATGGCGATGCCGTTGTAGTGTTGGCGGAAGCGGCGCACAGCAAAGAAGATATTGAGGTCGCCGAGGAACAGCTCCAGAAATTTCCCAAAAAGAACGACGTTTCTTTCTACCTCGCCTCGGCGAATCTACTTTTTAAAAGTGGCAATCCAGCTGGCGCAGAGAATGCGCTTCGACAAGCGCTCGCTGTCGATCCAAACTCAGCTGCCGCGCACGCGGCGATGGGTGATTTGTATCTATTCCAGAAAGACAAGAAACAAGCCGGCGAAGAGTTCAAAAAAGCGGCTGAACTTGCACCGGTTCGATCGATCGAGCGGCTGAAATACGCTGCGTTTGAGTCCGCTGAGGGTAATACCGAGGAAGTAAGAAGGATTGCCACAGAGATGACCAGGCAGGCGCCCGATTATCTGCCAGGTTGGACTTTGTTAGCGGAGCTTGGCCTTAAAGATAAGAAATACGACGAGGCCCTTTCGCTTCTCGAAAATGTCTTTGGCCGCGATGAGGAGAACATTGATGGCCGTAGACTAGAAAGCGAAGTGCTGCTGGCAAAAGGCGATACAAAAAAGGCGGTCGACGGTTTAGAGCACCTGGATCGAACCTACCCAGATACCCCGCTGATCAAATACCAATTGGCTCGCGCGTATCTCAAAGATAACAACACAACTCAGGCAACGGTTGCGCTTGATCAGGCCGTCTCGATCAGTCCGAATTACGACGATGCTGTCCTGCTCCTCGGCCAGATCAACGTTGCCACCGGTCACGGTGACAAAGTGATCGAGCCGCTTAGCCGTTTGGTGCAAAGACGCCCCGATATGAGCAATGCCGTGTTGGTTCTGGCCGCAGCTTATGGTTCCCTGGATCGGTTTGATGATGCCATCTCAGTTCTTCACAACCAAGGGGAGCTCACGCCCAACGATCCACAACTTCAGCTAGCATTGGGCTTGGCCTGTCGCCAAGCCAAAAGAAATGACGAAGCGCGCCGGGCCTTCGAAAAAGCTGCCCAGCTCTCGCCGAATAGTTTATTTCCCGTGGATCAACTCATAGAACTGGATTTGCTCGATAAGCATTTCGACGTTGCACGGCAGAGGGTACGAAGTCAGTTCCAAAAAAATCCTGATTTGCCAGTTGGCCATTATTTGGAAGGCAAGATCCTGGCCGCGGAAGGAAAATGGGACTTGGCGGAAGCAGAGCTTAGAAGGACACTCCAGCTCGATCCTAATTTTGTCGCCGCCTGCGATTTGCTGGTCCAGACTTATGTTGCGACCAACAAGCTTTCGGAGGCCGCCAGCCAATTACGAGCAGAGGTATCGAAGGATCCCAAAAATGCGTCGACGGTCATGACGCTGGCTCTCATATACGAACGGATGGAGGAATTCGCACAGGCTCGCGATGCCTATGAGAAAGTTCTTTCGATCAATCCTAACTTTGTTCCCGCGTTAAATAATCTTGCTTACCTCGATGCCGAAAGGCTGAACGACTTAGACAAGGCTTATGAGTTGGCGCGCCGGGCGCGTGACCTCCAACCACAGAATGCTGCAGCTGCCGACACGCTGGGCTGGGTTCTTTACAAACGCGGCGACTATCAACAGGCGCTGACGATTCTGCAGGAGAGCGCCGACAAACTCCCCGATAGTCCGGAGATTCAATTTCACCTTGGCATGACCGCCTACATGATGGGCCGGACAGATTTGGCCAAGATAGCTCTCCGAAAAGCAGCGGCCGCAGCCAAAGATTTCCCAGGGAAAGACGAGAGCAAACGTCATCTCGCCTTGCTTGACAGTGGCACCGGTCCTTCCTCGGAATTATCTATCGCACAACTCGAGGCAATGGCGAAACAGCAGCCAAACGATGTCATCTCGCAAACCCGTTTGGGAGAAGCTTATGAAAAACAAGGCGCGTCGGACAAGGCGGCTGCAGCTTTCGAGCAGGCGGTGAAGTTGAATCCGAAGTTGACGCCCGCCATGATCAAGCTGGCCCAACTTTATGCCGGGCCGCTGCAAAGCAAGGAGAAAGCTCTCGCTTACGCAAAGAAAGCGCGAGAGCTTGCGCCAGCTGATCCGCAGGTCGCCGGCATTCTCGGAAAAGTTGCGTATCAGGATCGCAACTTTACCTGGTCTTACAGTCTTTTGCAGGAAGCAGCTCGTCAGCGCCAAAGTGATTCCTCGATCCTCCATGATTTTGCATGGGCTGCGTACAGTTTGGGAAAAGTGAATGAAGCTCGGGATGCCATGCAAAAAGTTCTGACGAACAACCCTAATCCAGTTCATGCTGCCGATGCCCAAAAATTTCTCGCATTGACCGCGTTGAGTGAAAATCCAAAGGACCTCCATGCGGCCGAAGCGGAGATCGGGAAGGAGTTACAATCGAACCCCGAATTCGTGCCGGCACTCATGGCCCAGGCTGCGCTGGATACCAAGCAGGGTCAAAATAAACGGGCAATCGAAATCTACGACAATATTCTACGCCGCTGGCCAGAGTTTGCGCTTGCGCAGAAGCGCCTGGCCGCGTTGTACGCTCAAGACCCTTCTATGCTCGCTGCGGCGTACGAGCTTGCAGCGAAAGCCCGCAAGACATTAACAGACGACGCTGCATTAACCGAGCTTTTGGGGCGATTGAGTTACGAAAAGAAGGAATATCCCCGGGCTGTGCAGTTGTTACAGGAGAGCGCGCGGCAGGGCCCCTTGGACGCGGATTCACTTTTTTATCTTGGAATGGCTCAGCTCCAAGCCAGGCAGACAGCCGACGCGCGGGGGGCGCTCAAACAAGCTTTGACCGGGGGACTTCAGGAACCGTTCGCGACTGAAGCCAAACGCGCCCTCGCAGACCTGCAGAAGGAATGAGCTGCACATTCAAAGAGCACAGCGCAGACTTCGACCTCTGCTGTGTCGCGGGTTTGTAATCCCGCCTTCCGTCGCCACGTTCTGCCGATTTGGAAATCGGCGAGAGAAGGTGCAGTTTCGCCTACCTCACCTTAAATGCGTAGAGCCATGGTTGCAGTGAGACCTTCCATGGATGCGGGACGCCTGTCGGGAATCCGTGCGGCTTCAAATGAGGTATAACTTACTTGGCCTGTGCTTATTACATGCAGGCAGCGCTTTACTTCCCGCGCGTTCGTCGGCAAGTCTTACAATACTTTGCTCCGCGCTTTGATCGGACCAAAGAAAGTTCTAAAGTTTATTTTTGGACTTAAGGCCATTATAATTAGCATGTTGTAATACGTAGAGAAGCGTCACAGGGCAGGTCCTCACGCCTTGGCATGGCTATTGCTTAATCTCTTCCGAACAGCAGTAAATAAATATGAAAATTAAATACCTCTCAGCAATATTAGTAACCC
>JBKPLD010000046.1:0-5423 GCA_046731415.1 Verrucomicrobiota bacterium
GGCTACGGGCGCCGATCGATTTGCGAACGCCGATCTCCTTGGTCCGTTCAGTCACGCTCACCAGCATGATGTTCATGATGCCGATTCCAGCCGCGACGAGCGCGATGAAGCTAATGACGAATGCGCCCACTCGAACATAGCCGGCGACGTTAGTGAACGCGCTCTTGAGCGAGTCGTTGCTGTAAATCTCGAAATCGTTCGGTTGGTCTGGCCGCAGGCCACGCGCGATTCGCATCGCGCCGATCGCGCGATCAAACGTACGATTGTAAGTATCCTGCGTGAATGCTTGCGTCGCGATGTTGACGGTCCGTTTTGCTTCGCCGTAATCCTCGAAAAAGCGCGTGATCGGCATGATGCAGAGGTTGTCCTCGCTTTGGCCGAACGCCGTTCCTTTTTCCGCGAGCACGCCGATGATCGTGTAGGTGTGTCCGCTCACGCGAACGACTTTGCCAATCGGCGTTTCATGCGGGAACAGCCTTTTCTCGACCATCTTGCCGACGACAATCACGCGTCGTGAAAGATCGACATCTTCGTCATTCAAATTTCGGCCGTAACCAAGGGTATGTGCATTGGCAGTGAGGAAACTTTTATTTGTTCCGACAATGAGAAGACTCGGCGTTGTCTTTCCGCCGTTATAAACCGCCTGGCCTTTCACTTCGTAGCCAAAGCTTTTGAGGCAAATCTCGCGGGCTTCGCCTTCCATCAAGCGGTAATAGTGCAGTGCCTGTTTATAGGTAATGTTGTGCCGGTTTCGAAATTTCTCCTGGGCGTCTCCGCCCGCGCTCATGGTGGCCGGATATTTGGCGAATTGGAAGATGTTGGAACCGAGAAAGCTAATGCCGTTCTCAATCGAGTATTGCAGCGCGCCGATCGCTGTCATGACTGAAATGACTGAGAACACACCGATGGTAATGCCAAGCATCGTCAGCACGGAGCGGAGTTTGTTCGCGCCGAGCGAAGCCGCAGCCATCTTAATTATTTCACTGAAGAGCATCCTTAAAATCCGAATAGCGAATATCGAAATCCGAAACAAGCCGAAGAATGACGAAATCTGAATGACGAAGTTCGAAGGAATGACAAATGATCAAATGACGAGGGATGGTGACGCCGCTTCTTCGTCATTTGGGCTTTGGTGCTTCTTTCGGTATTCGTCATTCGTGCTTGGTCATTTCTGGTTATTCGGATTTCGAATTTGCTACTCGTATCTGAGTGCTGTGACTGGATCGAGGCGCGATGCTGTCCAGGCGGGCGCGAATCCCGAGAATAAACCGGTTAGTATCGAAACAATCATGCTGACGAGCACCAGGCCTATCGAGAAATGAATCGGAAACGAGGGAAAAGCTTTGCCAATCCCAAAGCACATCAGATAGGCGAACGCGAGTCCGATAAACCCGCCTAACAGACAAAGCGCCGTAGACTCGATGAGGAATTGCAACAGGATTGTTCGCCGTCGTGCCCCCAACGCCTTGCGGGTTCCAATCTCCTTCGTGCGCTCTTTCACGCTAACGAACGTGATGTTCATGATTCCGATTGCGCCGACAAAAAGTGACAAGCCGGTGATAAACAGCCCCGCAATGGCGATTGAGTTTTTCACCGGATCGAGCGTGCTTTTGAAGGCCTGTTGCTCGTTGATCGAGAAATCCTCCTTTTTCTCCGGCGGCAATCCGCGCACGCGTCGCATCAAACCGGTGAGCTCATCCTTGGCTTCGGCGAGTTTGGTCTTGTCTTTCACTTTCACCCGCACGTCCGACTCGCTTTTGGCCGAAAAATATTTGCTAAACGCGCGCAGCGGCATCGCCACCATCGAGTCCCAACTGAACAAACCGAGAAACGTGCCTTGTCGCGTGTTTACGCCAATGACCTTGAACAACTGACCGTTGATTAGCACCGATTTATTGATCGGGCTCTGGGACGGAAAAAGCGCGTCAGCGACGTCATAACCAATCACGACAACATTAGCGCCGTCACGGGATTCGAGTTCGTTGAAGAATCGTCCCGACGTACAATCAATTGTCGATGTGACGATAAAATCCGACGTTGTCCCAAGGACGAACACATTGTCCACCTGATTACCGCCGTATTTGACTGATCGCATGAAGTTCGAAGTGGGCACCGCCACCACTAGGTTCGAGTTCGGGGTCGCCGCGATCATCCGGTTCAAGGTCTCGGCATATTCCGTTTTGATCTTTTTGCGGTCTCGGTAGTTCCACCAGTCGTCCACGGGCTTCCAGGGCCATTGCGTCACGTAGAGGACATCGTCACCCAGCACTGCCATGCTCTTATCGAAGCCTATGGATATGCCGTTCACAGCGGTGCCCATCAGCGTAACCGCGATAATCCCGATAATAACGCCGAGTGCCGTGAGCGTTGAGCGTGTCAGGTTCGAGCGCATTTGCGCGGCGGCGATTTTCCAGCTTTCGCCCAGCTCATAGAGAAAGCGTTTCATGTGGAGTTTATCTTGCGACCGGCATATCGAGTTCCGGAATGAATCCCACGTGATCCATCTCGATTAGGCCGTCGCGCAAATGGACAGTGCGACGTGCGTGGGCAGCGATGTCTCGTTCATGAGTCACGAGGATAATTGTGTTACCGCGCTGATATAAATTCTCGAACAACTCCATGATTTCGTCGCCGGTTTTGGAATCAAGGTTTCCAGTCGGCTCATCGGCGAGAATAATGGATGGTCCGTTGACCAGAGCGCGTGCGATGGCCACGCGCTGGCGTTGACCGCCGGAAAGTTCGTTCGGTTTGTGATGAATGCGGTCGCCCAGGCCAACATCTGCTAGCACCTGGGTGGCGCGCGCTTCACGCCGTTCGGGATCGATCCCCGCATAGATGAGCGGCAGCTCGACATTACGCAGCGATGTTGATCGTGGCAGGAGGTTGAACGTTTGAAACACGAAGCCAATCTCGCGATTGCGAACGGCCGCGAGCTCATCGTCGTCCATCTCGGCAACATTTCTACCATTGAACTCATAGCGCCCTGAAGTCGGAGTATCGAGACAACCGAGCATGTTCATGAGCGTCGATTTACCGCTGCCGCTCGGTCCCATAATGGCGAGGTATTCATTGCGATGTATTTGCAATGTCACACCGCGCAGGGCGCGCACGACTTCCTCGCCCATGACGTAGTCTTTAGTAATATTCTCAATGTCGATCACGACCGGGCCGAGCGGTCTGACGTTGCCAGTGATGGGTGACAAGTGACGAGTGAAGAGTTATTCGCGCTTGAATAGCTTACGACGCAAAGCGTTCAGCATCCGCCGAAGTTCCCCGATCAATTCCAACGCGGGATCAGCGGCAGCCGTGGCGCAAACGTTCAAATCGATGCTAAGAATAAGCTGTGTGTCGAGTTCGGCGATAGAGCCTTGAGCGTGCGAAATAAATTGAATAAATTCGCCCGTCGTGTGGCGCGCTTGCCCCTCCGCAATGTTTGACGGAATCGAAACTGCTGCGCGTCGCATTTGAGCGACGATTCCAAACTTTTCTTCTGATGGAAAACTCCCCGTTAGTCCGTACACGAGTTTTGCGAGGGCCATTCCTTTCTGCCAAACAACCAGATCTTTGTAACTGCGAGTAGTATTTGTTTTCATACGGAGCGTTGTAACAGAGGCGCTCGTCACTTGTCACTCACCACTCGGTCACTTCGCTGCATCCTTGTCGAGGGTGACCTTCGCGCCCTCCTTCAACTTCCGGCTAATGGCGCTATAGGTTCCCGAGATCACTTCGTCACCCGGTTGAATGCCACTCTTGATTTCCGTGTAAGTGTCATCGGAAATCCCAGTCGTCACTTTCGCCATCTGCGCCTTGTTGCCTTTTTTCAAGAACACAACCTTGGCGAGTTTTTCGTGCTCTTCTTTCTGCGCCGCTTTTTCCGCGCGTTCATTGACAAATTCCGCGTTGTTGTCGCCCTTGTCGCGCTGCGTCGCCTTCTGCTTTTTCTTCTCGATTTCTTCTGGGCTCAAATTGCTGTCGCCGGTGCGAATGGTGACTGCCTGCATCGGTAGCGCCACGACGTCTTTCACCTCGTTGGTTTGGATTTCCGCGGTACAACTGAGCGCGGGGCGCAGCACTACGTCGTGATCGTCAATCCGAATTTTCACTTCGAAATTAGTCACCTCCTCCTGCGTCCCTGAGCCGGTCGTCTTTCCGGTATTGGCGATTTGCTGCACCACGCCGTTAAACTTGCGGTCGCCGTAAGCGTCGATTTTCACCCTGGCTTTGTCGCCGAGCTTGACGTTGACCACATCATTCTCGTTCACATCGACAATGGCCTGCATGTGGGTGAGGTCGGCCACGCGCATCACTTCTGTGCCCGCAAATTGCCCGGTGGCAACCAAACGTTCCCCAAGTTTGCTGTTTAAAACGGTGATCGTTCCGTCCAACGGCGAATAAATCGTAGTCTTCGACAGTTGATCGCGTGCCTGACTCGAGCTTGCCTCGGCGCGTTCGATTTCATGAAGCGAACTTTCATAGGTGTTTTTGGCCACGTCATAAGCTGCCTGCGCCGCGTTGTATTCCTGCTCCGAGATCAGCTTTTTATTGAACAAGTCTTCGGCCCGTTTGAGGTCATGGTCCGTCTTCATCATCGTGGCCTTTTGTTGCAGATTCGTGGCCTTAGCCGCGCTGATTGCCGCCTCCTGTTGTTCGAGAAGCGCTTTGTAGGAGTCGGGTTTAATTTTCACCAACAGGTCGCCTTTTTTGACCCTCAACCCGTCCTCGACCGGCAATTCAATAATTTCGCCGGCAACTTCAGGCGAAATCTTGACTTCAATCTCAGGCTGTATTTTTCCTGTAGCCGAAACCGTTTGCACGATCGTTTTGCGAATCGCCCGCTCCGTTGTAACTGGAATCGGCTTCTCCCGCTTGCTCCAGACCACCGACGCAATGATCCAGAGTGCGACCAAGGCGATCAATCCGTAAATAATTTGCTTTTTCCTGCGGGCGCGACGCTGTTTTGCGGTCACAGGCGCAGGCGCGGGCGTGCTAACAGCTTGGTGCATCGGAGGAGCGGTTCTCGGGGTGAAGGCGTCAGAATTAGTCGCTTGTTTTGACTCTTGCAAACGAAAACCCGTTCATAACAATTTAGGATGAGCATGGGAACACTTTTGGATTCAATTAATTGCTTCCCTGGCTGAGGTTGGCCTTGTCTCCCGACTGAGCGAACTGATCCCCTGTTCGAAACAGAATTTGCTGGATTGCCCATCTGGCGTGGTCCGCGATTAACGGCTCAGGATCGGCTGCGGCGCATTTAAGTGCAGGTAAATCGGACGAATCTCCAACGTTGCCGAGTGCGACACAGACATTGCGAAGAAAACCGCGGCGTTTGATTCGTTTAATCGGCGAATCTCTAAAGAGCACGCGAAACTCTACATCACTCAAGCTGAGATAATCGCGTAGCGGCTTGTCCATTGTTGAAGGAC